>CAZXJZ010000188.1:0-9400 GCA_964641065.1 uncultured Hyphomicrobiales bacterium | reverse complement strand
CCCGCCGTTTCGGTTGCAGGCGGCGAGACGAACACGCGGGTTTCGACCTGTCAGACCGTCGAATCCGACAGGCGGCGGTGAAGTGAGTCGCAAGAGCGATCGTCGGACGAGGTCTGAAGGGCTCCCGTGCTGAGGGATGCTGGGTCGCCAGCCCGTCGAATCCGACAGGCGTATGAGGGCTGGCGGATTGCTTCGTGCGTTCCATCCAACTGACTGAAACGACGAACGATTTTCGTGACTTCGATGCGTGGAAACGGCAACGCAACCAAGCGCCGTTAAGGTTTTGTTAACCTCATTTCTCTGGACGGTTGTGGAGAATCGTGGCCTACGTTGGCGGGTTGAAGCCGACAAAGCGGCCTGGAGTCGCCAAGAAGGGCCTACGACGCCGATGAATCAACCCGCACTGGAAGCCACCCGGCCTGCCGACGCCGGTAGCAAGATTCGCCACCACGCCGATTTGCTCTCATCGCAGCTGCAGAGCATGCGGGCGAGCATGTATCCGCCGGAGGCGAAAAAGAAGCTCCGGCCCTTCCTGACTCACGAAGTTTCCAAGCTCACATCCATACCCGAGTCGACGCTGAAGCTGCTTTCTCAGGAGGGCCGCGGTCCGGTGCCGGACCGTCAGGAGAAGAACAACCATCGCGTCTATACGCTCGGGCAGATCAACCAACTCCGCGCGACGATGGCGGCGGAACGGCCGGGCGAAGCGCTGCGCTTCCTGCCCCATCGGCGTGCCAGTGAGCACTTGCAAATCGTCGCCATCGCCAACTTCAAGGGCGGCAGTGCCAAGACCACGACCGCATTGCATCTCTCGCAATATCTCGCGCTCCAAGGTTATCGCGTCCTAGCCGTCGATCTTGATCCGCAGGCCTCGCTATCGGCGATGTTCGGTGCGCAGCCGGAGATCGACATCGGCCCGAATGAGACAATCTATGCGGCGCTGCGCTACGACGACGGACGGGTGCCGCTCAGGAATGTAATCCGCGAAACCTACTTCGAAGGGCTTCATCTGGTTCCGGGCAACCTCGAGGTCATGGAATACGAACATGACACGCCGCGGATTTTGGCGACGCGACAATCTGGCACCGGCGGCCTGTTCTTTGAGCGGCTTCGCGAGGTGTTTCACCAGGTCGAGGCGGACTACGACGTGATCGTGGTCGATACGCCGCCATCACTCGGTTATCTCACGCTGGGCGCGATTTACGCGGCGACCGGGATGATCGTCACGGTCCATCCGGCGATGCTGGATGTGGCGTCTATGAGCCAGTTCCTTTTGATGATGGCGGACCTGATCGCGATTGTGAACAACGGCGGAGCCGCGCTGTCTCAGGATTTCTTCCACTACCTTATTACCCGGCACGACCCGATTGATAAGCCGCAGACGAACATGGTCACGCTGCTGCGGCATCTGTTCGGGAGCGACGTGCTGGTGCCGACCGCGATCGCCAGCACCGCGATCGAGGCCGCGGGGCTCGCCAAGCAGAGCCTGTATGAGGTCGAGCCCGGTGCGATCCGGCGCGAAACCTATCGGCGCGCGCGCGAGGCGATGGACGAGGTGAACGCGGCCATCCTCGAACTGATCACGACAAGCTGGGGGCGGTCATGAGCAAAAGTCCGAGTAAGTCCATCGTAGGCAATTTTAGCAAGTTTCTGTCCAGCGAAGCGGCGACCGCAACGGTCGTATCGCCGCCCTCCCCGGCACGGCCGACCCGCGTCGGTGCCGGCGTGATCGGCGCTGCCGGACGTTCGATCCAGCAACTCAAGGACGAGCGCGACCGGCTGCAGGAATTGGTGGCCTCAGGCTCTGGCGGCACGATCGACATCGATCCAAACCACATTGATCCCTCGCCGTTTGAGGATCGTCTTCCCGATGACGACCAGGAGGCGTTCGAGGCCTTCAAGCGCAGCATCGCCGATGAGGGCCAGAAGGTGCCGGTGCAGGTCCGGCGCAATCCCTCGGCCGAGGGGCGCTTTCAAGTGATCTATGGACGACGACGCGTGCGCGCGGCCAGGGAGCTCGGGCTAGCGACCAAGGCTTTGATCGTCGAGATGACGGACCGTGATCTCGTGGTGGCGCAGGGTATCGAAAATGGGCAGCGGCAGGACCTGTCGTGGATCGAACGGGCGCTGTTTGCGCAAACGATGGATGAGGCGGGTATCAAACCGCGCGACATCAAGGCGGCGCTTGGCATCGACGATGCCGAGCTGGCGCGCATGCGCGGGGTCTGCAGGACGATCCCGACCGACGTGATCAAGTTGATCGGCCGGGCTCCCAGAGTGGGGAGGCCGCGGTGGGGCGGGCTCGTCAAGGCATTCGCGGCGGCGGAATCCCGAGCTGCAGCAACCGTCCGTAGAACCTTGGCAGCTGACAAGGTTGCCGGACTCTCATCGGACGAGCGGTTTTCCCGCGCGACGGCGGCATTAGCGGTCGGTCCAGAGCGATTGCAGGCAGATGAGGTGGCACTCGAGGCGGCCGGGGGCCGGGCGGTCGGGAAGGCCGTTTTCACCGGTGGACAGGTGCGCTTCGTCGTCGACAAAGCGCAAGCGCAAGCCTTCGCGGAATTCTTGCGGGCCGAACTACCGGCCTTGATGGAACGATTCGACGCCGGGAACGGCGCCACGGAACACCCCACCAAGACGCAAAACCCTGTCACCTGACAGGGTTTTTTTGATTGGTGCGGTGCCGGCCCGCGGCAATCGCGGGCCAAAACCCTGAGTGCAACGAACAAGAGAGGTAAGCGACCACACGGCAAAAAAAGAAAGGCCCCCAAGCGGCGAGCCACCTGAGAGCCTTTGGATATCTTTTGGCGAAGAAACCAATAGGCCTCTCCGAATCACTTGTCAACGCGCAAGCACGGCTTGGGTGAGCGTTTCTGTATTGCCTGACGCTTAGATGGCAAAGACATGCTGAAAGCACTCCTGACGACGTCCCATGGACGGCGGACGATGGCGTATGCCCGGACGGTCTCACGCTTGCCGCATCTTGCGGCTGCCGACGCTCGCGGAGGCAGCCATGAATAATCTTGGTGCTGGCCTGCGAAGATCGTCGCAAAAAACCCTCGGCGCGGAGAAATTCGCGCGCACCTACCGGGAGGGAAAGGTGCCTGCCGTCACGCGCACGGCTGCGCTCCAGGTCGCCAAGCGAGCCGCGGCCGCGATGGGCCTGAAGGCTGCAAAACTCGCCCTGCTCGACCAGCTTTTCGGAGCGTCGAAGCCAGCTGACTGGCGCACATCCGGCCAGCCGCCCATTGTATGGCCGTCCAATGCCCGTCTGGCGCGGAGTCTCGGCCTCAGCGTCTCCACCATGAAGCACCACCTGAAAGGCCTCGTAGAGGCCGGCCTGGTCGCTTACAGCGATCATCCGACCTATCAGCGTCGCGGGCGGCGGGACGCCGAGGGCAACATCGTCGAGGCCTACGGCATCGATCTATCGCCGATCGCGACGCGGTTCGCCGAACTCCAGGAAATGGCCGAGGCGGCCGATTACGAGGCCCGAGAGTGGCGCCGGCTGTCTTACCAACGCACGGTGCTGCGCAAGGCCATCCAGTCCCTCATCGTCAGCGCCATCGAACAAAACCTGACGGGTCCGTGGGGGCGGCTTCAGGCCCGCCTTGATGTCCTTCGTGAGCACAGAGCCGTAGGTCTCGACGATCTTCGCACCCAAGCCGAGGCGTTGGACGCGCTCCGCGACGAGGTCGAAAGCCTTTATGGGAAAGGATTCGAGGATAGAAATTTCGATGCCACGATATCGAAATTTCGGCCCATACAAACTACAGCCGAACCTTCAAATTCTGGATTCAGTAACCATGAATCGAGTCGCGCTAACGCGCGACACTCAACCGCAGCTATGGCCTCCGGCCATTCACCCGAAATAAAGTCTGACTCGGCTAGAACCAGCGAACAACCACAAAGAACCCCTTCAGACGTGCTTCGGGAAGATGCCCAGGTCATCTCGCTGTCGCTGGTACAGTCCGCATGTCCGGCGGTGAAGGATTTTGCGCCGGATGCCTTCAGCAATTGGCGGGCGTTGCGCGATTCCGGCCGGGTGCTGTGCGGCGCCGTCGGTATCAATCCGCAAGTCTGGCAAGAGGCGCAGGGTGTTCTCGGCGTGGATCTCGCGGCCGCGGCGGTCGCTCTGACCGTGCAGCGCTCAAGTGCGGGCGTCGTCGCCAAGCCGGGGGCCTATCTGCGGACCCTGGTGCAGCGGGGCAGGGACGGAAAGCTGCATCTCAGCCGCTCGCTGTTCGCCCTCGCAAAGTCCGGCGAACCAGAAAATGCGGCGCCCGCCGCGGTTGTCACGCTGACCTTCCCGGCACAGGGCTCGATCAGCTACGGCCCATGGGCGGCCGTCGTCCGAGAGCACGCGCCGAAGCCGACCCCTGATATCGACGCCGTGGCCAATGCGTTCCGGCGCTGGGCGAGGGAGAGAAACATCGATCTGACAGCCCCGAATATCGAGCGCGTGTTCGCCGGATTCTGCCGGAAATGGAGGGTTAATTGAGTTGCAACGCGGATCGTTCGCCTCCCATCCGGCTCGATTGCTGGCCACTTTTGCGGTATATCCTTGGAGCTATATACCGATACGCGATTCGGTCTACAGAGACGGGAGATGGCCTTCCACATCAAGAATCCGGAGACCGACGCGCTCGTCCGCAAGGTCGCAGACCTGAAAAGGACCGGTCTCACCGAGGCGGGGCATGCGGCGCTCGTCCACGAGCTTGCCCACGAACAGGGCAACCCGTCTTTGGTCGAGATCGGCGTTCAGCTCTGCCGCGATCTGCGTGCCAAGGGCAATCCGGCGACCGGAGACCAGCCGTTGATGTTCAAAGGCGGCGATTTTTCGCAAACCGATATCGAGGCCGCGTGACCCTCATGTTCCGGACCGCGACGACGCCGTTGTCACAGACCAGCCGCCTTGGTCAGGTTCACCCGGAACCGATCGCGACGGCGCTGGTAGCCGCGGGTCATCTCGGCGCTGGCATGGCCAAGCTGCTTCTGGACGTAGCGCTCGTCGACCTCGGCCGACGTCGCGAGGCCGGCGCGCAGCGAATGCCCGGCAAATTTCCCCTTCCGGTCGCCTTCGGGGAGATCGGCACGGACGCCGGCGGCGAGGGCAACAGCCTTGACCAGCCGCGCGACCTGTTTGTCGGTCAGCCGGTCCGGCCCGACGTCTTTCCCACGACCACGAACCCGGCGGAACAGTGGCCCGTGGCCGATCCGCGCGAGCTTCAGCCAGGTCTGCAGGGCGACGACCGGGCAGGTGGCGTCGGAGGAGCCGCGGCCGATCTCGACCTCACGCCAGCCGGTCTTGCCGCGCAGCGTGACAACGGCGCCGTCCTCGAGGATCTCGACCCAGCCGCTGCCGTCGTCTGTCTGCTCCGGACCGACATCGAGTCCGACGACCTCGGACCGTCGCAAACCGCCGGCGAAGCCGATCAGCAGCATGGCGCGGTCGCGCAGGCCCCGCAGGGTGCCGCGATCGAGCGTCTCGAGCATGGCGATGACGTCCTCCGGCAGGACGGCCTCCTTCTTGACCGGCGGCCGGCCATGGGTGCGGCGAATGCCGGCAAGCACCGTCGCGACGTGCCGATCATCGCGATCGTAGGCGAGGCCGCGCTGGCGAAAGTGCCAGGTCAGCGCCGACAGCCGCCGCTCGATCGTCGAGACCGCGTCGGGTTTTGGTCCGGCCTGGCCGGACGCGCAGGCGGTGATGTAGAGCCCGATTGTCGGCGGCTGCGGGGGCAGGGGGTCAAGGTTCTGGCGCCGGCACCAGGCGCTGTAGTGCCGCCAATCGGCCGCATAGGCGCGCCGCGTGTTCTCGGCGCTCGACGCCTTGATGTAGTCGCGCGCCCGGTCGGCGAGCTGCTCCAGACGCGCCGGGAGGCTGGCTTCATCGCCCGGCAGCGGCGCGATCGCAGGCGGAAGGGCAGAGGAGTCCTGCCGGTTGTCGGGAGCGCCTGCGTTCGGCGGCCGGGTCATGGGTCAGGCCACTTGGATGTCGGTCCGGGCAAAATCCTGGCCCTTGAATAGGAGCGGCACGCGATAGGCCTGGGCGCAGGCATACGACATGCAGTCGGCGAGGTTGAGCTGGGCCGGGTGGCCGCGCCCCTTCCCATAGGTCGCGAAGGCGGCCACGGCCTTGGTGGCGATGCTGCCGTTGATCGGCACGATCGCGATCCTGGCCTCCTCGAGCAGCGCCTGGATGCGAGTCTCGACCAGCACCGGGTCGAGGTCGAGCATGGTGGACAGCCGCATCGAGGCTTCCAGCACCACCAGGCCGGAGGTGAAGCGGGCCTTAGCCTCGGCGATCGCAGCCGCAAAGCGATCCGCGTCCGACTCTCTGGCGAGCAGGGCGACGATCACCGAGGTGTCGATGAACATCAGGAATGGCCCCACATGCCATCGACCTCGTCCTTGGTCATGGTGCGCCGGTTGGGTCCGGCCTGGGCCGCGAGGTCGTCGGCGATCCGCTTGAGCCGGGCGGCCAAAGGTTCCTGCTCCGCCTCGCGGCGCCATTCGCCCTCGAGCGCCTGGACGACGGCCTCTGTCATAGTCACCTTGCGTTTGGCGGCGAGCTTCTTGGCAAGCTCGCGCGCGCGCTGATCGCGAATCTGCAGGGTCATCGTCGTCTCCTGTGACGTATGGATAGCATTATCCATACGTCAATACAAAGTAATCCATACGCCAGTTCCAACCCCGACATTTTGGCCGGGAGACGCGGCTCGGTTACGAGCACCCCTGGCGCTGCACCGGACCGCACCGCATTCCCGTCGCCCCTAGGCGACGAAGCCGCTCAGGACGACGCTGGCGGGCGGTGCGCAGCGCCACGGGGCCGCCATGGTCTGCGCAGCCGTGCTGGAAAGCCCAATTCAGGGGGCCGGTGCCTGAAATCGTCGTTTCGCCGAGTATGATCAAAAACGTCCGATAATGCAAGATTATCGGACGTAGTTATTTGCCGACGGGCGCGGCGGTTTGATGCGAAATCCATTGCTAAAAGCGCCGCGCTGAATCATGCTCCGGCATGGCCACGCACGCGCGAATCCTCCCCGAGCCCCCGCCGACGTTCGCGCCGGCGCCATCCTGGCTGCGGCGGCGTGCTCCGCCCGACACCGTCACGGAAGCCGTGTTTTACGCCGGCGCAGCGCTGGCGGCGCTGCATCCGATCGCCCGCGATGAGCACAAGCTCGGCCTCTTGTGGCGGCAGCGCCTCGCGCTCTCCTGCGCGGCGGCGCTCGCGCGCCAGGGCGGGCGCACCGAGGATGAAGCGACGCTGCGCGACCACTGGTATTTGCGCAAGCCGGGCGACGACCCCGGGCCGGGCGGCCGCATTCTCGACGCCTGGCGCCGGCTCGGCGAACGGGCGACGAGTGACGAGAAGGAGTGGATCTGGGTCGTGGCGCCCTCGCTCGGCCATGCCCTCAACTCGCTGCCGATCGAGATCGTCGAGCTCGCCGGCCGCCACACCAAGCGGGCGCACGCCATGCCGGTGCTCGCCGCGGCGGAGATCATCGCGGCCAGCGGACGTGTCCTTCCGGACGAGGGGCTGCTGCCGCTGTGGCTCGCCGACGCGGTCCTCGCCCACCAGCTTCGCTGGCCGGCGCCGGTGCCGCTGCTCGCGGCGCATCTGTCACGCGGTGCGCTGCGCAAGGCGCCGCAGCATCTCGAGGGCGAGACCGTGTTCATGAGCGCGCTCTGCACGGCCTATGCGACGGCGGCCGTCACGGCGATCGACCTCTACAACGATCTCGCCCGCCGGGCGGCACATCTGCTCGCGGTCGCGCCGAAGCTGCGCGGCCGGGACGCCGACCTCACCGTCTCCGTGCTAATGAGCGAGGATGCCCAGCCCGCCGAGCAGGGCAAATCGGCGAGCGACCGCTCCAGCCGACGTCTGTTCGAGCGCCTGGTCTCGCTCGGCGCGGTGCGCGAGCTGACCGGCCGTCCGACCTTCCGACTCTACGGGCTTTGAGGATGGGCCGGCGCGCACGACAAAAGGAAGGTCTCGACACCGAGCTTGCCGACCTGCCGCCGGAATTGCGCTGGCGCGAATGGATGGGCCGCGTCGAGGCGGTGATCTTCGCCTCACCCGAGCCGGTGACGCGCGAGGTCCTGGCACGTATCGTCGGCCGCGCGTGCAACATCGACCTAATCATCGACGACATCCGCGATGAGCTGCGCGGTCGCCCCTACGAGCTGGTCGCGGTCGCCGGCGGCTGGCAGCATCGCACCCGCAAGGTGTTCGCGACAGTGATCCGGACGGCAACCGGCCTGGGCGACCAGGTGCGGCCGCTTTCCCAGCAGGAGAGTCTGATCCTGATGTGCATCGCCTATTACCAGCCGATCACGCGCGGCGAGCTTTCGCAGTTCTTCGGCAAGGAGGTCAGCCGCGACCTGATCGGCCACCTGCGCGGTCTTGGGTTCATTGCGTCCGGTCCGCGCGCGCCCCAGCCCGGCGCGCCCTACACCTATGTCACCACGAACGGATTCCTGTCGCACTTCGGCTTCAACACGTTGCGCGACCTGCCCGACATGGAAATGCTCGAGGACGCCGGCCTGCTCAGCAAGGACAAGCTGCTGGCGGGGGAATTCCCTATCAGTCGATCAATCGACGATGATCTTGAACATGATGGAACACTGGTCCCCCCAGCGGAGGATGAAGAACCATGGCCGTAGACGGAAAACCGGGGATCGAGGCTGTCATCCGGATTCCAAACATAGAGGCCCTCGCCGATGAGGCGCTCGCCGAGATCGCGCATATGCGCGACGGACGATGGAGCGCCCAGACGCGAGCATTACTCGAGAGATTCGGGACGACGAAACTGGACTTGAACAGCGGGTGGGCATCGACATGGACGCTGTGGAGCTGTCCATGCTGCCAGCGCGAAAAGCAGCAGATCGCGCGGATCAGTCCGGGCGGGGTGCTGCTCTGCCGTCTGGAATACCATCACGACCATATCGGCGATCTCACCAAGCGGATCTTCCGCGAGCGCAATCCACGAAGTGGGGAGCGAGACATCAACATCCAAGTCAGTCGCGCGAAGGATGCCCTTATGCCTTTGATCGAGCGCTTCGAGTCGACGCAAATCTGCATCGACTGCAACCTGGCGGAAGGGCGCGCAAAACTCGAACTCACGGGGGAGATAGACGCAAACTTCACTTTTGCGCCTTCCGAAATCGCGAGCTTCATTACGGTCGCCGAAAACCGCACGCACGAAATCGACGTCGAGAAAGCCCGGACTGCCTGGCTGGCGGCGAAGGACGACTTTGCCGATCGTATCGACTTCGCCACGCGCATGGCGCAGCGCATCGCAAGCGGACGGCATCGCCGCGAGGTCGCCCCTGGCCAGCGGCTTCTCGGTCCCATTCAGGAACGCGACGTCGTCTACCGGCTGTTCGCGGCCGC
>CAZXJZ010000187.1:0-9479 GCA_964641065.1 uncultured Hyphomicrobiales bacterium | reverse complement strand
GCACCCCGATCGCGGTCAGGGCGTCGCGGACCTCGTCGAGCTTGAATGGCTTGATGACGGCCATGACGATTTTCATGTGGTTCGATCCCCGTTGTCCCGAAGCTTGCGTGAGCTCCGGACTGTCTCACTCGGGTTCCGGCAGGCATGGTTTCGCCCCCGCAGGCCAGTTCCCGCGCTTACGTAATCAAACCCCGTGCCACTTCGCCGCAAGGGTACTAACAGGTTGATTCAACGAGGGATTTCAGGGGAGTGGAATCGTCCGGCGATTCGCCTTTGGAAGCAGCGCACAAACGGACGGCAGGATTGCCTAGTAAACAGTCAGGTGCCTGTGCCTGAGTCGCCTGAAATACAAAGCGGGGCCGAATTACAGCCGGCGAAGGTAATTTGGTGGGGTGGCGCGGCCGGCGCGGTGACGGGGAGGCCACAATTTTTCGTCGGTGCGCGTCACACAATCGCGCTCAAGGGCATGCTCTTCGAGGTCGAGGCGATGGGCGTGGCCGGATCGTCAGCGCCACGCGGCGCAGCCGCTGCCGTTGCGACAAGCGGCGTTCACGTATCGGAGGGAGCGCAGACTCAGCCGAAACGAAAGCCGTCGAGGCTGAGCCCGTGCTTCTGCGAGAGCCGCCAGTCCAGCATCAGCAGCCGATCCTGTCCCCAGAACAGCTCGCCCTCGTAGACATAGGTGGGAGCGCCGAATACGCCGATACGGATCGCTTCCTCGGTGTTGCGCTCATATTCAGCCTTCACCGCTTCGTCTTCGGTCGCGGCCAGCAGCGACTTGCCGTCGAAGCCGTTCTCGTCGGCGATCGCAACCAGCGTCGGATGATCGGCGATGTTGCGGTCCTCGACCCAGACCGCGCGCAGGATCGCGTTGGTCAGCAGGCTCCAGTCGAGCCCCTTCTGCATTGCCGCGATCACCAGATAGCAGGCGCGGCGATCGGCGACCGGATGAAAGGCCGGTTCGAGATTGCACGGTCGCTGCAGGATCTCGCTCCAGCGCTTCAGTTCGAGATGCCGGTAGACCTGACGTTGCTGCGCGCGCTGCTTCAGCGGCAAGCCGCCGGACACCGACCACACCTTCAAGAGATCCATCGGCTTGTGCCGGATGGTCAGGTTGAAGCGCTGCGCGAGTTGTTCGAAGCGCTGGTGCCCGAGATAGGTCCAGGGCGACGACATCGCGTCGAAGTAATCGATGAAGGTGTCCGGCATGCTGTCTCGACGCTCTGGCAATTGCGGGCGCGGCGCATTCGCCGCGCCCTTTGCGATCAGTTGGTGTTGATCTTGATATTCGCGGCCTTCACGATTGGCCACCACTTTTCGATCTCGGCCTTCTGATGCGCTGCCAGCGCCTGCGGCGTCTGTCGATCCGGCGGCGGGATCACCTGTCCCAACGCTTCGAGCTTCGCGCGCACGGCAGGATCGGCGAGTGCATCCTTCACTGCGGTGTTGAGCCTGGCGACCGCGTCTTGCGGTGTGCCCTTCGGCGCCCACAGGCCGAACCAGATCGCAACGTGCAGCTTCGGCAGTCCGGCTTCGTCGACGGTCGGAATGTCCGGCGCCGAGGGAGCGCGCTTGTCGTCGGTGATCGCATAGGCCTTGATCTTGCCCGCCCTGATCTGAGGTAGCGCGTTCGCAAGATGATCGAACATGAAGTCGATATTGCCGGCGAGCAGATCCTGCATGGCGGGAGCCGCGCCGCGATACGGGATGTAATTGAGCTTGGTGCCGGTGAGGTTCTCGAAATAGACGCCGGCGACATGCGCCGCACTCCCCGCGCCGATGCTGCCGACCGAGATCTTGTCCTGATTGGCTTTCACCCAGGCGACGAATTCCTTCAGGTCCTTTGCCGGCACGTCGTTTTTGGAAACGAGAATCATCGGATAACTGGTGAGCAACGCGACCGGCTCGAGATCGGCGAGCAGGTCGAACGGCAGCGGATAGACCGCGCCATTGATGACATGCGTGCTCCAGTGGCCGAAGCTGAGGGTGTAGCCGTCAGGCGCCGCCTTGGCGACGCGGCCGACGCCGATGGTGCCGGCGGCGCCGGTCACGTTTTCGACCAGCACCGGTTGGCCGAGGCTTTGATGCATGCGCTCGCCAAGGGTGCGGATCAGTGCGTCGGTCGGGCCGCCGGCCGAAAACGGCACGACGACGGTCACTGGGCGGGTCGGAAAGTCCTGGGCTGGCGCCGCAACCGTGCCGGCGGCCAGCAGCGCAGCCGCAAAGGCAGCGCCCGCGAATCGATGTGTCATTGAGGTGCTCCGTGCCGGCGGGCGTCACAAGACACCCGCTTCGCCGGATAAGTAGAAGACTATTCTATCTCTTCGCAATATCGCCGCAGCAATTAGAAAAATCATTCTCCCGTCGAAGAATAGGGAAAACGAATTCTCCCAAATCCATCATCCGGACGAAGTTCCCGTTTCGACCGGACGGCCGCCCCGGCATTCAGAGCGCGTCGGTGTCGGTCTCGCCGGTGCGGATGCGAACCGCGCGGTCGATCGGGGTCACGAAAATCTTGCCGTCGCCGATCTGCCCGGTCCGGGCGGCCTGGCTCACCACTTCGACCACCTTGCCGACCCGGTCCGAGCCGACCGCGATTTCCAACCTCACCTTGGGCAGGAAGTGCACGGCATATTCGGAGCCGCGATAGATCTCGGTGTGGCCCTTCTGACGCCCATAGCCCTTCACCTCGGTCACGGTCATGCCGTAGATGCCGACCGAGGTCAGAGCGTCGCGCACCTCTTCCAGCTTGAAGGGTTTGATGATCGCGGTGACCAGTTTCATGGACTGAGCCTCTGCCGGAGCCACAATGTCGCGGCCCGCGCCTCACCCGGCATGGACCATCCTGGGCCGCAGGTTATCGGCAACCCGCGCAAAGATTAAGCGGAGAATGAGCGCCTAATCGGGCCGCCGCCGTAGCCGGACCAGTCCCTCCTGCGCCACCGAGGCGACCAGCGTGCCGTCGCGCTTGAAGATCGATCCCCGGGACAACCCGCGCGAGCCATGCAGGTTCGGCGAATCCTGCGAATAAAGCAGCCATTCGTCGGCGCGGAACGGCCGGTGCATCCACAGCGCATGGTCGAGGCTGGCGCCCATGAAATCCTTCTCGAACAGCGTGCGGCCGAGCGGCACCAGCGCGGTATCGAGCAGCGTCATGTCGGAGGCATAGGCCAGCACGCATTGATGGATCGCGGCATTGTCCGGCAGCGGGCCGGTGGCCTTGATCCAGACATTGAAATGTCCGTTGTCGGGCTTGCGGCCGAGATAATGCCCGTAATCGATCGGACGCAATTCGATCGGCCGCTCGCGCTTGTAATAGCGCTGCACCTGCTCCGGCAGCGTCGGCAGGATATCGCGCAGCATCGTCTCTTCGTCCGGCAGCGCTTCCGGCGCCGGCACGTCCGGCATCGTCATCTGGTTGTCGAGCCCGTCCTCGTCGTTGTGGAAGGACACGATCATGATGAAGATCGGCCGGCCGTGCTGGATCGCCTTGACGCTGCGGGTGGTGAAGCTCTTGCCGTCGCGGGTGCGCTCGACCTCGTAGACGATCGGCACCGTGGGATCGCCGGCCAGCACGAAATAGGCATGCATCGAATGCGCGGTGATGCCTTCGACGGTGCGGCTGGCGGCCACCAGCGCCTGGCCGATCACCTGCCCGCCGAATACGCGCGGCCATCCGGTCTGCGGCGAGCGGCCGCGGAACAGGTTGACTTCCAGCGTTTCGAGGTCGAGGACCTCCAGGAGAGCCGAGACGGCGCCGGACATGAAAAAGCTCTTTCGTTACCTTACATAAAGAAGGCGCGGACCGCCGCGCTCAAGTCAAGTGTTGGTACGGCCGGACAGCAATGACGCAAGCGAACGCAAAGATCGATATCCTGATCGCCGGCGGCGGATTTGCCGGACTGGCGCTGGCCATCGCGCTGCGTCAGGGGTCCGATGGCGCATTGTCCGTGGCGCTCGTGGACCCGGCGATGGACCGCGCCTCCGGCGACCCGCGGGCCTCCGCTATTGCCGCCGCCGCGCGCCGGCTGTTCGAGACCATTGGCGTCTGGCCCGCCATCGCCGACGGCGCGCAGCCCATTCTCGACATGGTGGTGACCGATTCCCGGCTCGACCATGCGATGCGGCCGACGTTTCTCACCTTCGACGGCGAGATCGCGCCGGGCGAACCGTTCGCGCATATGATCGAGAACGGCCCGATGATCGCGGCCCTGCTCGACAAGGCGCGCGAACAGGGCGTCGATCTGCGGCCGGTTGCGGTTACGCGATTTACTCACGATCCGGCCCGCGTCACGGCGCAGCTTTCCGATGGCGCGTCGCTCTCCGCGCGTTTGCTGGTCGCCGCCGATGGCGCACGGTCGGTGATCCGCGATCAGGCCGGGATTGCCGTTCATGGCTGGGACTATGACCAGGCCGGCATCGTCACCACCATCGCGCATGAGCGCGATCACAACGGCCGCGCCGAAGAACATTTTCTCCCGGCCGGGCCGTTCGCGATCCTGCCGCTGACCCGCAATCGCTCCTCGATCGTCTGGACCGAGAGCAAGGCCGATGCCGCGCGCATCGTGGCGCTGTCCGATGCGGAGTTTCTCGCCGAACTCGAACAGCGCTTCGGGCTTCATCTCGGCGATCTCGCGCTTGCGGGTCCGCGCCGCGCCTTTCCGCTCGGCCTGCATGTCGCGCGCAGTTTCATCGCCGAGCGCATTGCGCTCATTGGCGACGCCGCGCATGTGATCCATCCGATCGCCGGGCAGGGCCTCAACATGGGATTGCGCGATGCCGCGGCTTTGGCCGAAGCGGTGATCGATGCAGCGCGGCTTGGCATCGATGTCGGCGCGGTGTCGGTGCTGGAGCGCTATCAGCGCTGGCGGCGCTTCGACACCATGGCGATGGGAGTCGCGACCGACAGCCTGAACCGGCTGTTCTCCAACAATTCGGATGTGCTGCGGCTTGTTCGCGACATGGGTCTCGGCCTTGTCGACCGGATGCCGAATCTGAAGGAGTTCTTCATCCGCGAGGCCGCAGGCCTGACCGGCGACGTGCCGAAGCTGTTGAAGGGCGAAGCGCTTTAGGGCGTGACCGCACGCACGAACGCGACCAGCGCAGGCATCAGCGCCGGATCGAGCGGCGCCGCCGGATCGCGATAGAGCGCCAGATTGCCAGCGCGATCGGCGGGCGATTGTTTCAGCGTATGGTTGGCCTCCGGAAGCTCGAGCGTCTGCACATCGCCGCGGGCGCCACGCAACGCGTCGAAATCTACCGCTGACACTTGCAGGTCGCGGCCGGCATGGACGATCAGCGCGGGAGTCTTCGTCTGTGCCAGTGCGGCGGCCGGATCGAAATTGCCGATGGACATCAGGAATGGCTGCACCGACGGCCGGAAGAAAGCTGCAAGCTGTTGTGGCAGGTTATCGACCCGCTTTCCGGCAGCGAGTGAATCAAGGATCGCATTGGCGTTGGCATCGAGATCCGGCGGAAGCTGTCCCTTGAGCTGCGCCCGCATCAGCGTGAGATAGGTGCGTCCCGGCGTGGTCAGCAGCACGAGGCCCGCGATCGGCACACGCGCCGCGACCGCGAGCGCGATCAGGCCGCCCTCGCTGTGTCCTGCGATCACGATCGATGACACGTCGGACCGCTTCTGCAAACTTCGAAGCGCAGTGATCGCGTCCGACACGAACGTGTCGAAGACCACGTCGTCCTCGCGCGTCACCAACGCGCGACTTTCGCCGACGCCGCGCTTGTCGTAGCGCAGCGACAGGATGCCGCTTGCTGCAAGCCCCTCTGCCAGCTTGCGATAGCTGTCGGTCTTTAGAAATGGATTGGCGCCGGGACCGTTGCCGTTGCGATCGGTCGGACCGGAACCCGCAACGATCAGCACCGCCGGTCCACGCACATGGTCTGCGGGCTTGGCGAGAGTGCCGTGCAGGCCGCCCTCGGTCCAGGCTTCCTCAATGACCTGTGCGCGGGATGTGGCCATCGACCATGCAAGCACCAGTGCGGCAATCGCTGCAATCCAGCCGAGCCGCAACCGGGCCATCGCGCGGCTCTTACGTCAGCGGGATCGAGCCGACCTGCGCCTGGAAGGCCGGCCGCTTTTCGATCTCGGCGAACCAGCGCTCGAGATGCGGCATCTGCGGCCGCTCCGGACACAGCACGCGGAAACGATAGGCCATCACGCCGACCGGGATATCGCCCATCGAGAAGCGCTCGCCGGCGACGTAAGCGGTGCGGCCGAGCTGTGCATCGAGCATTACCATCGCTTCGGTGGTCTTGCGCTGCGACTCGGCGATGGCCGCCATGTCGCGCTTTTCCGCGGGCGTGCGGATCAGGCCCCAGAAGGCCTGGAAGATGGCAGGCCCGGCCACCGTCAACTGCCAGTCCATCCACTGATTGGCGCGCGCGATCTCTTTCGGATCGGACGGCTCCAGCGTTCCAGCGCCGTAGACGCGCGCCAGATAACGCACGATGGCATTCGATTCCCACAGGATGAAACCGTCCTCATCGAGGGTCGGCACCAGGCCGTTCGGATTCATCGCCAGATAGTCGGGCTCCTTGTTCTTGCCGAAGGCGCCACCGACATCGATGCGTTCGTACTTGAGATTGAGTTCGCCGATCGCCCACATCGCCTTCTGCACGTTCGACGATGAGTTGCGTCCATAGATTTTCAGCATGTGGTTCATCCAGCCATCGTTGTTTCGCTTTTCTCCCTGAAACGGGCGGGAGTCCGCGTCGGACTAATCCAGCTTCCGCGCTTCTTCCGCCAGCATGATCGGAATGCCGTCGCGGATTGGGTAGGCGAGCTTGGCGCCGCGCGAGATCAGTTCCTGCTTTGCCGGATCGTATTCCAGCGCAGCCTTCGTCAGCGGGCAGACGAGAATCTCCAGCAGTTTCGGATCGACCTTGTCGCCGATGGCTTTCTCGTCTGACATCTGCGGTTCTCTCTGGATGGCCGGCCGAGGCCGCCGGCGATGACATCGTTATTGCAAAGGCGTTTCGCCGTCGGAGGAATTCTTGGCAAGCTCGATTTCGGTGACCGCGATCAGGATCTCGGCGCGTGTCTTCAGGTCGGGCGCCTCGAGCAGCGCCTGTTTCTCGGCCGCGCCATAGGGCGACATCATCGCCAGCGCATTGACCAGCGCTTCGTTCGGAGCATTCTCGATGCCCTCCCAGTCGGCCTTCAGGTCGTTTGCGGTGAGGAAGTCCGCGAGCGTGCGCAACAGGTTCTTGCGGTCGACTTCCTCCTCGCCCTTGCGGGCGATGAAATCGTCGGCGAAGGGCGCGTAAGTCACGCGGCATTGCCGGTACGCGGTCGCGACGGTGAGCTCCTCCTCGACGCGGAAACGCGCGACGCCGGTGAGCTGCAGCAGATAACGGCCGTCGCCGCTTTCGGCGATCTGGGTGATGCGGCCGACGCAGCCGACCTTGAACAGGTTCGGCTTGTCCTCAGGGCCGGGATTGCCGCTGTCCGGCTGGATCATGCCGATCAGCCGGTGACGCGACGCCAGCGCGTCGTCGATCATTTCCATGTAGCGCGGCTCGAAAATGTTGAGCGGCATCTGGCCGCGTGGCAACAGCAGCGCGCCCGGCAAGGGAAAAACCGGAATCACCTCCGGCAGATCCACCGGTCCGTGATAGATCGCATTCATGGGCATTGCCGCACTCCGCCCTCGCGATGGCTCAAGATCCGATCGCCATACACACGCATTGTCACCGTTCACGCATCAGGCGAACAGCACCGACGACAGCCGCTTGCGCCCTTCGACCGTGGCCTCGTCGGTCGGACCCCAGGCGTCGAACAGCTGAACCAGTTGCTTACGGGCGCCGTCGTCGTTCCATTTGCGGTCGCGCCGGACGATTTCAAGCAGCTGGTCGACCGCGCCGTCGCGATTGCCCTTGGCATTGAGCGCCAGCGCCAGATCGAAGCGCGCCTGATAATCCTTCGGATCGGCAGCGACCTTGGCTTCGAGATCGCCGATCGGTCCGAGATCTTTCGTCTGCTCGGCAAGCTCGATTGCGGCGCGCGCCGCGGCGACACTGGAATCGCCGCGCTTTGTCTCCGGCACCATGTCGAGCGTCTTCTTCGCCTGTTCGACATTGCCGGTGCCGACATAGCAGCGTGCGAGTCCGGCCAGCGCCGCGATGTTGTTGGCGTCCTGCGCCAGCACCTGCGCATAGAGATCGGCGGCGCCGGCGTAATCCTTCTCTGCCAGGGCGGCATCGGCTGCGGCCAGCGCATCCTTCTCCTCGCCGCCGACGCGATCCTTGATCATCCGCTCGACGAATTCGGTGATCTGCTTCTCCGGTAGCGCGCCGAGGAAGCCGTCGATCGGCTGGCCGTTGACGAAAGCCAGCACCGCGGGGATCGACTGGATGCCCATCTGCTGCGCGATCTGCTGGAAGATCGGCGGGTGCTCGTCGATGTTCATCTTGACGAGCTTGATCTTGCCCTTGGCGGCCTTCACCACCTTTTCCAGCACCGGGGTGAGCTGCTTGCAGGGTCCGCACCACGGCGCCCAGAAATCCACCAGGACCGGGCGGGTCTTGCTCTCCTCGATGACATCCTTGACGAAGGTCTGCGTGGTGGTGTCGGCGATCAAATCCGCGCCGGGCGCGGCGATCGGCGCCTCGCCGAAATTCTGTAACATTGTCAGCAATCCTTGCGTGCCCAAGGCCCGAGACCGATGCCCCGAAACCCCGGGCCGGTCACCCGGTTAACTCAAGTCCATTAAATGGCACGGAAACGGTCAATTGCAATCCGTTATGGCGCCGAACCGCCCGAGACCGGCCGGATCAGCGGGCTGTGCCCGGTGGCGGCGGCAAAGGCCAGCAGGTGGTCGCGGGCGATCGAGGTGGTCATGGTGTTGACCAGCGGATGGAAATTGAGGAGCGGGCGCTCCATCATCGCTGCGTCGAACACCGGCATCACCCGGCGGTCGCGGTCGTTGATCAGCGAGAACGGGGTCACCGATCCCGGCTCAACGCCCAGCGCCTCGCGCAGCAGGTCGGCCGAGCCGAACGACACCCGGCCGCAGCCGATCAGGCCGGGCAGGGCCTTCAGGTCGACCCTGGCATCCTCCAGCAGCACGATCAGGTAGAGCGCGCCGCGGGTATCCTTCAGGAACAAATTCTTGCTGTGGCCGCCGGGTACCCGGCCCCGCAACGCAATCGATTGTTCCACCGTGAATAGCGGCGGGTGCGACACGGTCGGATGCGGGATGGCGAGCCGGTCGAGAAAGGCGAACAGGTCGTCGGGGGTGGCGGGCATGGCTTCTGCGTCATTTCGGGGCGGGCGGCGTCGCGGCGCCCCGGAATGACGAAGGAAGCGGCCTTTATCAACCCCATCGGCGATATTTCCGCCCTTGCAGTTGCAATGCCCGGGGCCATTTGGCATAGGAAGGCCCCCGGCGAACCCAGCCGGGCTTTTACAGGACGCGGGTGTAGCTCAGGGGTAGAGCACGACCTTGCCAAGGTCGGGGTCG
>CAZXJZ010000186.1:0-9609 GCA_964641065.1 uncultured Hyphomicrobiales bacterium | reverse complement strand
CCATGACGTGAAGGCCTGCGCGCTCGGCCAGGCCTCCTCCTCGATCATGGCCCGGAATGTGATCGGCTCGCAGGCCGGGGAATTGCGCTCGCTGCGCGACGCGGTCCGGCGCATGCTGAAGGAGAATGGCGCCCCGCCGGAGGGTAAATGGGCCGATGTGGCAGTCCTTGAGCCCGTCCGCGACTACAAGGCGCGCCATGCCTCCACGCTTCTGACCTTCGACGCGGTGGTCTCGGCGATCGACCAGATCGAGAAAAAACGCGCGGCCACCACCGAAGCGGCGGAATAAGGCGCCGGCCTACGATTGCCCCGACGTTTGGGCTAGCGCGATCCGGCCTGCAGCACGGCGTGCTCCGCGCGCGCCGGGTGCTGCGCGCAGCTGGCCATGAAAGGCGTCACGGCGGCGGCCGCGCCGCTATTGCCGATCCGGATCACCGCCGGGTCGGAAGTCCCGGACGTGGTTTCGATCACGATCGAACGCATCCGGCTCGAGGCAAAATTCTGCAGCATCGAACCCGTCACGGTTCCGCTCGCCAATGACTGCGCCTCGCCTCCATCCCGCGCCGCCCGCGGGACCTCAAGCGACATCGGAACGACAGTGTTGGCCAGCCGCAATGCTACGCTCGTCAGCGGTGCTGCGTCGACACCGATCCCACGCCGGGTCTCGGAATACAGCACGATATACTCGCCGGCATTCCTGCCGCACGCGAACGCCAGGTCAATGGTCCCCAGATCCTCGCCTTCCACCGTCAGAGGATGTTTGCGCGCAAGCGTGGTCACGCCGGCGCGCTCGGCCGTGAACCATCCGCGTTCAGCCTGCGCCGTGAGCGAAATGCGCTTGACCGGAAGCTGCGACGGACTCGCGCTGGTGGTCGATTGCGGCTGCGACGCGCGGGCGTCGGTGACATCGGAATTATCGAGATTCATCCGCCGCATCTCCTCGCGGCTCAGCAGCCGCATCGGCTCCCAAGGAGGAATCCGAAGCGACACCTCCAGAAGCTCGACGCTTCCACCCATCTCGATGGTGTATTGCGCAAGCTTGCCGATATCGCGCTGCACCAGCACCAGATCCTCGGCGGAATAGTTCGCCGCCGCGGCATCGTCCCGGCGATCACCGAGCCAGATCTGATGCACGCGCACCCGCGCTTCCGGCGGCACGATGCGCTTGGCGCCGGCCAGCAAGACGAAGGCGCACATCGACTCGCAATCGGCCTTCGGAACGATGCTTGCGATCCGCGGATCGGATGCGCCTTTGATGTCGACGGTGCGCCCGACCGTCGTCGTCATGTCGAGCTTGCGGATCGACCGGCCGAGCGCGATCGCGCCATGCACCGATCCACCCTCGGAATTGAGAACCACGGTCGAACCGCGGAGATTGTTCTTGGCGGCGAAAACTTCGAAATCACGCGCCGTGTCGGCCCGGATCATACCGGTCGCCGAAATCCAGACCTTGCAGTTCGGATCGCAATTCACTGCGTCCTGCCGCAGCGTGAATTGCATAGGCGCCGAACGGGACGGATCACTTTCAGCGACCGGCGCCGCGAACGACACAAAGAGACATCCCAGTGCGACCGCACCGGTCAGGCGCAGCTTCATGCAAATCCCCCGGTTACCCGGAAATCCCGCACCACCAAGGTTCCGGCTTGTTGTCCACCGGTCTTTCGAGATCTCCCGTCACCCTGCGTAATTTTTAATATGCCGGCGGGATTCGCGTCCAGACCTGAGTGCTGCTCTGCAACGAACGCACGAAAACAGATTTGCTCTGGAACTTTGTCGCAAAGTTCCAGATCGTCCCTATTTCAGGGGGCAATTGGCGCATTCAGACATGATCGAACCGGTATCCTCGGCCACGGCGGCCACCTCGAATATCGCCCGGTGTGTCCGCTCGGCACCACGAAATGCGGGGCGCGGGCTGATTCAGCTGTATCGTTATTCGCTGTCGCCCCTGATCGGGTTTCATTGCCGGCATCTGCCGACCTGTTCCGAATATGGCGATGATGCGCTGCGGCATCACGGACTTTGGGCCGGCGGATGGATGACGCTTGGCCGGCTGTGCCGCTGCCATCCCTACGGCACCTCGGGCCTAGATTTTGTTCCAACGGAGCCGCCGGCAAGGGCGCGATGGTTCCTGCCGTGGCGCTATGCGCGCTGGCGCTCCACCAACGAGACGCCGCCAGCCGCGGACACCTGATCTGCGGAGAGCGGTCCTTGGCCCCGCTCCGGACGGTCGCGCCGTGGCTGCATCCACGCTCGCAAGGCATCGAGCAGACAGACCGCAAGGCCGGCCCCGAGTACATACCAGCCCGGCCGGATTGCCAGACCGAAATCGAATATTGTCGACAGCACCGTCATCGGCGAGACCTTGTACCAGAGCGCGATGCCGACGGCCTCGCCGAGGAAGGTCGCAAGCGATACACAGACCGTCATCACAAACAGCGCGAGCGTCGACAATTCCGGTCCCTTCCACGCGGCAAGTGCGCGGTAGATCATCAGCCAGCCGAACAATCCGGTGATGGTCGCTGGCAGCGTGAAGTCAGCCTTGGTCTGCTGAAAGAAATGAAACAGCGACAGGAATGTCACCGCGTACGTCACCTGATGCAACCGGCGCCAGCGCAGTGCGCCGAGCCGTTTCACCATCGTATCGTTAGAGGTGATCGCCAGCGCCAGCAGGCCAAGCCAGGCAACGAAGCCGACCGTGAGATAGAGCCGCTTGACGATCTCGAGCCCGACCTTGACGAGATCGAAGCGCTCATCGGCGATGTAAAGGAAAATGTGCAACGTCGCATAGACGAAGGCGCCGACGCCGATCATGCGCCGCACGTCGAGTAGTCCGCCAAAGCGGCCGCTCCGGCGCAGCGGCGTGATCGCAAGCGCGACCAGCATGAAGATCAGCGCCCAATAGCCGGTCCGGTGCACGAGATCGTTCAGCAGCCGCGGCGCCAGCGTGTGCGAGAGCCAGGCTTGCAGCGCGAGCACGACCGGAACCAGCAGCAGGGCAAGCGCGCCAAGCCGCATCGGCGAAATCCGTCCGCGCCGGTCGCGCCAGAGCTGGTACCAATGCGTGGCCATACCGGGCGACTAACATATCGGATGCCGAGCGCGAAGCATGCATTCGGTCTCTGACGCGGATGTGACTTCGCGAACGGCCGAACCTACCGGATCACGCCGTGGCTGCGCGCTTTTGCTGCCGCGGCTTGGCGGTCGCGGCCAGTAGCGCCTTCTTCAGTTCAGCAATGTCGTAGGGCTTGCGCACCACCGGCATCCCGCGCGGCAACGGCTTGTCGACGGCGTTGTAGTATCCGGTGGTCAGAACCACCGGCAGGCCGGGATATTCCTTGCCGATCTGATGCGCGAGTTCGACGCCGTTCATGCCGCCCGGCATCACCACGTCGGAAAATACCAGATCGAATTGCTCGCCGGCGCGCAACACCTCCAGCGCGGTTTGCGCGCTCGCCACCCGTGTTACCTGATAGCCGAGTTCGTTGAGGAGCGCGGTTGCAATGTCGGCGACCTCAATATTGTCCTCCACCACCAGCACCGCGCCTGAATCGACCGGCGCGGCGTCGCCGATCCGCACCGGCGCAGAACGCTGTGGCTGTTCGGGCGAGCGCGGCAGATAGAGCGTGAACAGGGCGCCCTGCCCGGCCCGGCTCGCCACCGTAACGGTGCCGCCGCTCTGCTTGGCGAAGCCATAGACCTGGCTCAACCCGAGTCCGGTGCCCTTGCCGACCTCCTTGGTGGTGAAGAACGGCTCGAAAATCTTCGCAATAGTCTCGGGCGGAATTCCGCAGCCGGTATCGCCGATCGATAAGGCGACGAAATCGCCCTCGAGCTTGTCATGCGCCGCGTCGCCGCGCAGCCGCACCGGCCGCACCGAAATCTCGATCACACCGCCGTTGGGCATGGCGTCGCGGGCGTTGACCGCGAGATTGAGCACGGCGAGTTCAAGTTCGCTCTGATCGACGCGAACCGGCGCAATGGTCTCCGGCACGTCGATCCGGATCTCGATATCGCCGCGCAGCGAGGGCGCGAGCAGCGACCGGAAGTCGCGGACGCGTCCGGCCAGATCGATGGTCGCCGGTGACAGATTCTGCTTGCGCGAAAATGTCAGCAATTGCCGCACCAGATTTTCCCCGCGCTGCGAGGCGGTCTCGATCATATCGAGCTTGCGAACCAGTTTGGGCTCGCTCAATTCGCGCCGCAGGCGATGCACATTGCCCTTCACGATCATCAGGATGTTGTTGAAGTCGTGCGCCACGCCGCCGGTCAATTGCCCGATCGCTTCCATGCGCTGGGCCTGACGCAGCGCGCCTTCAGCGGCGGCGCGGCGGCCTTCCTCCTCATAAAGCTTGCGCGTGCGTTCGAGCGCCACCCAGATCGCCGCCAGCAGGAGCGCGGTGACCGGCAATCCGAAGGCGAGATACCCCGCCATGGCGGTCAGCCATTCGGCGCGGATGGCGCCGGTCTCGGTCCCCGCCAGCACGAAGACCGGCAGGTCCGGCAACTTCCTCCAGGCCAGCCGCCGTTCAATCCCGTCCGCCGCCGACACCCGGGTGGTGAAGCCGCCCCAGGGATTGTTTCGCATCGCCTCGGTGAGCGGAGTCGTGACCGGCTGGCTGGGATCGGAGCCGAGCGACGGATGACGTGCCAGCAACGCGCCATCCGCACGGACCAGCGAGGCATATGCGCCGGAATAGGACGATTGCAGCTTGTTGAAAAACTGCTCGAAATAGGACGGCCGGATCGACAGTTGGACGACGCCGCGAAACGCCCCGTCCGGGCTCGGACGCGCACGGCTCACGCTGAAGAAATCCTCGCCGGGATACGGTGCGCGCGGCCGCAGCACCTCTCCAACGAAGATATCGCCGCTGTTGCCGGTATGGGCCTGGAAATAGTCGCGATCGGTGAAATTCAGGCCCGCCGGCTGCGGATAGGCCAGCGAATTCACCAGCGCCCGCCCGTTTCGGTCGAACACCCACAGTGACTTGAATTGTGGCGACTGCGTGAGCTGGCGCAGCCGTTCATGCAGCCGCGCCTCGTCGGCCACGATCTCGTCGTCCGACATGCCGCGGACGATCTCGTTGGTCTCGGCAATGCCACGCTCGATGGTCTCGAAGACCTTCAGCGCGTGCTCCTGGAGGATATTGACGGTCCGCTCCAGTCGCTCATCGGCAACCTTTTGGAGATGCCGATAATCGGTGACCGCGAGGAAGGAAAACAGAATAACGGGAAGGACAAAGGCCGCCACCATGGCGAGCCGCAACGACCGGAGAGCGGAGGCTTGCGCAGTATCCATCAATCGTCAGGCAAGGGTTCCAAAGCGTGGATCGGCCGGGCAAGCAGCGTCGCCCGGCCGTTATACCTGTCTCCGCGCGTTGAACGCGCGACCCGCCGCAAGGTTCCCGCCACGATCAAAAATTTTTCAAGCCTCACACCCGGCCGACGCCACAGCGAGGCTGGGCACCGCCGAGCGCTTCGGACAGTCCTTGCGTCGACAGCCGCGTCTCTCGCGACCAGGAGTCCTGCTCCTCCCGCAGCACGATAACGTCGCTGGCCGCCGCCCGTGCCAGCGCATCGGCCGCCACCGGCTGAACCCTGAGCTCGGTCGCCGCGTCGGTCCGCCGTCCCTCGTTAAACATCAGCACGAAGGCCTCGCCCGAGCTGATCCGCATCGCAACACGGCCCCCCTGCTCGCTGGAGGGCAATTCGCGCCGCAAGGTGACCGACGGACGCTCGCCGGCAATACAGTCGATGCCGATGATCGTGGTCCGGTACTCCTCGCGATTGGCTTGCGAGGGCTGGGTCAATGATTTCACGATGGTAAACTTGCCGTCCGCCACCGGAATGCGCAGCCAGCGGGTTTCGAAAGAATCGCCGGGCACGACGCCATAGACGGTCAGTTCCCGTTCCGTCAGCCAATGCACGCGATTATGAGGCGTTTTCATCGCCAGATCGATCAGCGCGGGATCGACCCCGGCCAGCGCCACATATTGCCGGAGCAACTCGTAGGCGCGCAGTTCAGCTTCGCGGGTCATTGCGGCATTCGCCCGCTGATTTGAAGCGTCGGCTGCACGGACCGGCACCAGCCGGTTCGCATGGACGCCGAATTTGGCGCCCGGACCGATCAGCCGCGCGGACGCGCCGATCAGGGCATAGCCGCAGCCCGACGCGCAGACGCCGCGATCGACCTTGAGCGCGGCCTTCAGCACCCGTCCCGAGGCCATCAGCTTGCGGCAGGCCGCATCGGCGCGCGCGCGAACCCGGCAGCCCTCGGGCAATGTCTGGCCGATCCCCGCGGTCATGCGCCGCTCCCGCAACAGGTTGCCGGTTGCGATCGAGGGTTGCAATTCGCCGCCCGGCGAGTGGAAGAAGATCGGCAGCCTTCGGCGCGCCGGGACTTTCAGGAACGCGCTCAACCGCACATGCACTTCGGGATCGAACGTGCCCTCAGCGGCGATCCAGGTGTCGCAGCCCGGACCGCAGGCGTCCGTGTCGCCCTTGGCGACGAAGAAAATCATCGGCTCGTGCTTGAACCCGCCACGCGATTTTTGCGCGGGCTGCGCGAGCGCGGCCGTTGCGGCAGGCAGGACCGCAAACACAGCAATGGCGATCAGGCGAAAACCGGTCATGGAGCGTGGCCCGTGCGACAGCGGTCATGCTTGGCGATGCTGGTGGCGGAAACGCGGCAGCGCGGCCGCAAGGACATTATTTTCCGGTCACGTTCGGTGCACGGCCGAGCATCATCGCGTCACGAAGTAGAAATCCTCCCGCCCCGGCAGCGAGCCGTAGGTGAACGGCTCCTGCCGGCCGCCGGTCGTGTCCAGCACGTCGTCGCGCACAAGCCGGAAGATCTTGTTGATCTCGATCCCGGGCGTGGCCATGCGCTTCACGAACGCCGCAGCAAAGGGCGAATTCCCGCCATCGCCATCCAGCGCGGTCTGTCCATGCTTGGCGGCATAGACCACCAGCGTCGCGCCTTCCGGTTCGACGCGGCTCAGGCCGCGGCTCACCGAGCGGGTCGCATTGGTCCGGCGCATTTGCGCGGCGAACGGATTGTCGCGGCAGGCGTCGAGCACCACGAGCTTGATCTTCTTGGCGGCATCGACCGCGGTCAGCACCTGCTCGAGCGATACGGCCTCGAACGAGGTATCGCGATCGGCCTCGAGCCTGGCATCGACCGGTATCAGATAATTCACCCCGCCCACTTCGATGCCATGACCCGCATAATAGACCATCGCCCAGTCGGCCTTTTCGGTCTCGCGGGCGAATTCGCGCAACCGGCCGATCATCTGCTCGCGCGACAGGTCGCTGCCGACCATTACGGTCTCGAACCCGACCGCGCGTAGCGATTCAGCGACCGCCTTCGCATCGCGGGCTGGATTGGTCAGCTTCGCCGCATGGGTATAGTCGCTGTTGCCGATCACCAGCGCGACGCGGCGGCCCTGGGCCCTGGCGATTGCGGAGGAGGATGGCGCGACAACCGCCGGCCCGATAGCCGGCACCGGCGCGGCTTTCGATGGCGACGAAGAGACGCCGACATCGAGTGAAGCAAGTTGGGCGCGCGCATCAACATGCGCCGTTTTCGCCAACGTGCCGCGCTCCTTCAAGGCGCGCTCGAAATCGGCCCGGGCCCGTACCAGATCGCCCAGCTTCTCATAGGTACGGCCGCGCTCGACATATGTCGATGCGTCGTAGGAATGGCGCTTCAATACGCGATCGAAGTCTGAGATGGCCCGGTCATACTCACCGCGATAGCGATAGATGATGCCACGGTGATAGAGCAACCAGACATCGTTTTGATCGAGCTTGATAGCCTCGTTGATGCTGCTCAAGGCGCGGTCGAGATCGCCCATGGCACGGTAGGTCTTCGCTCGGGAGCCGTAGGCCTCCATGTTGGCCGCCAACGCGATGGCCTTTTCGTGGTCGGCCAGAGCGCGCTCGTAGTCGCCGATTTCCCGGTAGAAGGCAGCGCGATTGGAAAAGTTCTGCGCGTCCTTGGGATCGAGCCGGATCGCCCGATCGTGGTCGGACAGGGATTTTTCGTTGTCGCCTTTGCCGAGATAGGCCCGCCCCCGATTGGAAAACACCGTCGCCAAACCGGGTTTCATCGCTATCGCCTTGGTGTGGTCTGCAATCGCCCTGTCCCACTCCTCCATGTCCGCCCACATGAGGCCGCGGCGAAAATAATTGTCGGGGTCGCGCGGATCGAGACGGATCGCCTCCGCAAAGTCGGCCTGAGCGCTTTCGAAATCCGCCTTGCTGACAAACCCCACCGCCCGGTTGTGATAAAGCACCGCAGCCTTGGGTAGCGCCTTGATGCCTTCGGAATAGATCGCAATCGCCTGATCGGGATCGTCCTTGCATTCGAACAGCAGCACGCCAAGCTGAGCGAAATTTGCCTCGTCGCGCTTTAGCGACAACGCCTTCTCCGCGTCGGCCAGCGCAAGATCACACTCGCGCTTTGCGCCCCAGGCGCGCGAGCGATTGAAATGATACGCTTCGAGGTCGCGTCCGCCCCGCTTGATGAGTGCGGTGCAGGCCTTGATCTGCTCATCCGGTTTTCCGTCGCGGCAAGTGTCGACCTGGTTCTTCGGCTGGGCGGCCGCATCGGAGAGCGGGACAGCGACGAACAACGCGAACAGGCAGGCCAGGAAGACGGTCAATCGCAACGTCATGTCTGAAACCTTGGGGATATCGCAATCCCGCAGAGAATAGAGCGGCCGACGCGCCGGTAAAGCAAAAGCGATGTGGGGGCGGCTGACATTTGTGTCATTGTGATTTTGATCCTACGACCCCACTGAGCGGCGATGCTATCGCGCAAGCCCCCCCCCCCCGGCTTGTCCAGACGATCACCCTCCGCCCGGTCCTTTGCCAATTGCCCTTCCCTCACCCTTTGCTATATGCCTGACCGACATCCGCTTACCCGCGCTCGTTCGCGGGAGTGAGCAACAGGAGCTGACATCATGGTCGCGCTGACCTTTCCCGACGGCGCCCGCCGGGAGTTTCCCGCCGGCATTTCCGGCGCCGATATTGCCAAGGGCATTTCGCCCTCGCTGCTCAAACGCACGGTCGCAATGGCCCTCGACGGGGTCGTGACCGACCTCGCCGACCCGATCACCGCAGACGCCAGGATCGAGTTTCTCAACAGAGAAGACCCGCGCGCGCTCGAACTGATCCGGCACGACTGCGCGCATGTGCTCGCCGAGGCGGTGCAGTCCTTGTGGCCGGGCACGCAGGTCACCATCGGCCCGGTGATCGAGAACGGCTTCTACTACGACTTCGCCCGTAACCAGCCGTTCACGCCGGAAGACCTCGGCGCGATCGAAAAGAAGATGCGCGAGATCATCGCGCGCGACAAACCCTTCACCAAGGAGGTCTGGACGCGCGACGAGGCCAAGCACGTGTTCCGAGACAAGGGCGAGAACTTCAAGGTCGAACTGATCGACGCCATTCCAGAGGACCAGCAGCTCAAGATCTACAAGCAGGGCGAGTGGTTCGATCTGTGCCGCGGCCCGCACATGACCTCGACCGGAAAGATTGGCAACGCCTTCAAGCTGATGAAGGTCGCAGGCGCCTATTGGCGGGGCGATTCGAACCGCGAGATGCTGT
>CAZXJZ010000185.1:0-9678 GCA_964641065.1 uncultured Hyphomicrobiales bacterium | reverse complement strand
GTGGTGCCGTCGCCGGCGCGGTCGTTGGTCTTGCTGGCGACTTCGCGCACCATCTGTGCGCCCATATTCTCGAACTTGTCCTCGAGTTCGATTTCCTTCGCCACCGTCACACCGTCCTTGGTGATGCGCGGCGCGCCATACGACTTGTCGAGCACGACATTGCGGCCCTTCGGACCGAGCGTGACCTTCACCGCATTGGCGAGGGTATCGACGCCGCGCAGCATCCGGTCGCGCGCGTCGGTGGAAAATTTAACGTCCTTGGCAGCCATTGGATTTCTCCTGGTTTGGGGGCGCCTGTCTCGATCAGTGCGCCATGGCCGGCCTTGCGCCGGTCGTCGATCTGGAGACGTGGCTGCCCGGCACATGAGGCGTCAAACGACG
This sequence comes from uncultured Hyphomicrobiales bacterium, assembly GCA_964641065.1. GTDB lineage: Bacteria > Pseudomonadota > Alphaproteobacteria > Rhizobiales > Xanthobacteraceae > Pseudorhodoplanes. The sequence goes on along the minus strand of CAZXJZ010000185.1, from coordinate 9,297 downwards.
CCTTCTACGACGGCTATGGCCGGGCATGATGGAGGGCGCGTTGCCTGAACAATGCGCCCGATGGGGTGCGGTCGATCAGCCGACCACGCCCATGATGTCGGACTCCTTCATGATCAGGAGTTCTTCACCATCGAGCTTCACTTCGGTTCCCGACCACTTTCCGAACAGCACGCGGTCGCCGGCCTTCACGTCGATCGGAATCAGCTTGCCGGCCTCGTCGCGTCCGCCCGGGCCGACGGCGATCACTTCGCCTTCCTGGGGCTTTTCCTTGGCGGTGTCCGGAATGATGATGCCGCCTTTGGTCTTCTCATCGGCTTGGATGCGGCGCACGACCACGCGGTCATGCAGGGGGCGGAATTTGGTCTTGGCCATGATTTCCTCGCGGGCTGGGCTGCAGAGCTGAAAATTGCTGACATTGCAGCTACTTGGCACTCATCTCAAAAGAGTGCCAACGGCCAGCGTGATAGGAGGCGAAAGGGCTTGCTGTCAAGCTTTATGCGGGCAAGGCGGCGGTTGCGGGCCCGGGGTCCGATCTCCCGCCGGGCGCCGGCAGGATTAATGCAGGGTTTACGGAATAGCTTCATCTTCGTATCAAAGCTGATCGGACCGCGGTCTCCTCAAGCGGTCCCAATCCAAGACTTGCGCCTGAGCGATCTTGACAGCACAGTGACGGAGCGAGGGGGCCGGGGACTCCCGTAAAACCGAGGTCGAGCCATGTTAGCCGTACGGCTTCGTCTGCCGATAAAAACCATTTCGGGCCTTGCTGCCGCATTCGCGGTTGCGGGCTGCGCGGGGTCTGGGAATACGCCCACGACCATGGCGCCGGTGGTGACCGAGGTTCCGCCGGCTATCAAGGCCCAGGAAATCACCGGGCGCTGGGGGCTCGCAGCCTTCCACAATCCGCAGGATCTGAAGCGTACCGAAGCGGCCGCGCGCAATGGCTGCCGGCAGCCCTACAATATCGGCATGGGCCCGACCGGCGGTGTGGTCATGCATATGCCCGACAAGGCCCAGCCGGAAGAGCTGCGGCTGAAGGGCGCGCCCGGCAACAAGACCTATATCGGCCCGCCCGGCGAGCCGGCCGGCGGCTTGCAGGATCGCGAAATCACCTCCTTCGATGGCCGCACCATGACGGTGCGCTTTCTCGACCCGGAAGTGTCGGGCCGCTACGGCACGCAGGTCTATGTGCGCTGTGCTCCGCGGGCCTGATCGCGGTTTCTGATCGTCCCAAACCATCGGCCTTGGGTTCGCTCGGATGACCGCCGGTCGTTCGGCTGAGGGCTGAATTGCAGTGCCGGCACGCCGGCTTTTGCGGGCGGCATGCTAGACTGGCCTGTGTCCTGCCGGCGCCCGCATGTCCCGTCTCCGCGAATTCATTCTTGGTCCCTGGCGCGCCGTTCTGGTGCTCGGCGTCACGCAGATTCTCGCCTGGGGCATCCTGTTCTATCCGCCCGTTCTGATGATGCCGCTGATCGCGGCGGATCGCGGCTGGTCTCTCTCGTTCGCCATGGCCGGCTTTTCGCTCGCGCTTTTGGTGGCGGGAACAGCCGCCCCGACGATCGGCGGCTGGATCGATCGCTATGGCGGGCATCTGGTGATGGCGGCGGGATCGCTGACCGGTGCGCTCGCTGTAGCCTTGCTCACCGTCGCCGCGCATCCTGCGGCCTATCTTGCGGTTTGGGCGCTCCTTGGCGTCGCGATTGCGGCCAATCTCTACGATCCGGCCTTCGCCACGCTGGGTCGCATCTTCGGCATCACCGCGCGCAAGCCGATCACTTATTTGACGCTCGCCGGCGGCTTCGCCTCGACCGTCAGCTGGCCGGCGACGCAGGTGGCGTTGACCTATACGGACTGGCGCGGAACCTATCTGATCTTTGCCGGGGTTCTCGCCTTCGTTGCGGCGCCGCTGCATGCCTTCGTCCTGCCGCGCACCAGGGCCGCTGCGGCGCCCGTCAGCGATGACGCTGCAACGAAGCTGCCCGCAGTTCTTCCGTCGAGCGGCCTGACATTCATTCTGGTCGCCTCCGCATTCGCGGCTTACGCCTTCATTCCGTCCGGGCTGGCGGCGCATCTGATTGCGATGTTCGGGCGCGCCGGGATCGATCCCGCGACCGCCGTGACCATCGGTGCGCTGTTCGGACCCTCGCAGGTTGCCGCGCGGATCTGCGAATTGACGTTTGGCGGACGCGCGCATCCGCTCAATCTGGCGCGGTTTTCGGTCGCGCTGATACTGGCCGGCTTTGCGGTGCTGGCGGTGTTCGGTTTCGCGCTCTGGGCGGCGATCGCGTTCGCGGTGATGTTCGGCGCCGCCAACGGCCTGCTCACGATCGCTCGCGGCGCGGTGCCGCTCGCGCTGTTCGGCGCCACCGGCTATGGCCGCGTGCTCGGTCGGATCGCCAAACCCTATCAGGTAATGCAGGCGGTGGCGCCGCTGGCGCTTGCCTTCGTTGTCGAGCGTAGTGGCGATCCGATGGCACTGGCGGTGACGGCGGCCTTCGGCGTCGTGTCCATCATTTGTCTGATCGCAATCCGCCGTCCGAAAGCCTGATACGACATCCGGGGGCGTGTGGTCAGGCCTGCAATTTGTCGAGCGTGATCGGCAGTTCGCGGATGCGCTTTCCGGTTGCGTGATAAACCGCATTGGCCACGGCGCCGGCGACTCCCACAATGCCGATTTCGCCAAGCCCCTTGAGGCCGAGAGGATTGCTGTCGTCCTTTTCGTCGACGAAAATCACCTTGATGTCGTGAATGTCGGCGTGAACGGGCACGGCGTATTCGGCAAGGTTGGCGTTCATGATGCGTCCGAGCCGATGATCGATATGCGTTTCCTCGTGCAGCGCCATGCCGATGCCCCAGACCACCGCGCCGCTGATCTGGCTGCCGCCGGTCTTGGTATTAAGGATGCGCCCGGCCGCAATCGCACTGACGGCGCGCGTGACTCGCACCACGCCAAGTTGCTCGTCCACCTTCACCTCGATGAAATGGGCGGCGTGCGTGTTGTTTGCTTTCGAGTGGTCGCCGTTCGGACTGGTGGTTTTCTCCTGCTCGATGCGCTCCACGGCGCCATGCCGCATGGCGTCGGCGATGGTGACGCTGCGTGAGGCGTCGTGCTTGCTGACCAGCTTGCCGTCCGTGAGTGTGACATCGCTGGGTGCGGCATCCGCGAGCGGCGAGTTCGATACTTGCTTTGCCATGCGCAGCAGCTCGTCACGGATCGCGCCCGCCGTGGTGACGATGCCGTTCGATACCGACGTCGCGATCCACGATCCGCCTTCGACCGGCGATTGCGGCAGGCTCGAATCGCCGAGCTTGATGCTGATATTCTCAATCGGTAGGCCCAGCATGTCGGCCGCAACCTGCGCCATGATCGTGTAGGTGCCTGTACCGATATCCGACGTCGCGCAGGCGACTTCGGCGTGGCCGTTGGCGGTTAGCGCGATGCGCACCGTGATCGGAACCTGCAGCGCCTCCCAGATGCCAGTCGACATACCCCAGCCCACGAGTTCGGTGCCGTCGCGCATCGAGCGCGGTTCGGGATTGCGCTTGCTCCAGCCGAACGCCGCCGCGCCCTGGCTGTAGCATTCGCGCAGCGCCTTGCTGCCGAACGGTTTGTCTTCGTTCTGGTCGCGGTCGGAATAGCATCGCAGGCGAAGCTCGAGCGGATCGAGCTTGAGCTTGACCGCCAGCTCGTCCATCGCGGATTCGAGCGCGAACAGCGCCGTCACGGCGCTGGGCGCGCGCATGTCAGCGGCGGTCGGCAGGTCAAGCCGTGCCAGCCGATGAACATACTTCGCATTGGGAGAGGTGTAGAGCAGACCCGACCAGCCGGTCTCCTGCCGGTGGAAGTCCTCGTATTGCGACGTGACGGTGACGGCGTCATGGGTAATCGCATCGAGCGTGCCGTCGCCGTTCGCGCCGAGCGCGATGGTCTGGATCATCGCCGGCCGGTAGCCCAGTTCGTACATCTGCGGCCGCGTCAGAACGAGACGCACCGAACGCTGCAGCGCGCGCGCCGCCAGCACCGCCAGTGCGACCTGGAATTGCGGCCGCAGTCCCGACCCGAAGCCGCCGCCCATGTAAGGCGACATGACGCGCACATCTTCCGGCTTCATATCGAAGACGCCGCAGACATACTTGTGGACGTTCTGCACGCCCTGGGTCTTGTCGTAGATTGTGAGCTTGCCGCCGGGCTCGTACACGACCGTCGAGGCATACAGCTCCATCGGGTTGTGATGTTCGATCGGCGTGTAATACTCGGCCTCGTGACGGACGGCCGCCGCTGCCAGCGCCTCCTCCGGCTTTCCGCGGGCTTTGGGCGGGGCCATTGGCCCCTCCTTGGTCTTGACCGGCGTAGCCCTGTCGCGCTCGCGAAAGATGTCCGTAACGAAATTTTCCGTCGCGTACTCGACCTTCACCAGAGATGCCGCGTAGCGGGCGATCTCCGACGTTTCGGCGACGACCATGGCGACCGGCTGACCGTTGAACATGATCTTGCTGTCGTAAAGCGGCCGGTAAGGCGATCCGTCTTCCGGTGCCACCTCGTCCTTATAGGCTTCATCCTTGTCGGCCATGGCCGGCCGGTTTTGGTATGTCAGGACGGCGAGCACACCCTTGGTCGCCTTCGCGGCGCTGTCGTCGATACGGGTGATCCGGCCTTTAGTAATGGTCGAGGTGACGAGGCTCGCATGGGCGAGACCCGGTGTGTTGAACTCAGCGGCGTATTTGGCGGCGCCGGTGACCTTGGCGATGCCGTCGATGCGGGATGTTGCCGTGCCGATGTAAGGTGCCATGGCCAAAGCTCACGCGATCTTCTTGTTGGATTGCGATTGCGGCGTTCCGCGCGCCGCCTGCGACAGCGCGCGGACGATGGTGCGGCGCGCCAGTTCGATCTTGAAGGTGTTGCCGCCGAATCCTTCCGCTTCGCGCAGCACGATATCGGCAGCCCTGGCAAACGCCACTTCATTCGCCGGTTGACCGCGAAGCGCTGCCTCTGCTTCGGTGCTGCGCCATGGCTTGTGCGCAACGCCGCCAAGAGCGAACCGCGCTTCTTTTATGGCGTCGCCGTCCAGTTCAAGTCCCGCGGCGACCGAGACCAGCGCGAAGGCGTAAGACAGCCGGTCGCGGATTTTGAGATAGGTGTAGTTCGACGCAAAGCCACGCGGCGGCAACTCGACGGCGGTGATCAGCTCATCCGCCTCAAGGTTCGTATCGCGCTGCGGCGTGTCGCCGGGCAGTCGATGAAACTCCGCGAACGCAATCTCACGCTCGCCGCGCGGTCCGGCGACGTGGACTTTCGCTTCCAGCACCGCAAGGGCCACGCACATATCGGACGGGTGCACGGCAATACAGGCTTCGCTGGTGCCGAGGATCGCGTTCATCCGGTTGACGCCGTTCCGGGCCGAGCAGCCGGAGCCCTGTTCGCGTTTGTTGCATGCGGTCGTTACGTCGTAGAAATAGGCACAGCGCGTGCGCTGGAGAAGATTGCCGCCGGTTGATGCCATGTTGCGCAGCTGCTGCGACGCGCCGGCTTGAATGGCGCTCGCCAGCATCGGATAGCGGCGCTCGACGACCGGGTGGTAAGAGAGATCGGAATTGGGCACCAGCGCGCCGATGTACAGGCCGCCGTTTCCGGTCTCCTCCACCTTGTCCAGCGGAAGCCGCGTGACATCGATCAGCTTTGCGGGCTTCTCGACGTCCATTTTCATCAGGTCGACCAGATTGGTCCCGCCGGCGATGAATTTTGCGCCTTTGCTTGCGACCATCTGCTGCACGGCATCGGCGACATTGCTCGCGCGCGAATATTCGAAGCCGATCATGACTGCCCCATTGCCTGCTGGATTGCCGCAACAATGTTCGGATAAGCGCCGCAGCGGCAAATGTTGCCGCTCATCAATTCGCGGATCTGGTCCGGCGTCTTCGCCTTGCCCTCGGTGATCAGACCTGCTGCCGAACAGATCTGGCCCGGCGTGCAATAGCCGCACTGGAAAGCGTCGTGATCGATGAAGGCCTGCTGCAGTGGATGCAGCTTACCGTCGGTCGCAAGGCCTTCGATCGTCGTGATGCTGGCGCCATCCTGCATCACAGCGAGCGTCAAACATGAGACCACGCGCCGGCCGTTGATCAGAACGGTGCATGCGCCGCATTGGCCCTGGTCGCATCCTTTTTTGGATCCGGTGAGGTCGAGTTGCTCGCGCAGCACATCAAGTAGCGTCGACCGCGGGTCGAGCGTGAGCGCATGCGGCCTCCCGTTGACGGTGATGTTTGTTTTCACGCCTGATGAGACCCCGTTCTCCGCAGTCTGAGCAGGGGCGGTATCGGAGGGCAGGGTGAGGGCCAGCGGCAACGCCGCTCCGGACGCGACAACCTCGCGGCGGGTCGGGTGTGAAGCACGAGTCGTCGTCGCTCGTGATGCGTCATTTGGCATGGACAACTCCAGGCGAGCATTCCGCATGCGTGCAGCCGTCCATCGCGAACCCGTGCGCGCACGCGAGCGATCAATCTCGATAGACAAGAATAGTTTCAAAGAAAAAAGGCCAAACGGCTTTATTCGCGAAAATGTTTCCGCATTGCGGCCAATGTTCTCAGCTTGCTGCCAAAGCTGCAAAAATTGTGGGCAGGCTCTGCATGCAGGTGCAAGGCGCCGCGCCGGTCACCGGAGTTCCGGCACCTCGTTCAAAGCATAAAACGCGATTGATCCCGTGCGCCCCTTGACCGTCGCGTGGTGCAGCTCATGGCCCTCGAGCTTGAGCCCGGCCGCTTGTGCCGCGGCCTGCGACAGGATCAGCGAGCAGGAATGGTCCTTGGTCAGGCCCTCGAGGCGCGCGGTGGTGTTCACGGTGTCGCCAATCGCGGTGATGATCTGCGAGCGCGGCGGGCCCATCGCACCGACAATCGCTTCGCCGAAATGGATGCCGACGCCGATCTTCAACGGCTCTTTGAGGTCGGCCTTGAGCCGGAGATTGACCTGGTCGAGGCGCATCAGCACCTCGCGTGCGCCGCGCAACGCCTGCACGGCGCTGGCGTTGGGATCCGGCGTATCGAGCCCATAGATCGCCATCAGTCCGTCGCCGGTGAAGTTCGAGTAATGACCGCCCGTCGCCGCCAGCGCCTTGCTCATCTCGTCGAAAAACTGGTTGAGGATGAACAGAACGTCGTAGGGCATCCTGGCTTCGCCGAGCGTGGTCGAGCCGCGCAGGTCGATGAACATCACGGTGAGCTGGCGCTCGCTGCCTTCGGCGCCGGCACGGATCAGGCCGTAGGTTGCGGTCGCATCCGCCGTCAGCAGCGGCAGCACCGTTATGTCGGAGGTCGGCCGCAGCTGACAGGCAAGCCGGACGCCCTCGTTCGCGCCGATCCGTGACAAGGCCGTGGCCTCGAGCCCCTGCGGTTCAGGCAATCCGTCCTGCCCGTTGGTCACCCGGATGCGGCAGGTGGTGCAGCGCGCGCGGCCGCCGCAGACCGACGCATGCGCGATGCCGTTGGCGCGCAGGGTTTCGAGCACGGTCGCTCCCGGCAGGATCCTCATGGTGCGGCCGACGGCATGGGTGAGCCGTGGCGCCCGGTACATGCGGTGAATGAGCCCGCGGACGGTGCGTGCGATGAACGGCAGCAGCACCAGTCCGGCATAGACGGCGAACGTGATGTAGATGGCCTGCCACGCCTTGGCGATCGCGTCCGGAGAGAAATTACCCTCGCGGATGAGTTCGCGGACGAAGTCCGGATCCTGGGCATCCCGCAGGATCTGGTTTCCGCCGGAGATGTATCCGGCGATCGACAGCGTAGGGATCAGAACCGCAACGGTGGCAAGGGTTGGAAACCACACGGCGTACCAGCGTTTGGGCCGCAACCAGAAATGCAGACCGATGCAGGCGTGTATCCATACCGTCAGGATCGCGGCGATATGCAGATAGACGAACCATGGCGCGCCGAACAGAACGGGGCGGCCGAGCCAATGCGAGGCCAGAACCGAGGAATAGCTGTTGTCGGTGCCGAAGAAATCGTCGGCGATCTTCGTCCCCACGACATGGATGATGATCAGCAGCGGAATCGCGAGCCCGAGCGCGATCTGTGCGATCTCCCAGGCGGGCATGCGCAGATAGCGGCGGATATAAATCGACCACAGCGCGTTCAGCACATGCACGATCAGCGCGACCGCAAGCAGGCCGGTGCCGACGTCCGACAGCCAGAATTTCATCAGCACGTCGAAGGCCTTTTCGGCCACCGGTATGGAAATGATCAGAAAAATATGGCTGCCGAAATGGCACAGCACGAATGCGAGCAGTACGAGCCCGCTGACCAGCCGGGCATACGCGCGCACAAGCCGCGCGGTGCCCGTCATCCGCGCGATGCGGGCGGGCTTCGGCGGTACGGCAAGAGCGGCTGGTGAGGAGGCGGACATGGCTCGGGACCGGTATCTACCACAGGCGGCCGGTCTTTATATCATCGGTCAGTGAAACAGCTTGTCGATCTCGGCCTGGGTCGAATGTCCGCTGTCGCCGCTGAGTTTCGGCCCGCTGAGGAAGCCGTCAAGGCCGCTGGTGGTCGATTGGGCGGCGTCGACATCGAAGCGCTCGATCACGCTCCAGATTTCCATCATTCGCGCCAGATGCTCCTCGACCAGTTTGAGCATGCCCGCGACCTTGGCGATCCGCTGGCCGGTCAGGTCGTGGAAATTGCAGGCTTCGAAAATCGCGGTGACCCGCTCCTGGATATCCTGCGCCAATCCCCGTTCGTGCCCGCCCTTCAGGAGGCTTGCGAGCGCCTGCGCGTTCTGGTCGATGTCCTCGGCAGCTTTCAGGATGCGCTCGGTCGCTCCCGTCGTGTCGGCGAACACCGCCTCGATCTCCCCGGTGACGCGCGCAACGCGCCCGGAATCAAACCCCTGACTCTGTAACGAGCCGATCTCGGCGCGGGTCTCCTTGATCGCGCCGCCGATCACGTCCAGCTCGATCCTGAGCTTGCGCGCGTCCTGCGACGGTTCGAGGGACGGAAGCGGTTCGCCGCGATCCGGCCGGTGCTCCTCCATCAGCGCGCGCACGGCGCGCAACTCGGCGATCACGTCGGCGGGGTGTTCGGCATCCCGGGACACGTCAGCGCTCCGAGGCTCGAACCTCGCTCGCATCGTTTCTTCGATCCGGAAAATCTTGCGCTGAACCGGCATGGTGGTCCCCCGCGATACTCATAGCCAAACCGGCTTAATGCGCGGTTCATGCCTGCTTGGAAGCGAAGCGTTAACCACGCCGCTTCACCCAAAATAAACGCTAATCGCAGGTAAAGGCCGCCCGATCGTGGTTAGCG
>CAZXJZ010000184.1:0-9750 GCA_964641065.1 uncultured Hyphomicrobiales bacterium | reverse complement strand
AAGCCGGGCCCGACCGGCCGAAGCTGATCCTGTTCGAGAGCATCTATTCGATGGACGCCGACATCGCGCCGATCAGTGCCATCTGCGATCTCGCCGAGAAATACGGCGCCATGACCTATATCGACGAGGTTCATGCGGTCGGCATGTATGGCACCCGCGGCGCCGGCGTCTGCGAACGCGACGGCGTGATGCATCGTCTCGACGTGATCGAGGGCACGCTCGGCAAGGCGTTCGGCTGCTTCGGCGGCTATATCGCCGCGAGCCACGCGGTCTGCGACGCGGTGCGGTCCTACGCGCCGGGCTTCATTTTCACCACCGCGCTGCCGCCGGCGGTCTGCGCTGCTGCGGCCGCCTCGATCCGGCATCTGAAGCAGTCGCAGTGGGAGCGGGATCGCCACCAGGACCGGGTGGCGCGGGTGAAGGCCGTACTCACCGCGTCCGGCCTGCCGGTGATGCCGAGCGACACGCATATCGTGCCGATCGCGGTTGGCGATCCGGAAAAGTGCAAGGCCGCGAGCGACATGCTGCTCGCCGATCACGGCATCTACATCCAGCCGATCAATTATCCGACCGTGCCAATGGGCACCGAGCGCCTGCGCGTGACGCCCTCGCCCTACCACGACGACAAGATGATCGACGCCCTGGCGGCGGCGCTGGTCGATGTCTGGGAACGGCTCGGCATGAAGCTCAACCGCGCGCTGGCGGCGGAATAGGCCGCCGTTAAAAGCCTGCTCAATCCTCCTGCACCGGCCGCTTGTCCGGCGGTTTCGACGGCGGAGGCGGAGGCGTCTGTCCGTAGATTTTCACGAATAGCGGCAGCGCCGCCGAAATCAGCATGAACCGCGCGACGTGATGCGCGCCGACGAAGATCGGGTCGAGATGCAGCGCGAGCGCGAGAATCATCATCGCGTCGAGCGCGCCCGGTGCGTATGAGACCACAACGTCCGAAAGGTTCAGGTTCACGATAAACGCCGCGGCGGCGGCAAACATCGCCACGATCGCCACCGCAACCGTGAATGAGCCGAGCGCCGCGGCGACATGCTTCCACAGCATGCGCAGATCGGTATTGGCGAAGCGCGAGCCTGTGAGCGCGCCCAGCGCCACCATCACCGCGCTCACGATCCACCATGGCATCGACGCATGGATCAGCCCCGAGCCATGCAGGATCGCCGAGGCCAGCATCGCCCCGAAGATCAGTCCCCCCGGAAAGCGTACGAAATGCGCGACGACGGCCGCCGCGGTCGAAATGCCGACCAGGAGCGCGATTTCCAGGATCGAATCCGTGACCACGAAGCTGCGCGCCGCGTCGGGCGCCGGAATCAGCCCGAACAGCGCCAGCACCACCGGCAGCAAGGCGGTCAGGATCACCACCCGGATGGTCTGGACGATGGCGATGCCGGCCAGATCGGATTGGTACTGCGTGGCATAGGCCATCACCTGGGACAGCGCCCCCGGCGCCGATCCGAACAGGCCGGACAGCATGGTCCAGCCATGCACCTTCTTCAGGTAGGCGGCGCTGCCGAACATCGCGCAGATCATGCCGACGCACAGCAGCACGACACTGAGCGGCCAGGTGGCAACGCCTTTCAGCGTCTCCGGCGTCACCGCGCCGCCGAGCGAAATCCCGATCAGCACGAACACCACCCGCGCCAGCGGCGCTGGCATCGTCATCGGCCGCCCGGCCAGGGCGGCGATCGCGACCGCGATCATCGCGCCGGACAGCCATCCGGCGGGGATACCGGCGAGGGTCAGGAGGCCGCCGCCGATGGTCCCGATCAGCAGGGTTTCGCCGAGTTTCAGCAGGGTCTGACGGGAGGGAAGCGGCATGGACCCGTTATGTCGATTCCGCTGCACCTATCAAGCCGCGGCCCGCAACCCATATATGCCCGCAGCGCGCGGCCCATATCTGCGCGCAGCGCGTGGCAAGACCCGCTTTTTGCCGGCCGCACGGACAGATTGCCCTTTCCTCGGACCCGCGTGTATGGTCGCGGCCCTTTCGCCGGATTCTCTATGGCCCGTGACCAGATCGACATGACGCCGGTCGAGCGCCGCGACGAACTCGTCGCGTGGCTCGAATCGGGCTGCAAGCCAAAAGCCGAATGGCGGATTGGCACCGAGCACGAAAAATTCCCGTTCACGGTCCACGGTCATGAGCCGGTGCCCTATGACGGCGATCGCGGCATCCGCGCGCTGCTCGAAGGCATGCAGCTGCTCCTCGGCTGGGAGCCGATCATGGAGCGCGAGAACATCATCGGGCTCTACGACGTCACCGGCGGCGGTGCGATTTCGCTCGAGCCCGGCGGCCAGTTCGAATTGTCCGGCGCGCCGTTGGAAACCGTGCACCAGACCTGCACCGAATTGATGGCGCATCTCGCCCAGGTGCGGGAAGTCGCCCGGCCGCTCGGGATCGGCTTTCTCGGGCTCGGCATGAACCCGAAATGGACGCGGAGCGAGATCCCGGTGATGCCGAAGGGTCGCTACCGGATCATGACGCGATACATGCCGAAGGTCGGCAATCTCGGCCTCGACATGATGTACCGGACCTGCACGGTGCAGACCAATCTCGACTTCTCGTCGGAAGCCGACATGGTCAAGAAGCTGCGGGTGTCGCTGGCGCTGCAGCCGGTCGCGACCGCCCTGTTCGCGAACTCGCCCTTCACCGAGGGCAAGGCGAACGGCTTCCTCTCCTTCCGCTCCGAAGTCTGGCGCGACACCGATCCGGACCGCTCCGGCATGCTGCCCTGGGCGTTCGAGGACGGCATGGGCTTTGAGCGCTGGGTCGATTACGCGCTCGACGTGCCGATGTATTTCGTCAAGCGCGGCGACGAGTATATCGACGTGTCCGGCCTGTCGTTCCGCGACCTGTTCGCCGGCAAGCTGAAGCAATTGCCGGGCGAGCGCGCCACCATTTCGGACTGGGCGAACCACATCTCCACGATCTTCCCCGAGGTGCGGCTGAAGCGTTATCTTGAAATGCGCGGCGCCGACGGCGGTCCATGGCGGCGGCTGCCGGCGCTGGCCGCGTTCTGGGCCGGCATTCTGTACGACGACGCATCGCTCGACGCGGCGTGGGATCTCGTCAAGGGCTGGAGCGCGGACGAGCGGCAGAAGCTGCGCGATGACGTGCCGGTGCAGGGCTTCGCCGCCACCATCCGCAATCGCAACATGCTTTCGCTTGCGGACGAGACGCTGAAGCTCGCGCGCGCGGGGCTCGCCCGCCGGCGCCGTCTCAATCCCGGCGGCGAGGACGAGACGAAATATCTCGTCCCGCTGGAAGAGCTTGTCGCGCACGGCGAGACGCCGGCGGAAGAATTGCTCGCGAAGTTTCACGGGCCGTGGGGAGGCTCGGTCGAACCGGTATTCGACGAGTATGCCTATTGATGGCCAAGGCCACGCCTGCCACCACCGCGCTCGAGAAAGCCGGGATCGCCTTCACGCTGCACGAATACGATTACGATCCGAATGCCGCACGCATCGGCCTGCAGGCGGCTGAAGCGCTTGGCATCGCACCGGAGCGCCTCCTCAAGACACTGATGGCGAAAGCCGGTTCTGCGATCCTGTGCGTGCTTGCGCCCTCCGACCGGGAGGTCAGCCTGAAGCGGCTCGCGGCGGCGGCCGGCGCGAAGGAGGCCGCCATGCTGCCCCCGGCGGAAGCCGAACGCATTACCGGCTATCACGTCGGCGGGATCTCGCCGCTCGGCCAGAAGAAGCGCGCCGCGGCCTTCATCGAGCGCGCGGCGCTTTCGCATCCGACGATCCTCGTCAATGGCGGACGCCGCGGGCTGCAGATCGAAATTGCGCCGGCCGATCTCGTGCGTGCGATCGACGCGAAAGCGGCCGACTTGTGCTGACCCGCGTCAGGCTGACTCCATTCGACTTCGTCCTCTATGCAACGGTCGTTCTGACCTGGGGACTGGCCTGGATCGTGATTCATTTCCAGGTCGGCGTGGTCGCGCCCGAAGTGTCGGTCTTCTGGCGCTTCCTTTTCGCCGGCATCATCATGCTGCTGATTGCTGCGATCCGCGGCGACCGGCTGAGTTATAGCTTGCACAGTCACGTGCTGTTCGCGTTGCTCGGCCTCTTGATGTTCTCGCTGAATTTTCTGCTGTTCTATCATGCAGCCGCGACTCTGCCGTCCGGATTGCTGTCGATCGTGTTCTCGCTGGCATCCTTCATCAATGTCTGGCTCGGCGCCTTGTTCTTGAAGACACCGGTCGACCGGCGGGTGGTTGGCGGCGGCCTGCTCGGCACGGCCGGGATGGCTGCGCTGTTTTATCCGCAATTTGGCGGAAACGCCGTCCCCCAAGGGGCGCTGATCGCGCTCGGCCTCAGTCTCGCCGGCACGTTGGCTTTCTGCTTCGCCAACATCGTCTCCGCGCGCATCTCGGCTCGCAAATACCCGGTCTTCGCGTCGACCGGCTACGGCATGCTGTATGGCAGCATCGGACTCGCAATCTACGCGCTCGCTCGCGGCCATACCTTCACCGTGGAATGGACCCCGATCTATCTCGGCGGCCTGGTGTACCTCGCGCTGATTTCGTCGGTCATCGCCTTCGCCTGCTATCTCACGCTGCTCGGGCGCATCGGCGCCGATCGCGCGGCTTATGTCACGGTGCTCGGACCGGTGGTGGCGCTTGTGGTCTCGACATTTGTCGAGAATTTCCAGTGGGGTCTCGTTGCCGCACTCGGTCTGGTCGCGGTGCTGGTCGGCAACGTGCTGGTGCTGCGCCCGGCGCGGAAGGCGTAGTCCCGCGCCTACTCCGCCGCCTGCGCGTTCTCCGACAGGTTGTCCAGCGACGAGATGATGTGTTCGGCCAGCGCATCGGCGAGTGCCGAGCTTTCGTGCGGGTTGCGAACCAGCCCGATGCGGCAATAGGGCAAGTCCGGAAAGCCGTCGGCCGGCGTCAGCACCCGCATGCCGGGCCGCAGGGTCGATTCCGGCACCACAGAGACTGCAAGTCCCGACAGCACGGCCGCGACATAGGCGCCGGCATTGGAGCTTGTGTAGATCACGCGGTGCGGCCGTCCGAGCCCTTCAAGACGCTCCAGCGCAATCCGGCGCCAGGCGCAGCTCTGTTTGCCCAGCGCCAGCGGCAGCGGATTTTCGGTATGGGTGGCGTGACGCACGGACGTGACCCAGAGCAGCCGCTCCTGACGGAACGGCTCGGCGCTGCGCTGGGTCTCCGTCGTCGTGATGATGGCAAGGTCGAGGTCGTTGGCATCGATCCGCCGCAGCAGATCGACCGATGGCTCGCATAGCACTGTCAGTTCGACGCCGGGATAGGAGCGTGAAAACCGCGCCATGATCTCCGGCAGATAACGGTCGGCATAATCGTCAGGGACGCCGAGCCGCACGCGGCCGGACAATTCGGGACCGGAAAACGCCGCGAGCGCATCGAGATTCAGCTTCACGATCTTGCGGGCGTAATCGAGCAGACGCTCGCCATCGTCGGTCAGCTTCGAGGCGCGGCCGTCGCGGGCGAAGATCGGCTTGTTGAGGCGCTCCTCCAGCCGCTTCATCTGCATCGAGACGGCGGACTGGGTCTTGTGCACGACATCCGCCGCCTTGGTGAAGCTGCCGGTCTCGGCGATGGCGATGAAGGTGCGGAGCTGGTCGATATCGATCAGTGCGGTCATCGGTGAAATCCTCCGGGACGGCCACCCGCCACGGCCGGCCTTACATCATCAATCGTGATGTTTCAGATTATAAACATTCGTTTCACTTATCAATGGGCGGGTGCCATATCCGAAGCCGTTCAACGCTTCCGTGCCGGAAATCGGGTCGCGCAGTGAGGTCTGCGGCGAGAGGATTTCGGCACGGCGCGACAGGAGGTTCCGATGTCCGCGATATCCAGTTCCGAGCCGATCCAGACCCGCCGCCGCGAGCCGGCCATGGTCCGCGTCGCCTTCGCCATCGCGTTGAACGGCATGCGGAAACTGGCCCGCCTGCTGAAGCACCGCCGCGACGCGCGGATGCTGGCCGGGATGGACGACCGGATGCTAGGCGATATCGGTCTGTCCCGGAGCGATCTGCGGGATGCCTATGCCCAGCCGCTGTGGCGCGATCCGACCGATGTGCTGGCCGGCCGTGCCCGCGACAAGCGCCTCAATCGCCGCGGTCGCGTCGATGTCCTACCAGTCGAGGCGCCATCGATTGCGCCCGGCGAACCGGTCGGGACGGCGGCCAAACCGTCGCCCTGGCCCTATCTCTGAACGTCTTTGGCCGGCCCTGCCCAGCCGGCCGAGGATCCGCAAAGGCGTGTGTCCCCTCGCACGTGCGGATCAAGCGCCCGCCCGGCCCTCCCGGCGGGCGCTTTACTGTTGTACGGCGCCGAATGGCTGGTTCAGCGCTTTCTGGGTGAGACCGCGCCGGTCCTTCACCACACCGATCGGTACGCCGAACCGCTTGATGATCGCGATCACCCGGCCATCGACCAGCCGGTCACAATTCATCTGGGTCGGCGCGATGAAGAAATCCGCCTCGAGCCAGCCCGGCTGTGCCTGCAACCGCTTGTCGGCATAATTGTCGAACGCGAATTTCTCGCCGCAAACGCCGACCGTGTAGACCTTCTGCGATTTTTCCTTCGCCAGACCGAGATAGTCCTGCAGCGCGCTGACGGCCTCGGGCATCATGTTGACCCAGTAATCCATCTCGTAGCGGCCCGCCGCGCCCTCCAGCCCGCCGACCAACTGGTTGTAGTACATGTATTCATAAGGATGCAGCCGAACCAGCACGCTGGCGTTCCATAGCAGAGAGAGCGTGAGCGCAGCAGCGGCGCCGGCCGCAACCCAGCGGCGCGGCGAAAGCGCAGTCAGCACCGAGTCGAAGCCGATCCCGGCCAGCACTGCGAGCGGCGGCACCACAAACAGGAAGTGCCGCATGCCGGTAAAGGCCGGTCCTTCGGCGAGCGCTTCACACAGCACCGGAAAGATTGCGACGAAGGCGATGAAGGCAATCTCGACCGAGCGTCTCGCCAGCCGCGAGATGCCATCGCGCGCCAGTGCCCAGATCGACAAAGCGAGCGCGCATAGCGCTCCCGCATAGATCACCAGCGGCACCTTGATCAGCAGATAGAACGGGACGTACCACCACGGCACCTCGGCCATGCGGTAGATCTCGCCGGCGACGACGGTGCGGATCTCGTAATGAAAATGCGCGAAGGAGAAGATCGCGCGCAACGGATTGAGCGGCGAAAGCCAGGCCCAGGGCCAGGCCGCGATCATGATCAGGTATCCGATCGCTACCGCCGGCGCGAACCGCAGGGCTGACCGGACGACAAATGCGGTCGCCTCGCGGAGGCGAAGCGGACGCGGCACCGACATCAGCACCAGCACGCCCGCATAGCCGATCAGCAGCAGGCCCATCGCCCGCAGGCCGGTTGCGGCGCCGAGCATCAGGCCGAATCCGATCACATCGATCCAGCGCGGCGCCGGCAGGTCGCGGCCGGCACGCAGCAGAAAGAACACCGCCCAGATCACGGCAGCGGCGAACGGAACGTCCTTGGTGTGATTGAACATGCCGCCGAAATACGGCCCGCACACCGCGATCGCGCAGAGTGCGATCAGTCCGGCGCGCGCGCCCCCCACCAGGCGGGCCGTTGCCCAGACGCCCGCCATTCCCGCGACGCCGATCATCGCGGACAGCAAATGGCGGATCAGGAACGGATCGAACGGCAGCAATCTGGCGAGGCCGACCGCGACGATGTCGAACAGACCGCCATACAGATACAGATTCTTGAAGTTGAACAACGCGGTGTCGCGGAAACCGCTCTCATAATAGTCGATGATCAGTTCGCCGTAGCGATGCTGGACTTCCTCGTCATTCGATATGCCGTAGTCGCGGAACAGCAGAACGGCGAGGACGGCCAGCGCGATCAAAATCGCGAGCGACACGCGGTCGGTCCCGCGAAACCGGCTCCCGGCATCGACAACGGCAGAGTCCATGGCGGGAACTTTGCTCAAAGCGGCCAGTTTGTCATGCTGCTTCGCACAAGCTCGTTAATCACGGCCGGGCATTCACGACTTCGCGGGCGCAGCATTCGGTCCTCGCAACCCGGGCAGCGGCATCCTAGACTGCGGACGAATGGCTTCCTGGATTTCGGGCAGGGGAATGAACCGGCGCCTCCTGACGGTCGCGATCTGCACGGTGGCGCTGATGGCAGGGGCGATGGCCGCTCGCGCCCAGGTTGGCTTCGACCGGCCGGGCGGCGACTATAATAGCGGACCGGTGCGCAACGGGGATCCGGCCGTCTGCGCCGCGCGCTGCGACCGCGACAACCGGTGCCGGGCCTGGAGCTTCTCCTTTCCGGGGACCGCATCGCGCGACGCCATGTGCTGGTTGAAGAGCACGGTCACTCCGCTCAAGGACGACAAGTGCTGCGTGTCCGGCATCCGCGGCGCCGCGCTGCTGGAGCCGAAGGCTGGGCCGGTCGAGTTTTCCACCGATCGCGCCGGCGGCGACTTCCGGTCGTTCGATATCGCGGCGCACCCTTCGGGGGCGTCCTGCGCGACGGCGTGTCAGGCCGACCGCCGATGCCGCGCCTTCACCTATGTCCGCCCCGGCTATGGCAACGCGTCGGCCCGCTGTTATCTCAAGGACCGCATCACCAAGCCACGCCGCAAACCCTGCTGCATTTCGGGCGTTGTGCGTTAAGTCATCACGAACAAGCAGACCTGGTGAGGTGAGGACATGAAGACCTATCTTCTCGCCGCTGTTGCTGTCGCCGTCCTGTGCGGAAGTGCCGCCGCGCATCACGGATGGGGCAGCTATGAGGCGGCCAAGCCGATCACGGTGCAGGGCACGATCGTGACGTCGACATACGAGAACCCGCACGCCACCATCAC
The DNA here is from genome assembly GCA_964641065.1 of uncultured Hyphomicrobiales bacterium. Classification (GTDB taxonomy): domain Bacteria; phylum Pseudomonadota; class Alphaproteobacteria; order Rhizobiales; family Xanthobacteraceae; genus Pseudorhodoplanes. The sequence goes on along the minus strand of CAZXJZ010000184.1, from coordinate 906 downwards.
AGTGAAGGCTGCCGACAAGGTCTGGACCGTGACCCTCGCCCCCACCTTCCGCATGATCAATCGCGGCGCCAGCAAGGACATGGTCGCGGTCGGAAAGACCGTGTCAGCCTATGGCTACGCGTCCACGGTCGAGAAGGATGAAATGCGCGCGGAGCGCATCACGGTCGATGGCAAGACCGTCGAGATGCGCTGATGACCGATGCCGCGCCCGCGATTTTCGTCGCCATCGAGGGTTCGGCCTTTGCCGCCGCCGTGCGGCAATCGCCCTATCTCTACATGGTCGCGAATGTCGCGCACATCCTGTCGCTGATGGTGTTCTTTGGCGCGGTCGCGGTGATGGACCTGCGGCTGGCCGGATTTTTCCAGGCGACATGGCCGGGCAGCATGCTGCGGCGCGCACGGCTGGTGGCGATCCTGGGCTTTCTCGGGCTCCTTGCGTCCGGCTCGCTGCTGTTCGTGGCGGAAGCGAGCCACGTCGTTATGAACGCGATGTTCCAGATCAAGCTGGCCCTGATCGCGCTCGGCCTCATCAACATCGTCTGGTTCGAATATTTTATTGCCGACCGGGTGCGCGACCTGCAGCCGCATACGCCGCTGCCGGGCCGCGCGCGCTTCGTCGGCGTGACGTCGCTCGCAATCTGGTTTGCAGTCGCGGCCTGCGGACGGCTGATCGCGTATTTCTGATCAGCCCGTGCCGCCGATGGTGATCCGGTCCATGCGCAGCGTCGGCTGGCCGACGCCGACCGGTACGCCCTGGCCGTTCTTGCCGCAGGTGCCGATGCCGTGGTCGAGCGCCAGATCGTTGCCAATCATCGAGATGCGATGCAGGTCGGTCGGGCCGTTGCCGATCATCATCGCGCCCTTCACCGGTGCGCCGATCTTGCCGTTCTCGATCTTGTAGGCCTC
>CAZXJZ010000183.1:0-9777 GCA_964641065.1 uncultured Hyphomicrobiales bacterium | reverse complement strand
AGGCAAGTTCACCCGCGACTGGATGCTGGAGAACAAGGTCAACCAGACGTCGTTCAAGGCAACCCGCGCCAAGCTCGCCGCGCACGACATCGAGAAGGTCGGCGAGAAGCTGCGCGAGATGATGCCGTGGATCAAGCAGCGGGCATTGGTGGACAAGACGAAGAACTGATCTTCATCCGCCCTCATCCTGAGGAGGCTGCGAAGCAGCCGTCTCGAAGGGGGAGGGCGATGACGTCGTCGTGTTTTCGAAAGGTCGGCACAGGGTGCCGGCCTTTTTTGTCGTGCGCGGTTCGCGCCCCGGTAGACAGCCAAAACCCCTCGCGCAATGATGGTGTCTTCCTGGGGAGGACTTCAGATGACGCGCGACGAGATGCTGAAAGTGATGGGCGACGGCTACATCGCCCGCGTGAATGGCGACGTGGACAAGGTGCTTGCGGTGTTCACGCCGGATGCGACATTCACGCTGAATGCGTCGCCGCCGCAGCCGACCGTTTCGGTGATGACGGAAGGTGGCGGCATGCGGGCGGCCTTGTCCCAACTCGTCGAGGCGTTCGAGTTCAAGGATCTCAAGATTGTCGATTCCGTCGTGGAAGGATCCAAGGCCGCGATCCGCATCCGCTTCACCGTGAGATCGCGGGCGACCGGCAAGACCGCCGTGACTGAATCGCTGGACCTGATCGAATTCCGCGACGGCAAGGTGGCGTCCTACACGCAGTTCTTCGACTCGGCGATTGCCGACCGCCTGCTGGCGCCCTGACAAGCCGCCATTGATGTCTCGCTGGCGCCGGCGGAGTGCCGACAGATCGGCCACTGCCGCCTAATTTTGCTTGCAATTGCAAATGCAATTGGCTGCAATGCCGTCGCGGGTTTTGATGTCGACATCGTGGTTCGCGGAGGTTTCCGATGCTGTTGATCATGCGAGCGTTGCTCGTGGCCGCCGTTTCGGTGGTTCCCGCAGCCGTGTGGGCGCAAACCTATCCGACGCGCAGCATTGAAATGATCGTGCCGTTTCCCGCCGGCGCCAACAGCGACCTCGCCGCGCGTCCGCTCGCGGATGCGCTGTCGAAGGCGCTCGGGCAGCCGGTGGTGGTGGCGAACAAGGATGGTGCCGCTGGCGTCATCGGCACCAGCGCAGTCGCCGCGGCACAGCCCGACGGCTATACGCTCGGCTTCTCCGCCATGGGCGTGGTGACCGCGCAGCCGCATCTGCGCGATGGCCTGCGCTACAGCGCCGCCTCGTTCGATTACATCTGCCAGGTGACCGACGTGATCGTGGTCGCCTCGGTGTCCAACGAAAGCCCGCACAAAAGCTTCAAGGATCTGGTCGCCTATATCCGCGCCAATCCGGAAAAGGTGACCTACGGCCATCCCGGACCGGGCACGGTGCCGAACCTCCTGATGCTGCAGATGTCCACCGACAATGATCTGAAGCTGACCGCGGTGCCATTCCGCGGCGATGCCCTCGGCTTCAACGCGCTGCTCGGCAACCATATCGACATGCTGATGTCGGCAGACGCAACCGTGACCGGCAAGAATGTGCGCACGCTCGCGGTGTTCGGCGACGAACGCCTGCCGGCCATGCCCGATGTGCCGACCACCAAGGAACTGGGGCTCGGCACCGGCTTCGGTACGCCGAACGCGCTGTTCGCGCCCAAGGGGCTGCCGCCGGAGGTGCTGGCGAAGCTGCGGTCGGCCTGCGCATCCGCGATGAAGTCCGAGGCGACCCTCGACGCGATGAAGAAGGCGCGTCACAACGTTCGCTATCTCGATGGCGACGCCTTGGCGGCGCGTGTCGGACGGGATGCCGACACCATCGGCGCTCTGATCAAGAAAACCGGCCGGCCGAACTGATATGCCGCGCAAGCCTGCGCCGGCGCGCGCCGGCAGCGAGGCGCTCGATCTCGAGCGCTTCGAGCCGTTCATGATCAATTCGTTGACCCGCCGCTTCAACGGACGGCTGGAGAAGGCTTTCCGCAACAAACGCCTGACCATCCACGACTGGCGGCTGCTGGCGACGCTCGCCAACACGCAGCTCAACCGGCCCGCCGACATCGCCGATTATATCGCCACCGACCCGTCGACCCTGAGCCGCATGATCGACCGCTTCGTGCGCTCGGGCGTGATGCTGCGCCACAAGCCGGCAGGCGAGGCGCGCATCACCGAACTTGCGCTGACCAAACTCGGCCAGTCGCTGTATGAGGCGGCGCTGGAGGTGATCACCGCGGAGCGCGACCGGATGGTCGGCGCGTTTACCGCGAGCGAGAAGCAGCAATTCCTGCGGCTGCTGACGAAACTTGTCGATTCCTACGAGCCCGCCGCGACCCTGCCGCAGGGCAGGACATCGGCAGCCTGAGACCGGAGATGCAGTTCCATGCGTGAATACCGCGACCATTATTTCCCGAACACCGAGCCGCTTGCGGCCGACGAGATGCGCATCATCGCGCTCGGCACCGGGCGGCCCTATCTGCGCAAGGATCAGGTCAATACCGGCTGGCTGGTCGAACTCGGCAACGGCGACAAGTTCCTGATCGATTTCGGCTTCGGCACGCAGCGTAATTTCGTGTCGCTGGAAATTCCCTACAACGCCATCACCGCGGTCATCGCCACGCATCTCCACACCGACCATGTCGGCGATTTCATGCAGATCCGGCAGGGTGGCTGGTCGGGCGGACGGATGCATCCGCTGCAGGTCTACGGGCCGTCGGGAAAAATTCCCGAACACGGCATGAAGCATTTCGTGAAGCACCAGATCGAGTCGCTACGCTGGGACGCCGATACCCGCCACGGATTGCTGCCGCTGGTCGGGTCCGAGGTCGATGTCCATGAATTCGATTATGCGAAGGTTGCGGTGATCTACGACAAGAACGGCGTCAAGATCACGTCGTTCCCGGCCGTGCACATTTACGACGGCCCGGTGTCGCTGCGCCTCGAATGGAACGGGCTGACATTCGTCTATTCCGGCGACACCACGCCGTCCTATTTCATGGTCGAGAACGGCAAGGGCGCCGACATCATGATCCACGAAACCTTCGACCGCTGGCAGGTGATGATGGACCGCGCCGGCTATGACGAGCGCACAGCGCGCGGCGTCTGCACCGTCGCGCATTCCGATCCGGAAGAAGCGGGCAGCGTGTTCGCGCTCTGCCAGCCGCGGCTCGCGGTCGGCTATCACTTCTACAATGACGACGAGACCTTGCCCGGGCACCTCGACGCGGTGCGCAAGAGCTATGGCGGGCCGCTGGTGTTCGCGCGCGACCTGATGGTGTTCAACGTCACCAAGGAGCAGGTGAAGTGGCGCATGGCCGTGACCGCCGGCACCACATGGCCGAACAAGGAATTCCATGACGAGGGATTCAAGAAGCTGCCGCGCGGCGAGAAGCTGAAAATGTCGCAATGGCTGCTGGACAAGGTGATGTTCCAGAAATAACCCGGCGACCGGGCGCAGCAACAGCCATTCCGAGAGTGGGATGGCTGCGCCGTGCATCTGTCTATGGTGCTGCAGTCACGGCTGCCCACGTGCGTATGGTGCGATGCAGCACCTGTTTTCGCTTGCTTTTGGCAACCTGTTTGAGTCGAATTCCGGCCCCCGTATCGGAGTTCTGACGCGTCATGATCGGCAAGCGGACTGGTTGCATCGTCGCCTTGGCATTGTTTGCGTTGGCGCCGCCCGTGCCCGCATTCGCGCAGGCGCAACCGTCGCGCAATATAGAACTGATCATTCCGTTTCCGGCAGGCGGCGTCACCGATATCGTCGCGCGCATGCTGGCCGAGGGACTATCGAAAGAACTCGGCCAGTCCTTCGTCGTGGCCAACCGCGATGGAGCGGGCGGCACCATCGGCGCGACCGCGACCGCGCTGGCTGCGCCGGACGGCGCCACCCTCGGCTTTTCCGCGATGGGCGTGATCACCGGCCGGCCGCATCTCCGCAGCGACCTGCGCTACAATGTGAAGTCCTTCGACTATATCTGCCAGGTCTCGGTCACCCCGACGGTGATCGTTGTCTCGCCCGAGAGTTCGGTGCGGTCGCTGAAGGATCTGTTCGAGAAGGCGCGCCAGGCCCCCGACAAGCTCACCTATGGCCACCCCGGACCCGGCAGCATCCCGCATCTGCAGATGCTCGACCTGTCGGCGCGGGCCGGCGTTTCGCTCACGTCCGTGCCGTTCCGGGGCGACGCTCCGGCGCGCACCGCGCTGATGGGCAATCATATCGATGTGCAGATGGCAGGCGATGCCGGAGGCGTCGGCAACATGCGGCCGCTCGCCATCATCGCGCGCGATCGCATCCCGATCCTGCCGGATGTGCCGACCACGAACGAACTTGGCTTCGGCGAAGGCTTTGCGACACCGTTCGGTCTGTACGCGCCGAAGGGCGTATCGCCGGAAACGTTGATGCGAATGCGCAAGGCGTGCGCGGACACCGTGAAGTCCGAGAGCTTCCGCGCGGCGATGAAGAAATCCGGTCAGACCATCGACTATTTCGACGGACCGGATTTTGCGGTGCGGATGGAGCAGGTCTCGAAGCAGATCGGCGATCTGGTCGAGAAGGTGCCGTCGCTGAAGAATTAGGTGGCGCGGCAGCGGCAGCTTATTTCCGTAATTGTTGCGCCAACCACGTCGCGACCTGTTCCGGCGGCTGGCTCTGACCCGCGCGCAGATTGGCCTCGCGCATCAGCGTCACGTCGATCGCGCCGTCAAGCGGCTTGAGTGCCGCGAGCAGGGCTGCGTCGCCCGCCCGCTTCGGCGACACAAGTAGCACAGCGTCATAGGGCGGGATCACGCCTTTCGGGTCTTCCAGCACCACGAGGTCGTACTGGGCGATGCGGCCGTCGCTGGTATAGGCCGAGATCACGTCGACCTCGTTGCCCGCGGCGGGATACATGAATTCCGCCTGCATCGCGCGTTGCGCCTTGAACGACAGCCCGTAGGACTCGCGGATCGCGTCCCATTCCGGCCGGCTGAAGAATTCGTAGTCGCCGGCGATGGTGAGTTGCGGCGCGTGCGCGGCGAGATCGGCCAGCGTCTTGATGCCGAGACGCTCGGCTTCGTCGCGCTTCATCGCCAGCGCATAGGCATTCTCGAAGCCCAGCGCGCCGGCCAGCGTGATGCCGCGCTCCCGGTTGAGCCAGCCTGCGACTTCGGCAAGCGTCTCCTTGCGCGGCTGGATGTCGGTCCGCTTCATCACGTTCGCCCAGATGGTGCCGGTATAATCGACATAGGCGTCGATCTCGTTGGCGGCGAGCGCGTCGAAGATGATGCTGGAGCCGAGACCCTCGCGCCGGCGCGCGGTGAGCCCGTTGGCCTCCAGCCGCTGCGCGATCAGGGAGGCGAGGATGTATTGCTCGGCGAAGGTTTTGGCGCCGATCACATACTCGCTCTTGCGGGCGGTGAGCGATGGAATGAGCGCCAGCGCCACGATCAGCGCGAGCCCCGCAAGACCGGCAATGACCGGCGCACGGCGGCGCTGGGCGGCGCCGCGCTCCATCAGCGACAGCAGGAGGTCGACCGACAAGGCCAGCGCGGCCGCGGCGACGCAGCCGAACAGCACGAAGATCAGGTTCTGGGTCTGCAGTCCGCTGAAGATATAATTGCCGAGGCTGGTCTGCCCGATCGGTGTCGCCAGCGTCGCCGTGCCGATCACCCAGACCGCGGCGGTGCGGATGCCGGCCATGATCACGGGCAGCGCGAGAGGCAATTCCACCATGAACAGCGATTGCCGCGCAGTCATGCCGACGCCCTGGGCGGCGCGGCGCAGCGCGGGGTCGACGCCATCGATGCCGGTGATGGTGTTGCGGATCACCGGCAGCATCGAATAGAGCGTGAGCGCCAGGACCGCGGGCAGGAAACCGAGTGCGGAAAAATCGAAGCCCAGATATTGCGCGGTGAGGGCGGCGATGCCGAGCAGCAGCGGATAGAACAGGGCCAGCAGCGCGAGGCCGGGAATGGTCTGCACCACGCTCGCGAATGTGAGCAAGATCGTGCGCAGATGCGGCCGCCGCACCGCGAACAGCGACAGCGGAAAGCTGATGGCCAGTCCGAGCGCGAGCGCAGTCAGGCTCACCAGCACATGCTGGCCGAGATAATCCGGCAGGCGCGACCAGGCATCGGCAAAGGCGGGATCCGAGAACATTACGCCGCTCCGCCGACGCGCATCAGGGCGGTCAGCCGCTCGGCCTGGCGGCGCGGCATATCCATCAGCGCGCGCACGTCGGGGCTTTGGGCCCCGTCCATCAGCTCGTGCGGCGTGCCATAGGCCGCGATTCTGCCCTCATGGATCACCGCGATGCGGTCGGCGAGCAACACCGCTTCGATCACGTCATGGGTGATCATCACGGTGGTAAGATTCAACGTGTCATGCAGCGTGCGGTAATCCCGGCTCAGCGCATCGCGGGTCCGCAGGTCGAGCGCGCCGAACGGCTCGTCCATCAGGATCACATGCGGCTCGGCGGCGAGAGCGCGCGCAACGCCGATGCGCTGACGCTGGCCGCCGGACAATTCGGCCGGAAAACGATCGCGGTACTCGGCAGGCGGCAAGTGCACGCGGTCGAGCAATTCGTCGGCGAGCGTGCTGCGGCGCGCGGCATCCCAGCCCAGCAGCCGCGGCGTGATCGCGATATTCTCAGAGAGCGTCATGTGCGGGAACAGCCCGACATCCTGGAACACGTAGCCGATACGGCGGCGCAGGCCGATCGGATCGAGATCGCGGACGTCATCGCCCTCGAAACGCACAATGCCCGCGCTGGGGTCGATCAGCCGGTTGATCATGCCGAGCAGCGTGGATTTGCCGGAGCCGGACTGGCCGACAATGGCGACGAACGCGCCCTGCGGGATATCGATGGTGACGTCGTCGAGTGCGGGCGGCGTGCCCGGCGAGTAGACCTTGGTAACGTGATCGAAGGCGATGATCGGCTGCATCGCGCCATTGTCGCATCTCAGGGGCAAGGTCTCAATCAAAAGCCAGTTCATCCGAATTAGTTGACATGGAAAGCAACTCTGCCTATATGGTTTCCATGGAAACAAAATCCCAGAAAGCGGCCGGAGCGCGGTCTGGCGTCAGCGCGCTGGAGAGCCATCTCGGCTATTGGCTGCGTTTCGTCTCGAACCAGGTGTCGCAATCGTTCAGCGACAGGCTGCGCGGGCAGGACGTCTCGGTCGCCGAATGGGTGCTGATGCGCGAACTCTATGACGGCGAATGCACGCCGAGCACGCTTGCGCAGCAGATCGGCCTCACCCGCGGCGCAATCACCAAGATCGCGGACCGGTTGATTGCGAAGTCGTTCGTCACCCGCACGGCGAGCGAGACGGATGCGCGGTCGCAGATGCTCGCCTTGACGCGGCAGGGCCGCGCGCTGGTGCCGAAGCTCGCGGCGATCGCGGACCGGAACGACGCGGATTTCTTTGGTCACCTGTCGCCGCGGGAGCGTGCGGCGATCGAGGACGCCATGAAAGGCATCGTCCGCCGGCTTGGGCTGAAGGGCCAGCCGGTCGACTGACAATAACTCTATTCATTCCGGAGTGAGGATCGACGATGGATCGTGCAATTCATGACGTGATGATGGAGGCCTCCCGCGCTTCCGACGAGGGCAACCAGAGCTTCGGCGAGATCGTGAAGCAACTCGCCGATGCCGGTGTCGAGCGCTACCATCAGGACTTCGCGCGCTCCGAGCGCACTTATTATATGCCGGACGGCGAATCCGAAGTGGTTCGCAACGCGACAGTCGCTGCGACGCTTGCAAGCGCATTTTCGGCGAGCGGCGTCGAGGCCGCAGTGCGTGCGGCGCAGGCCGGCGCCATCCAGTACAAGGAGTTCTGCCGGCGTGTCATGGAGGCGGGCTGCGCCGGCTATCTGGTGTCGATCGCCGGCCGCCGCGTGGTCTATTACGGCCGCTCAGGCGACATGCACATCGAGTATTTCCCCGGCGCGCGATAGCCGCGCGGGCCGCGATTAATTGCGCGCCGGGTGGTCGACTTCCAGCACCAGGATCGCCGGCCCGCTGCCGATCAGGTAGCGCCTGCGCAGCACCACGAAATCGTCGGCCGGGTCGCTGCCGAACGACAGCCGGTCGCCGACCTGGACCCGGTCGTCGAGGCTCTGGCTCGCCGCGGCATTGACATCGAGCCCGGCCGCTTCCGAACGGGCCCGCGCGCTGGCCGTCAGTTCGATCCGAATGAACAGCTTGCGGTCGGTCATTGAGGCGAATCTGCGCAAGGCGCATAAGCGCAGGCGGAGCGGGGGAGGGACATCATGCTGATCGTCCGGCTTGCAAAGGTCGCGATGACGGCGGCGCTGGCTGCGTTCGCATTCATCGTCACCTACGACAATATCGTCGATTACGGAACCAACTACGAGTTCGTCAAACACGTTCTCAGTATGGATACCACGTTTCCGGGCAACAAGCTGACGGGCCGGGCGATCACCGATCCGAGGCTATGGACGCTGGGATATGTCGGGATCATCGCCGCGGAAGGCGTGGTGTTCCTGCTGCTGGCGGTCGCGACCTTCTCGATGCTGATGGCGTTGCGCGCCCCGGCCGCGAGTTTCCAGCGCGCCAAGACCTGGATGGTGGCGGGCGCCACCATGGGCTTCATGGTCTGGTTCTTCGGCTTCATGGTGGTGGGCGGCGAGTATTTTGCGATGTGGCAATCGAAGACCTGGAACGGGCAGGAGGCAGCCTTCCGGTTTTACATGACGCTCCTCGCGGTGCTGATTTTCGTCAACCAGAGGGACGAGGACCTCGCCTGACGCTTGCGCGCACTCGGGCGGCGGGTAATGTCGTCCGCAAAACACGGGCGGGAGCGGAGCTTCGGTGATGGGGGTATCGGCAGCCGAGGCTTTGCCGGCTGGGGCGGAGCGTTCGGCCCCAGCGGTTGCATTGCGCGACGTGACCATCACGTTCCGGCTTGGCAAGGGTGCCACCTACACCGCCGTCAGCGACGCCACCCTGTCGGTTGCGGACGGCGAGTTCGTCGCCATCGTCGGCCCGACCGGCTGCGGCAAATCAACGCTGCTCAACGTGGCCGCAGGCCTGCTGACACCCTCGGCCGGCACCGCCGATATTTTCGGCGAGAAGCTGGCCGGTCTGAATCTGCAATCCGGCTATCTGTTCCAGGCGGACGCATTGTTCCCCTGGAAGACCTCGCTGCAGAACGTCGCCATCGGTCTCGAAACGGCGGGCGTGCCGACGGCGGAGGCGCGGACGCGGGCGCAGGCCTGGCTCAAGCGCGTCGGGCTCGGCGGCTTTGCCGGCCGCTATCCGCATATGCTGTCGGGCGGACAACGGAAGCGCGTGGGCCTCGCGCAGGTGCTGATCCGCGATCCGAAGATCCTGTTGATGGACGAGCCATTCGGTCCGCTCGACGCGCAGACCCGACAGATCATGGGCAACCTGCTGCTCGACCTGTGGAGCGCCGACCGCAAGGCGGTGCTGTTCGTCACCCACGATCTGGAGGAGGCGATCGCATTGTCGGACCGGGTGGTGATCATGTCGGCGGGTCCGGCCGCGCGCATCATCGGCGACTGGCGCGTGCCGCTGGCGCGCCCGCGCGACATTTCCGAGGTGAAGCTGGACAAGAGCTTTCACGACCTGCACCGGGAAATCTGGAACGTGCTGAAGGACGAGGTGCTGAAAGGCTACGCGCAGACGGAGGGCGGGGAATCATGAACCGCGTCGCGCTTGTCGGCTGCCAGGTCCTCGTCCTCGTGGTGACGCTGCTGGCGTGGCATTTGCTCACCACCGTGCCGATGTCGGACGGCAAGCCGCTGGTGCCGCCGTTCTTCTT
>CAZXJZ010000182.1:0-9788 GCA_964641065.1 uncultured Hyphomicrobiales bacterium | reverse complement strand
CACGCAATCCGCGCCGATGGTGATCGGAAAGCCGGGATCGGTATGGAGCGTCGCGTTGTCCTGGATTTGCGAACGCAGCCCGAGTTCGATCCACTCATTGTCGCCACGCAGCACCGCGCCGAACCAGACGCTCGCATCGGTCTTCAGCCGCACCTTTCCGATCAGCACGGCGGTCTCGGCGACCCAGTATTTCTTGTCGGCCGGAAATTCCGGGGCCTGCCCGTCGAGTTCATAGATCGGCATGGTCGCACTTTCGAGAATGAGCGCTCAGTTCAGTCCGAGCGCCGCAATCGCGACAATAACGAATTTTCCGGACAACAGGCTCCAGCAGCCTGCGACCACCGTCGCCACCATCGCGGGAAAGAAGTTTTCGCTCCCCGGCCGGCGCAGCACGATCGCATCGCGAAGAATGATGAAGGGCGCGGCGAAAACCAGGAACGGCACATGCGCCGCCGCCGCGGCGCCGGTTCCATCGCCGAAGATATTGAAGGAGGCAGGCCGCGCCGTCAGAAGCTGGTAGCCGGTGGCAAGCGCGCCGGCCACCGAAAAGCCCAGCACCAGAACATAAAGCGAATGCAACGAGCCCGCGGACACGATCCTTAACTCCCGGCGTTTCTCAACGAATCATGTGACAAACGGTGCCGCCGGACGCCAGCGCTTCGTTAAGAAAAGGTAAACGCCGGTAAATTCATATCGTGGGGCCGGTCCGGGCGCTGCCCCTATACTCGGGTGATTCGCACCAGCGCCGCCCGGAGAGCCGTCATGGCGATGACGCAGACCCATCCCGTGCCCTACCCGCAAACCCGCAAAAAGCGGCGCCAGCGCCGTCCCCGCGGCTTGCTGTGGCTGCCGATCGCCATCTTCGTGGCCGGCGTGATCGCGGCCGGCAGCTGGGTGACCTATATCCTGTGGCCGCGCTGGCCCGCCGCCGATCTGACGGTCGACGCGCCGACGCTCCCGATCACCGTGAACGGCGTCAATTTCAACATCCCGCCGGCAGCGATCCGCAATAAGGTCCAGCGCAAGCCGGGAACGCAGGAGCGCGTCGATGTCGTGTTCCTGTGGCCGTCGCTTACGCCGCCAGATCCCGCCGTGAAGACCGGTCCGGTCTCATCGCCGCATGCGATCGACCGGGTGTTCGTAACCATCGCCGCGTTCGGCAACACCCTGCCCCCGCTGGAGCGGTTCAACACCATCTACCCGCGCTATCTGGAGCCGAGCATCTCGACCACGCCGGATGCGCTCACGCTCCGGCCGTTCCGTGACGGAACGCCCTATCAGGGCGAAGACATCATCTACAGCGACCGCAATCCCGGACGCTTCATGGTCCGCTGCACGCGCGACAGCGCGACCGGCTCCGCCATCGGCATGTGCTTGTACGAGCGGCGGATCGACCAGGCCGATGTCACCGCCCGCTTCCCGCGCGCATGGTTGTCCGAGTGGCAGACGGTGTCGGAGGGCCTGGAGAAGCTGATCCGGCAGCTCGTGGGAGCACAACTCCGGACATCATAACGCTCGCAAGCCGGATCGATGTCCGAGCTCGCCGAGCATCGCTCGCTCAGCCGCGAGCTTCCGATGTTCTACGAGCATTGAAAATCGGCACTTTAGAATATTCTTCCAGGATGCCGATTTCGCAGGCGGCGGGCCTTACGGCTCCAGATCCGTCTCCAGGATCGCCATCTGGAAATTATAGGACTTGTCATCGTCCTCATCGTCGACGAACAGCACGCCGATGAATTCCTCGCCGATATAGACTTCGGCGGAATCGTCCTTCTTCGGACGCGGCACCACGCGGATCTTCGGGTTGTCGAACAACCGCTTCAGATACGCGTCGATCTTCTTGATTTCCTGGACGTCCACGATCGCCTCACCTGCATGTTTTCAAACGCAGGCACTCAGCCCACGCAATCGAATGCTCAATACGTCAGGCTGCGGCCGGACGCAAAGCCGTAAATTCACTGGGTCTTAGCTTCCGACTTCGAACAGCATGTCCATGCGGCGCGACGGTTCGGCGCAGCCGGCGGTCCCGACCACGCGCGCCGGAACGCCGGCGACCGTCACATTGTTCGGCACCGGCTTGATCACCACCGACCCCGACGCGATGCGCGCGCAATGACCGACCTCGATGTTACCGAGGATTTTTGCGCCGGCTCCGATCAGCACGCCGCGCCGGATTTTCGGATGGCGGTCGCCGTCTTCCTTGCCGGTACCGCCAAGCGTGACACCGTGCAGCATCGACACATCGTCATCGACCACGGCGGTTTCGCCGATCACGATGCCGGTCGCGTGGTCGACGAAAATGCCGCGTCCGATCTTTGCCGCCGGATGAATGTCGCACTGGAAGACGGCGGACGAGCGGCTCTGAAGGTAGAGCGCGAAATCCTTGCGGCCCTTGCCGTAGAGCCAATGCGCGAGACGATGCGTGACGATGGCGTGGAAGCCTTTGTAATACAGCACCGGCTCGATGAAGCGGTCGGTCGCCGGATCGCGGTCGATGGTGGCGACGATGTCGGCGCGGAATGCGTCGCCGATCGAGGGCTCGTCCTCCAGCGCATCGGCATAAGCCTGGCGGATCATCTCGCCCGATACGTCCTGATGGTCGAGCCGCTCGGAGGCGCGATGCACCACCGCCGCTTCCAGCGTGTCGTGATGCAGGATGGTCGAATAGATGAAGGTCGCCAGCGCCGGCTCGGCGCGCACGATTGCGTCGGCCTCCTCGCGGACTTTCGTCCAGACCGGGTCGAGCTTGCCGACGGTGGTTGCCGGCCTGACCTGATAATGCGCCATGGATACGTCTCGCTTCCGATCGTTCGAGGCTAACACATAAAGGTTGAAATTGATCTCCGCCACCCCGGCTTTTCGCGGGCAGCGGGCGGCATTTGCGCATGCCCGTAGAATAATTTTCTACGAGGCGTGGCTATCTCATTCCGAACGCAGGGATTTCGTCACGACAATGTCGCCGCCAACCGCTCTTTCGAGCGGCCTAGAAATTCGATAACCGCATTTGAAAAATGATCGTTGGCATCCCCCGCCACCATATGCCGGGCGCCGCCGACATCGACATATTCGGCGTGCGGCACGAGTTCGAGGAACTCGCGCGCATGGGCCTCCTGGACCAGTTCGGACGAGCCACCACGTACCAGCAAGGCCGGCACCTTGATGTTCCGCGCAGCATCGAGCATCGACTCTTCCAGCCGCTTGCGGTCGGGATCGAAGCTCTTGCGCCCCTGCATGAAGCGCGGATCCCAGTGCCAGCGCCAGCGGCCGTCCGGACCGAGCCGCAGATTCTTCTTGAGCCCTTCGGTGCTCTTGGGGCGCGGTCGGTGCGGCAGATATTCGGCCACCGCGTCCGCCGCCTCCTCGATCGTGGCAAAGCCGTCCTCGGCGTGCGCACGCATGAAGCCCTGCACCTTGTCGACACCCTCATAGTCGACCCGCGGCGTGATATCGACCAGCACGAGAGAAGACAGTACATGCTCGCCGCCGTCGCGGAAGCTTTCGCCTTCCGCGAGCATGGATGCGATACCGCCCATCGATGCGCCGATCGCAACCGGCTTGCTGCAGTGCCGGCGCTCAAGCTCTGCAGCGATGGCTTTCACATCGCCGGCGAAATCGACCCACGAATAGGCGCCGTCCGCGACCCATTCGGAATCGCCATGACCACGCTGATCGATCGCATAGGCCGTCCAGCCGCGCCGCGCGAGTTCCGCAGCCGTCGTTCGCCAGGCGTGCCGGGTCTGACCGCCGCCGTGCAGCAGCATCACGGACGGCCCCTTGTCGCCGAACACGTCACCGACAAGGCGGTTGCCGTTTGCTCCGGTGAAGGCGGCCTGGGCCGGGGTGACATGCTTGCTCATGGCGTTCCAATCAGGCTTGTTCGTCGAGAAACCGAAGCACCGCGGCCTTGAAAACCTTGTCTCCGACCGCGAGCATGTGGTCGCGCCCGGGAATGTCGAGCGCGCGCGCATTGCGCATCACGGCGGCGAGCCGTCCGGCAGAACCCGCCACGTCGTCCTTGGTGCCGACAGCAACCAGCGTCGGCGTCGTGATCTGCGACAACTCGTCAATGCTCATGACCTGACGCGATCCGCGAATGCATGCTGCCAGCGCACGGCGATCCGATTTGGTCTGGTCCGCAAAGGCGCGAAACGTACGTGCCATCGGATCGGTCACATCCGCGAGCGACGGCGCTTCCAGCGCCTCGGCGATGCTTTCCGGCAAGCCCACGCCATCGATCAGCTTATAGCCGAGACCGCCGAGGATGGCCGAGCGCACGCGTTGCGGATGGGACGCTGCGAGAAAAGCGGTGATCCGTGCGCCCATCGAATAGCCGAACACGTCTGCACGCTCGATCTCGAGATGATCCAGCAAGGCGAGCACATCGTCGGCCATCTTGCCGGTGCGATAGTCGGCCGGGTCATAGAGCTTGGTCGACTGGCCGTGGCCGCGATTGTCGAGCGCGATGACGCGCCGGCCTGCGCCGGTCAGCGTCGAAACCCAGCCCGGATAGACCCAGTTGGCCTCGCGGTTCGACGCGAAGCCATGGATGAGAACGATGGGGTCACCTTGGCCCTCGTCGAGATAGGCAATCTCGACGGTGCCATGTCTGAAGCTTGGCATGTCGTGGATATCGGCCTTTCAGAAGCGGCCGGACCCTACCCGTGCTCCGCCGCGATTGCCAAGCGCCGCTGGCGCTGAAGTTCCCGTTTTGCGTGGCGGACCTTCCGCCGCTGCAACCCTCGCCAGGTGGCGCGCTCCACCGCGCCCTTCGCGGCCGAAACGAAGCCAAAAACCGTCAGCGCCGCCCACAGCACCCACAACGAGAGGTCGAAGGCGGCCACGGTGAGCGCAATCGCGCCCCGGCCAAGGAACTTGAGGACGGCGCGGGTCTTGCCGCCCTGCTTTTCGGCGAGCTTGGCCACCCGCGCCATCTGGCGGGGTGAATCTGAAATCTTCAACCCGTCCAGCGCGGCGCGCGTCCCCGCCTTGGCCTGGACCTCGCCCACATTGCGGGTGAGCCGGAACAGATCGTCGGCTTTATCGAGCTTGACCGCCCCGCGAACGGCACGGACGGTTGCGGCCGGGTTCACCGACGATGCGCCGTCGATGGCGGTCCGGAGCGCCTTGCCGTCGACCACCGACCGCAGCGTGCGCCCGACCGATTCCGCCATGCGCGGGGAAATGCGGCCGGTCTTGCGCGCGGCCTTCACCAGCGACAGCCCGACCCGCGCGGGCGCACCGGTGCCGAGCGAGGCATAGGTGCCCGCGGTCACGGCAATGCCGACCGCCGAGAGCCCCAAGATCAGAGGATCGACCTCCTGACCCGATGCATAGCGCGAGCCTTCCCGCACCGCGTCGCGGATGTCGCCGAAAACGAACAGATCGCCCAGCGCAGTTCCGGCCAGACTGACAAGATCGTCCGGTTCGCCGACGATCAGTCCGCGGGTAAAATTCTCCGCCGTTTTGATCGCCCCGGAGGCTTTCGCGACCGCGGCATCGACCTTGGCCGTGAGTTCGGGGGCAATCGCAACATTCCGGTCGCGCGCCAGTTCGACGAAGCTTTGCGCAAGCTCCGAGTCGTCCGCCGCCAGCGCCGCCTCGATCTCCCGGGTGGCGGCTTCGCTGTTGAAACTGCGCGCCAGCTTGCGGTCGGCGAGCGCAACCGGATCGTCTTGCACGACCAGGAGCCAGCCGGCCTCGATTGCAGGCGGCAGCAGCGCCAGCGCAGCAATTCCGAACACGCCGGCCGCGATCATCAAGAGCCGCATGCGCACAAAGGCGGCGCGCATCGGTCCAGCCGGGGGTTCAGGGATATGCATCGAAGAGGGTCTCGTTGACCGCGGTTCAGCGCTAACGGAGATGTTGCAATTTTTTGGTGTTTTTCAAGGACTCACCAAGGCATTGCCGGGATCAACCCGCAAAGCCGTTTCGGGTTGCGCCGCTCGGCCGTGGTTGGTTAATGCTGGCATTGATTACCGGGCGAGCGGCGCTATTGTGCCACGCAACACGATCTCAACCGGACAGAATCGAAGGCTGAGCCGACCATGGCCGATCAGGGTGTTCCACATTTCCAGAACGAGGCCGGCGTGCCGGTGATCGAAGTCGGCGCCAAGGAGTTCATGTGCATCGGCGCGCGCCCTCCCTTCGATCATCCGCATATTTTCTGCGACATGGGCGCCGATAACGAGATCATCTGCGAATATTGCTCGACCCTGTACCGCTACAATCCGGCTCTGGGTCCGTCCGAATCCCGCCCCGCCGATTGCGCCTGGATCGATCCGCAAGCCGCCTGACCGACTGCAGCCCCGCCGGTGGCCTCATCGCGGACCATCCTGATTGCGGGTGCCGGAATCGGCGGGCTGACGGCGGCGCTGACGCTGGCGCGCCGGGGCTACCGCGTGGTGGTCGCCGAACAGGCGGAAATGCTGACGGATGTCGGCGCCGGCATCCAGCTCTCTCCCAATGCAACCCGCATCCTGCAGGGGCTCGGCGTCGCGGAACGGCTGATCACGAGTGTCGTCGTACCTGAGGGATTGTCCGTCCGCAGCGCCGGATCCGGCGCCGAGATCGCTTGGATGCCGATCGGGCATGCGATGGAATTTCGCTATGGCGCGCCCTACTGGATGCTGCACCGGGGCGATCTGCAGTCAGCACTGGTCGAAGCGGTCGCCGAACAGCCGGACGTGGTTCTGACACTCGACACAAAGGTCGAAGACTTCGCCATTCATCCCAAGGGCATCACCGCGCAATTGCGCGATTCAAGCGGCACCCGCGAGGAACGGGTGCCGGCCCTGATCGGCGCCGATGGCATCTGGTCGACCGTCCGGACGCAGCTCGGCGACAAGTCGAAACCGGAATTCCGCAACCGCACCGCATGGCGCGCGTTGCTGCCGGCATCAGCCGTGCCGGAAGAGTTTGGGCGGCCGGTCACGCGGCTCTGGCTCGGACGCGACGCGCATCTGGTCCATTATCCGGTGCGCGGCGGCACGCTGATCAATATTGTCGCGATTGTCGCCGACCGATGGAAGTCGCCCGGCTGGACCGCGCCGGGCGCGCGCGATCAATTGTTGCGTCACTTCCCGCGCGGAAGCTGGACGAAGGCCGCGCGCGACCTCGTCGGCACGCCGGAAAACTGGGCGAAATGGGCGCTGTTCGATCGCAGTGACAACCGCTTCCCCGATCACGCTCCAGTCACGCTGATCGGCGACGCAGCGCATCCCATGCTGCCATTCCTTGCTCAGGGCGCGGCAATGGCGATCGAGGACGCGGAAATTCTCGCCCGCTGTCTGGCCTCGCCGGCCGCCGATCCCGAGCCGGGCCTGCGGCGCTACGAAGGCTTGCGCCGCGCGCGGGTCGCGAGGGTTCAGCAGGAAGCCCGCGCCAACAGCCGCACCTATCACATGTCCGGTCCGGCGGTGCTCGCTCGTAACCTCGCGATGCGCCTGATGGGCGGCGAGCGGCTTCGCGCGCGCTACGACTGGCTCTACGATTGGCGGCCCGACTGATCCCGTCCTCGCCGCCGCGGAGAAACGCCATGTTCGAGACCACCATCGCAGGCAGTCTGCCGAAACCGTCATGGCTTGCCGAGCCTGAAAAGCTATGGGCCGGCTGGCGTCTCACCGGCGAAGCGCTCGACGAAGGCAAGCGCGACGCCACCATCCTCGCGGTGAAGCTGCAAGAGGATTGCGGCATCGACATCGTGACCGACGGCGAACAGGCGCGCCAGCATTTCGTGCACGGCTTCCTGGAACGGATTGACGGCATAGACTTCACCAACAAGGTCGAGATGGGAATCCGCAATGACCGCTACAAGGCGATGGTGCCGGTGGTCGTTGCGCCGCTCCGCCTGAAGGATCGCGTCCACGCGCTGGAAGCGCAAACCGCTCGCGCACATACGACGCGGAAACTGAAAATCACCCTGCCCGGCCCGATGACGATTGCCGACACCATCGCCGATCGTCATTACAACGACCGCGTGGCGATGGCCTTCGCCTTCGCCGATTGCCTGAATGCGGAAGCACGCGCGCTCGAAGCCGACGGCGTCGATGTGATCCAGTTCGACGAGCCGGCCTTCAATGTCTTCATGCGCGAGGTGACAGACTGGGGCATCGCGGCGCTGCATCGCGCGATTGCCGGTCTCTCCTGCAAGACCGCGGTGCACATCTGTTACGGCTATGGCATCAAGGCCAATGTCGACTGGAAGAACACGCTGGGTGCGGAATGGCGTCAATACGAGGAGATTTTCCCGGCGCTCGCGGCAAGCCGCATCGATCAGGTGTCGGTCGAATGCCGCAACTCGAAAGTGCCCTTGTCGCTGTTGTCGCTGCTCGAGGGCAAGGACGTTCTGGTCGGCGCAATTGATGTTGCGACCGACGATATTGAGACGCCGGAGGATGTCGCCGCCACCATCGAGGCGGCAATGCGATACGTGCCGAAGGAGCGGATTATTGCCTGTACCAATTGTGGCATGGCGCCGATGAAGCGGAGCATTGCGGAAGCAAAGCTGAAGGCGCTGGGTGACGGCGCGAGACTGGCGCGGCAGCGGTTCGCCTAAGCAACCACAATCTCCGTTCATTCCCGCGAAAGTCGGAATCCAGATTTACCTGACGCTGGGTCCCGCTTTCGCGGGAACGAGCGGAGAGTCTTTTTGCGACGACGCCTAACGATCGGAACGCCCCAGCACGTCCATCAATTCCGCGATCTTCTGCCGCTGATCGGCGCGGTTTCCGGAGGCGATGGCGCCTTCCACGCAATGAGCGACGTGGTCGCGCAGCACTTCTTCTTCGACGCGCCGCAAGGCCGCACGTACGGCCGAAATCTGCGTCACGATATCGATGCAATAGCGGTCCTCGTCGACCATGCGCGCAAGACCGCGCACCTGGCCTTCGATCCGCTTCAGTCTTTTCGACACCTGGGCCTTGGCTTCCGCATGCATGACCGCTATATACCCCCCTAGGGTATAAAACGCAAGGCCGGACCCATGGTGCAGGATTCCCACGCCAACCACTCGCACGCTGGGTGCTGCCATGGTGGCTCCCACGGCGGTTCCACGCCGCACGAAGCCAAAAATCCTTCGAAGGCGATCGATCCGGTCTGCGGGATGACAGTCGATCCGCACTCTGCCAGGCACCGCCTCGATCATCTCGGACGCACCTACTATTTCTGCTCGGCCGGCTGCCGCACCAAATTCATCGCCGATCCGGACAAGTATCTCTCTCCCAAGGACCACCAAGCCGAGCCGGTGCCCGAGGGGACGATCTACACCTGCCCGATGCATCCGGAGATCCGGCAAGTCGGCCCCGGCGCCTGCCCGATCTGCGGCATGGCGCTCGAACCCGATCTGGTGATGGCGGATAGCGGCCCGAATCCCGAACTCGCCGACATGACGCGGCGCTTCTGGATCGGTCTTGCGCTGGCGATACCGGTCTTCGCGCTGGAGATGGGATCGCACCTGGTCGGCGGACACGGCCTCGTGCCGCAGCCCTGGTCGAACCTGATCCAGTTCGCGCTTGCGACCCCTGTCGTGTTGTGGGCGGGCTGGCCGTTCTTCGAGCGCGGCTGGCAATCGATTCTCACCCGCAACCTCAACATGTTCACGCTGATCGCGCTCGGTACCGGCGTCGCCTGGTCCTACAGCGTGGCCGCGACTTTCGTGCCGTCGCTGTTTCCAGCGGCCTTCCGCGGCCATGACGGATCAGTCGCGGTCTATTTCGAATCCGCCGCCGTGATCACGGTGCTGGTGCTGCTGGTTGAGGTTCTTGTTTTGATTGAGTGTGAATGGTTGTGTT
>CAZXJZ010000181.1:0-9806 GCA_964641065.1 uncultured Hyphomicrobiales bacterium | reverse complement strand
GGCGCTCGGGGCCTCGGCCGGGCCTTCGCTCCGCACCGGGAAAATCACCTCGATCACCAGTTCGTCCTCCGGCGTGGTGCGCGGATCGGTGACATAGCGCTCGATGAACAGGTCGCCCGGTTCCAGGTTCTTCTCGTCGAAGAAATTGGTGATCGCCTCGTACAGGTTTTCCATCCCGTCATAGGCGCCGCGATGGACGAACTTGTAGGCCTTGCCGGTGGGCGAGGTGCCGACCGCCATGTCGCCCTTGGGCGGATTGTCGAACGGGCCCATCACCGGCACCGCGGCGCGGAAATCGAAGCCGGTATCGTCGGCGCCGGTATAGACCATCATCGCCGCGCCGTCGGGCTTGAGCCCGCGCTTGTCGATATATTCGTGCACCGTCTTGAAGGCCTCGACCACCGTCTCATAGGCGGTGTCCCAGGTGCCGGTGCCCTGCAGATAGACGACGGTCTGCTCCGGCAGCGTGATCTCGGCGCCGAACACATCCTCCTGCTGCGCCTGAGCGGCCAGCCCCGGATGGATCGCGAGCGCCAGTGCCAGGGCGGCGGCGGCCAGCGAACGGCGGGACAGCATGTCATGATCTCCTTGAGGGCTTCACCCTTATGGCGCGGATGCAGACCTTTTCATGTCGAACCCCGCCACGGCGCCGGCCATTCCGCACCGGCCGCATGGAACCGCGCGGGTGGTCAAGAGCGGCCGATTGCCCCATATAGGCAGCATTCAGGCATTCCAGCGGCATCCGGCATGAGCGCGCTCGCCAACCAACCCTTCGTCAAGATGAACGGCATCGGCAACGAGATCGTCGTGGTCGACATGCGCGCGCAGGCGCAGCCGATCACGGCCGAGGATGCGCGGGCGGTCGCCTCGCCCGCCGGCGCGCCCTACGACCAGCTGATGGCGCTCTATCCGCCGCGCGTGGCCGGAACCGAGAGCTTCGTGCGCATCTTCAACAATGACGGTTCGGAATCCGGCGCCTGCGGTAACGGCATGCGCTGCGTCGCCTCGATCATGTTTGAGGAAACCGGCAAGGATGCGCTGACCTTCGAGACCCGGGCAGGGCTGATCAATTGCTGGCGCGGGCCGCAGCCGGGCACCTTCACCGTCGATATGGGCAAGCCGCGCTTCGGCTGGCAGGAGATTCCGCTGGCAGAGGAGTTCCGCGACACGCGGGGGATCGAATTGCAGATCGGGCCGATCGATGCTCCGGTCCTCCACACGCCCTCGGTGGTCAATATGGGCAATCCTCACGCGGTGTTCTGGGTCGAGGATCCATACGTCTACGAGCTTGAAAAGCTGGGTCCGCTGCTCGAAAACCATCCGGTTTTTCCCGAACGCGCCAACATCACGTTGGCCGCGATCAAGTCGCCCCAACATATAGTCATGCGGACGTGGGAGCGCGGCGCCGGCCTGACGAAAGCTTGCGGCTCGGCGGCATGCGCCACCGCCGTCGCCGCCGCCCGCCTCAAGCGAACGGACCGCAAGGTCCGCATGTCGCTGCCGGGCGGCGAACTGATGATCGAGTGGCGCGAGCGCGACGACCATGTGCTGATGACGGGCGGCGTCGCGTTCGAATACGACGGTACCTTCGATCCGGCGCTGTTCGCGGCAAAGGCGCCGGCATGAGCGTGGAGATCGTCACCTTCGGCTGCCGCCTGAACACGCATGAATCCGAAATCATGCGCAACAAGGCGCATGAGGCCGGGCTGACCGATGCGGTGGTGGTGAATACCTGCGCGGTGACGGCGGAAGCAGTGCGGCAGGCCCGCCAGACTATCCGCAGGCTTCGCCGGGAGAAGCCCGATTCGCGCATCGTGGTGACCGGCTGCGCGGCGCAGACCGAACCTGCGACCTTCGCCGCGATGCCGGAGGTCGATCGCGTCGTCGGCAATACCGAGAAGTTCGACCTTTCGGCCTGGCGCGAGACGCAGGCGGCTTTCGCGGGCGGCACCTTCGGGATCGACGCGGAAGAAAAAATCCTCGTCAACGATATCATGGCCGCGCGCGAAACTGCGCTTCACCTGATCGACGGGATCGAGGGACGCGCCCGGGCGACGGTGCAGATCCAGAACGGCTGCGACCACCGCTGCACCTTCTGCATCATCCCGTATGGCCGCGGCAATTCGCGCTCGGTGCCGATAGGAGAGATCGTCACGCAGGTCCGCAAGCTGGTCGAAAACGGCTATCGCGAAATCGTTCTCACGGGAGTCGACATCACCAGCTATGGCCAGACGCTACCCGGCGCGCCGAAGCTTGGCGTACTGGTGAAGCAGATCCTGAAGCATGTGCCGGAGCTCGAGCGGCTGCGTCTCTCTTCGATCGATTCCGTCGAAGCGGATTCCGATCTGCTCGATGCGCTGGCGGCGGAGCAGCGGCTGATGCCGCATCTGCATCTGTCGTTGCAGGCGGGTGATGACATGATCCTGAAGCGGATGAAGCGACGGCATCTGCGCGGCGACGCGATTGCATTTTGCGATCAGGTGCGGCGGTTGCGGCCCGATGTGGTGTTCGGGGCCGACATCATCGCCGGCTTTCCGACCGAAACCGAAGCGATGTTTGCGCGTTCACTCGACATCGTGGACGAATGCGGCGTCACCCACCTGCACGTGTTTCCATTCTCGCCGCGGCCGGGAACGCCGGCTGCGCGCATGCCTCAAGTTCCGCGCGAGGTGGTGAAGGACCGCGCTCGCAGGCTGCGTGAGAAGGCTGCGGTCGCGTTGCGCCGCCATCTCGATGGCGAAGTCGGTCACATCCGCAGCGTGCTGATCGAGCGCGGCGGTATCGCGCGAACCGCGCAGTTCACGCCAGTGCGCCTCGGCGGCGGCGCGCCGGTGGGCAGCATTGTCGACGTGAGCATTTCCGCGCATGACGGCCGCCATCTGATTGCGGCTTGATGTCATGCGGGCGCGTGTCGGTGAGACCTTTTCCGAAACACTGACCATGACGCCCGGCGAGGCGAAGGCATTCTCGCGCGCCGCGCGGGATTTCAATCCGCTGCATCTCGACGAGGATGCGGCCGCGAATAGCCGCTACAAGAAACTCATCGTCAGCGGCACGCAGATGGCCGCACATCTGATGGCATTGCCTGCGACCTATTTCACCGCGCGCAGCGAAGCGGTGGGGCTCGATTTCTCGATCCGTTTTCACAAGGCGGTTTATGCCGATGAGACGATCACGCTGACCTGGGAGGTCGTCGAGGTGAATGCGACCGCTGCGGGCCGTGATGTGGTCGACATGAAAGGTCGCGTGACCAACGAAAAGGGCGAACTTGCTGTCGCCGCTACCGGCCGCGTCATGCTGGCGGACAAGCTGTAGCCGCTTCCTCTTTCCATCCGCACTCCATCAACGCGTCGCGCATCTGCGGCGGCACCGGCGCCGTGACGCGAACCGGATCGCGGTTCTTGTAGAGCGGGACCACGATTTCGCGCGACAGCAGATGAAGGCCCGGTCCTCCGAAGCGTGGTCCGTTGCCATAGATCGTATCGCCGAGGATCGGCCAGCCCATCGCCTGGCAATGGACGCGGAGCTGGTGGGTGCGGCCAGTGACCGGTTCGAGCGCGAGCCAGGTCAGGGGTTGGGCTCCGGGCGCAGCCGCGCGCCCCATCACCGTCCAGGTTGTGAGGCTCGGCTGTCCCGCCGGGTCGACCTTCATCCACCAGCCGCGGGATTGGTCCCTGCGGCCCAATGGGAGGTCGATCGTGCCCTGATCCGCTTCCGGACCGCCCTCGACCACCGCCCAATAGGTCTTGCCGACCTTGCCCTCCTTGAACAGATCGCCGAGCGTCGCCAATGCCTTGCGGTGTC
Organism: uncultured Hyphomicrobiales bacterium; assembly: GCA_964641065.1. Classification (GTDB taxonomy): domain Bacteria; phylum Pseudomonadota; class Alphaproteobacteria; order Rhizobiales; family Xanthobacteraceae; genus Pseudorhodoplanes. The sequence goes on along the minus strand of CAZXJZ010000181.1, from coordinate 6,002 downwards.
GGCCCAGGACCAGGCAGCCGGCGGTCTCCCGGTCGAGCCGGTGTGCAAGCTCGGGCGCCCGCGGCAGGCCGAAGCGCAAGGCGTCGAAATGGTCCTGCAAAGCCCCGTCGATGCCGGCCGCCTTGGTTGCGGCACCTTTCGGCCCGCGATGCACCGGCAGCCCGGCCGGCTTGTCGAGCACCAGCATAAGCCCGTCGCGGTACAGAAGCCGCGTTACCATCTCTTCCGGTGTCATGCGTAAACCGCTATCACGGCCGCCCATGAATGACAGCAGCACAGAAGAACAACCCACCAGCTGGTGGAAGAAGCTCAGCTCCGGCCTGAAGCGGAGTTCCGGCTCGCTCGGAACCGCGATCACCGGCCTCGTCACCAAGCGCCGGCTCGACAATGCTTCACTGGATGCGATCGAGGAGGCGATGATCGGCGCCGATCTCGGGCTCGCGACCGCAGCGCGGATCAGCGACGTGATCGGGCAGGGCCGCTATGCGCAGAATCTCGATGCCGAGGGTCTCAAGTCCATTATCGCCGAAGAAGTCGAGAAAGTGCTGCTGCCGGTCGCGAAGCCGCTGAAGATCGAGGGTGCGAAGCCGTTCGTCATTCTGGTCGCCGGCGTCAACGGCTCGGGGAAGACCACGACCATCGGCAAGCTGGCGTCGAAATTCGCGGCGGAAGGCCGCACGGTGATGTTGGCTGCGGGTGACACCTTTCGCGCGGCGGCGATCGAACAACTGAAAATCTGGGGCGGCCGGGTCGGCGCCAAGGTTATTGCGCGGGAGCAGGGCGCGGACGCCGCCGGCATCGCTTTCGATGCGGTCACCGCCGCCAGGGCCGAAGGCGTCGACGTGCTGCTGATCGACACCGCCGGGCGGCTGCAGAATCGCACCGAGCTGATGGAGGAGCTGGAGAAGGTCATCCGCGTGATGAAGAAGGTCGACGCCACCGCGCCGCATGCCGTGCTACTGGTACTCGACGCGACCGTCGGCCAGAATGCGATTTCGCAGGTCGAGGCCTTCGGCAAGAGCGCGAATGTCACCGGCCTGGTGATGACCAAGCTCGACGGCACGGCGCGCGGCGGCATCCTTGTCGCGATCGCCGAGAAGTTCAAAATGCCTGTGCATTTCATTGGCGTCGGCGAAGGGGTCGACGATCTGCAGCCGTTCACGGCGCGTGACTTTGCGCGGGCGATGGCGGGGATTGAGGACTGAACGTCATGGAACAGAAAGCCCAGCTCAATCCGTTCGTGAAGCTCGCGCTCGATTTCGGGCCGCTGATCCTGTTCTTTGTCGTGAACGGACGCGCCGGAATTTTCTGGGCGACGGCGGCTTTCATGGCCGCTTTCGTGGTATCGGTCGCGGTCTCCTATGCGCTCATCCGGCGCTTCCCGGTGATGACGCTGGTGACGGGCGCCGTTGTGCTGGTGTTCGGCGGGCTCACGATCTGGTTGCACGACCCGACCTTCGTCAAACTCAAGACCACGATCATCTATCTGCTGTTCGCCGGTGTGCTGACCGCAGGCCTGATCCTGAAGCAACCGTTTCTGGAAATCGCATTCGATTCCGCTTTCCACCTCACCGAAGAAGGCTGGCGTATCCTCACCATCCGCTGGATCGTGTTCTTCGTCGCAATGGCGATCGTGAACGAGATCGTGTGGCGGACTCAGACCACGGACTTCTGGGTCGCCTTCAAGACGTTCGGCTTTATCCCGCTGACGCTTGTGTACGCGCTGGCGCAGTTTCCCGTCTTGCAGAAATACGCCAAGCCGGACGAGGCGCAGGGCTGATCGCCCGCGAAAGGAGCCGCATCATGCAGGTCAACATCGTCATTGTGCCGGATATGGTGCAGCTCGACATCACCGGCCCGCATCAGGTGCTGGCGCTCGTGCCCGGCTGGACGCTCGATCTCGTGGCGGCGTCGATGGACCCGGTGCGCACCGATCGCGGGCTCACCCTGCTGCCGACCCAGACCCGCGACACCGCGAAGCCGAGCGATATCCTTGTCATTCCCGGTGGCACCGGGATCGACAGCGCGATGCTGGACGAGGCATGGCTGGCTTATGTCCGTCGCGAAGCCGAACGCGCCAAATACGTGTTCGGTATTTGCACGGGCTCGTTCCTGCTCGCAGCCGCCGGAATGCTCACGGGTCGCCGTGCCGGTGGGCATTGGCAAGCGCGCGATCTGCTCGCGCATTTTGGTGCGATTCCTTCCGACGAGCGCATGACCGTCGATGGCAAATTCTATACGTCGGGTGGCGTGACCTCCGGGATCGACGCGGCGTTCAAGGTCGTCGCCGACGTGAAGGGGCAGGACGTGGCCCAGCAGATCCAGCTCATGCTCGAATATGATCCGGCGCCGCCATTCGCCGGCGGGACGCCGTTTACCTCACCGCCGCATATTGTCGCCGCGGCCAGGGAAATGGGCCGGGCCAGACGCGAAAGGCGCGAAGCATTGGTGGTGCAAGCTGCGCAAGCGCTCAAGGCGAGACAGGGCTGAACAACCCACCAGAGTTAATTCGCTGCCAGCGCCTTCTCGATCGCGGGCATCAGGACCGCTTTCAGATTCTGCTCGGTGATCGGACCGACCAGCTTGTATGAGATACGGCCGTCGCGGCCGACAACGAATGTCTCCGGCACGCCATAGACGCCCCATTCGATCGCCGCGCGTCCATTCGGATCGGCGCCGACCGCAGCGAACGGGTTGCCATAGCGGCCGATGAAGCGGCGCGCATTGTCCGGCTGATCCTTGTAATTGATGCCGACCAGGCGAATGCGTTTGTCCTTCGCCAGTTCCTCGAGTTGCGGCACCTCGTCGTGGCACGGCACGCACCACGACGCCCACACATTCACCAGCGTGACATTGCCCTTGAAGTCGGCCCCGTTGAGCGTGGGGACCGGCTTGCCGTCCGACACCAATCCGAGCACTGGCGGAAGTTCGCCAACCGGCGCTTCGCGGCCGATCAACGCGGACGGAATGCGCGAGGGATCGCCGGCGCCAAGGCGGTAAAGAAACAAGGCCGCGAGAGCGAGGAACAGGATCAGCGGCAGCGCGACAAGAAGCTTGCGACGCATCCCGCTGCTGGCGGGTTCGGATGCCGTGCTCATGCGAGGGAATGTGCCACGGGCTTGCGGGCGTCGGGCTTCGATCCGGACTTCGACTCGTCGGAGCGGCGCCTGATGCCGCGTGATTCGAGATCCGCCAGCGTGCGTTTCAGCGTGCGATTCTCGATCACGATCCAGCCGATCAGGATCGCGAGTATAAAAGCGCTCGCGGCGTAGGAAGCGATGATGAACGTGGCGTGCGGTCCGAGATCCATGATCGTTGCTCAGCTCATCGTCCGGGTGCGGCTTCCGCCTGCATCAACTGCATCGAGCGGACGCGGCGCTTGAGGATTTCGTTGCGCATTGCCGCAAAATGCAGCGTGAAAAACAAAAGCGTGAATGCCAGCGCCATCACCAGCAGCGGCATGAGAATGGTCGGATGAATGGCGGGGCCGCTCATTTTCACCACCGATGCCGGCTGGTGCAGCGTGTTCCACCAATCGACCGAGAACTTGATGATCGGAATGTTGATGGCGCCGACCAGCGTCAGGATCGCGGCAGCGCGGCCGGCGCGCGTCGGATCCTCGACGGTGCGCCACAGGACGATGACGCCGAGATACATCAGGAACAGCACGAAGACCGACGTCAGCCGTGCGTCCCACACCCAATAGGTGCCCCACATCGGCCGGCCCCAGAGCGAGCCGGTGATCAGGCAGATAAGGGTGAAGGCGGCGCCGATCGGGGCCGCGGCCTTGCCGGCCATGTCTGCCAGAGGATGTCGCCATACCAGCGTGCCGAGCGCCGCGACGCTCATCACCATCCAGCCCATCATGGCGAGCCAGGCGGACGGCACGTGGATGAACATGATCTTGACCGTCGCGCCCTGCTGGTAATCGTCCGGCGCACCGGCGGCGAGCCAGAAACCCCAGGCGAAACAAAGCGCCGTCGCTGCCGCGAGCCAGGGCAGGATACGCCCGGACAGCGACAGGAAGCGGGTCGGATTGGCGAGGTCGATCAGGGCCATGGTGTCCGCTATTTATACACAATCCAATCGGCCGTCATGACCTGTCCGGCGTCCTGCCAAACTGTGTCACACCGGGTCTACTTGCCTGTGTCGCACCGGCAGGACCGGACGCTGCCTCCAAACACGGATTCGTGATCGCTCATGGTCGGGCTATTCCTGTCCCGCCCGCAGCGCCGCCGCCGCGGCGAACGGCCCGACCACCAGCGACATCAGCGTCAGGGCGCAGAGGATCGTGAACGGCGTGCCAAACGGTACCGGGCCAATCACTGCGGCATTGGAGGCCGATACCCCGAAAATCAGTACCGGAACCGCCAGCGGCAGGATCAGCACCGGCAGCAGCAGGCCGCCGCGGCGGAGCGTTACGGTCAGGCCAGCCCCGATCAGTCCGATGAAGGTGAGCGCCGGGGTTCCGACCAGCAATGTGGCGGCAACCGCACCGGTCGCGGCGAGATCGAGATTGAGGAACAACGACAGCAGCGGCGACACCACGACCAGCGGCAACGCGGTGGTGAGCCAATGGGCCAGCGCCTTGACTGCGACCGCGAGTTCGAGCGGCGCCGTCCCCATCACCAGCAGGTCGAGCGATCCATCCTCCTGGTCGGCCGAGAGCAGCCGGTCGAGCGCCAGCAGGCTGGCCAGCAATGCGCCCAGCCACAGGATCGCCGGCCCGATGCGCTGCAGCAGCGCGAGATCGGGACCGATCGCGAACGGCATCAGCGTCACAACTGTCATAAAGAACAGGACGCCTATCATTGCGCCGCCGCCGATCCGGATCGCGATCCGGATGTCGCGCATGAACAGGGCCCTGAGCGCGCTCATGCGGCGCGCTCCAGCCGAAGCTCGCGTGCGCCTTCGATCCCGAGCGGAAGATGCGTGGCGGCGATGATCATCCCGCCGCCCGCCAGGTGTGCGCGCATCAGCTCGAGCAACACCGCCTGCGACGCGGTATCGAGCGCGGACGTCGGCTCGTCGAGCAGCCAAAGCGGACGTTTGACCGCGACCAAACGCGCGATCGAGAGGCGGCGTTTCTGCCCGGCCGAGAGATAAGCCGCCGGCAACCCGGACAGGCTATCGAGCCCGACTGCGGCCAGCGATTCGTGCGGCTCTCCGCCACCGCCGAGCCATGCGGTCCAGAAGACGAGATTTTCCTCGACCGTGAGCGCCGGCTTCAGCGCGTCGCTGTGCCCGAGATAATGCGCCTGTTCGCCGATGCTGCGCTCGGCATCGCCGCCGGCAAGCGACAGGGTGCCGCCGGCGATTCGCAAAAGTCCCGCGATCATCCGCAGCAGCGACGACTTGCCGGCGCCGTTGCGCCCGGTCACCAGCAGCGCTTCGCCGCCCGCGACGGAAAATCCGAGCCCTTCGAAAATCGAGCGCCCGCCCCGCTGGCAGCACAGGGCCTCCGCCGAAAGGATCATCGTATCAGCCACTTATGCGACATCCGGCTGCGGCGAGGGCGCGACACATGCGCCGCATTGTTGTTGAAGCCTTGGGTTCATATGGCAGATCGCCGAAAAAGAATTTATAAGCTCGCAGATTAGACCGCTTCTCGCCAATCCTTGGTGCCGCGCCGGCGCGCCCGGAAAAAGCTTCGTGTTCCCAGCACGTTAGCTCCGATTCGTGAGAGCTGGAACGCCAAACGGAAGATCCATCCATGACCTCGCTCGACAGTTTCAATTGTGCCCGAACCCTGAAAGTCGGCGCCAAGACCTACGCCTATTACAGCCTGCCCGTCGCCGAAAAGAACGGGCTGAAGGGAATTTCCCGGCTGCCCTTCTCGATGAAGGTGCTGCTGGAAAATCTGCTGCGCAACGAGGACGGTCGGACGGTCACCAAGGAGGACATCCTGGCGGTGGCGGCCTGGCTCAAGTCCAAATCCTCCGACCGGGAAATCGCCTTCCGCCCGGCGCGCGTGCTGATGCAGGACTTCACCGGCGTGCCGG
>CAZXJZ010000180.1:0-9873 GCA_964641065.1 uncultured Hyphomicrobiales bacterium | reverse complement strand
GCTGTCGAGCGCGCCGGTCGGCTCGTCGGCGAGCAGCATTTTCGGATTGTTGACCAGCGCGCGCGCCACCGCCACACGCTGCTGCTGGCCGCCGGACAATTGCGTCGGACGATGATGGATGCGTTCGCCCAATCCGACCCGCTGCAGCGCCGCGACAGCCTTCTCCTTGCGGCCGGCGCGGTCGGTCTCGGCATAGATCATTGGCAGCTCGACATTGGACAACGCATCGAGCCGGTCGAGCAGATGGAATTGCTGGAACACGAAGCCGATCTTCTTGTTGCGGACGGTGGCGAGCGCGTCGGCGCTGAGCGTCGATACCAGCTCGCCGTCAAGCCGGTAGGTGCCGGAGCTCGGCTTGTCGAGACAGCCGATGACATTCATGAAGGTCGACTTGCCCGATCCCGACGGTCCCATCACCGCGACGAAATCGCCCTCGTCGACGGACACCGACACGCCATCGAGCGCGGTGACGGTCTCGCCACCGAGCCTGTAGAGCCGCGTCAGTTGATCGGTCTCGATCAGCGGCATGTCGGTGCCCGACGCGCTGTCATCGTCAGAAGCCGAAGCTCGGACCGCGCTTCTGCGCGCTGCCGGGCCGTCCGGCGCCACCGACGATGACCTCGGCGCCGGCATCCAGCCCCGCGATCACCTCGGTCGAGCCGCCATCGGTCGCACCGATACGAATGGTGACGCCCTGCGGCTCGCCGTCGCGGCCGACGATGAAGACCCGGCCGGATTGAGCCGTCCCCTGACCCGCACCCGCCGCCTGCCGCTTCACGATCTCGTCGAAGGCGGACTTCTGCTCGGGCGTCAGGATGCTCGCGATGCGCTGCTCCAGCTCGCGACGCGCGGCGAGGATGCGCTCGCGCCGCGCATTCTGGTCGCTGTCGCCGGCGCCCGCCATGAAGGTCTTGCGCATGTCGCCGAACGCGGCCTCGATCTCGCGCAGCTGGTCGGCACCGGGCTTGATCTCGGCCTTGATCGCCTCGAGGAATTCCCCGCTGTTTCCACCGCTGGCGCGGCGCGGCGCTCCGGCCGGCGCACCAGCCGGCGCACCCGGTGCGGCGGCGTTCCTGACCAGCGGCTGCTCCGCAAGCGACGGCGGCCTCCAGCGCAATGCCGCGTTCGGGATCCGCACCACGTCTTCGCGCCGCTCGGTCTCGACCCGCAGGTTGGCGGTCATCCCCGGCAGCAATTCACGCCGCGGATTCTCGATCGAGATGATGGTGGTGTAGATCACCACATTCTGCACATTCTGCGAGCCAAGCCGCACCTGCTTGACGGTGCCGTCGAAGGTGCGGCCCGGAAACGCATTGACGGTAAAGGTCACGCGCTGGCCCGGCTTGATGCGGCCGATATCGGTCTCATCTATATTGGCGGAAATCTCCATCTTGCGGAGATCGTCGGCGATGCGGAACAGTTCGGGCGCCTGCAGCGACGCAGCGACCGTTGCGCCGAGTTCGACATTACGCTGCACGATCACGCCGTTGACCGGCGACTTGATTTCCGAATTCGAGAGATCGACCTCGATCTGCCGCACCGCCGCCTCACGCTGCTGGCCCTGAGCGGTGACCGCGGCGAGATTGGCTTTCGCCACCTGCAGATCGGCGGCCAAGCCGAGCAGCGCCGCCTTTGCCGAATTGACCTGGGCCCGCGCGGAGGCGAGCGCCGCTTCCTGCGCGTCGCGGGTGGCGCGTGCGGTATCGACCGCGGCGTCGGCGGCGAAGCCGCGCGTGCGCAGATCGCTCTGGCGCTTGTAGATGCGGTCGGCATCGGCCAGCAGCGCCTCGTTGCGCGTGACCTGCGCCTCCATGTCGACCTGAGCCGCGCGCGCCTTCTCGGTCTCGGCCTTGACCTTTTCAATCTGACCCTCGGTCACCATCCGCTGTGCGCGCATCTGCGCGAGATCGGCGCGCGCTGCATCGAGCCGTGCCCGGATCTGATCCTGATTGAGCCGCGCCACCACCTGGCCGGCTTTCACTTCGGAATTGTAGTCGGCGAGAATCTCGACCACCTGCCCGGACAATTGCGAGCCGACGATCACCGTCGTGGTCGGGTTGATGGTGCCGGTGGCGCTGACGGTGGCGACGATCTCGCCGCGTTCGGCCTTGGCGGTGCGGTAGCTGCCCTCCGCCGGCGCGACATTCCAGCCGGGCACGAAATAGAGCGCGGCGCCGCCGAGCGCGGCCAGCACCAGAACGATCGTCGGCAACTTGCGCATCTTCGTCTACCCCGGGGAACCAGATGTAGTGCTCGACCCGCGCGTCGTCACCTTACGTTTTCGATAGCCTGCGGACACAATTGGACACAAAATCGCCAACCGCGTCCACATCGGCGGCAATGCCGGCCACGCTCATTTCTCGCGCGCGGCAATGAATCGTGCGGTTTCGCGCAGGATCGCGCCGCGCTCGCCGAACGGCGCCAGGGCGGCCTCCGCGTCCGCGACAACGCCCGCGAGCCGCTTCCGCGCCGCCTCGATGCCGAGTACCGAAACCAGCGTGGCCTTACCGACCGCGGCATCCTTGCCGGTCGCCTTGCCGATGGTCGCGGCATCGCCTTCGACATCGAGGAGATCGTCGGCAATCTGGAAGGCTGTGCCGACAGCGCGGCCGTATGCCGACAGCGCACGAAGTTGCTCCGCCGACGCGCCGCCGAGAATACCGCCGGCGATGCAGGCGAAGTGCAGCAGCGCGCCGGTCTTCATCGCCTGCATGGTGATGATGAAGGCCTCGTCGCCCGTAGGCATGGCGCCGAAGCGGCCCTCGGCAGCGAGATCGAGCATCTGCCCGCCCGCCATGCCGCCGAGCCCCGACCCGCGCGCCAGTTCACGCACCAGCGCGATCCGCACCGCCGGATCGGGATGGGTTTCGTCGCGCGAGAGAATGTCGAAGGCAAAGGTGAGCAGCGAGTCGCCGGCTAGGATCGCGGTGGCATCGTCATAGGCACGATGCAGCGTCGGGCGTCCGCGCCGCAGATCGTCGTTGTCCATCGACGGCAGATCGTCATGGACCAGCGAATAGCAATGCACGCATTCAAGCGCGGCGCCCGCCATCAAGGCCCGCTGACGCGGTACATCGAACAGGGCTGCGCTTTCCACGACCAGGAACGGCCGCAGCCGTTTGCCGCCACCGAGACTCGAATAGCGCATCGCGTCGAGCAGCCGCTGCGGGCGTTCGATCTCACCCGAAACAGGTTGCGTCGACAGCAGCGTGCCGAGCAGATCTTCGGTTTCGGACGCGGCGGCATCGAGTGCATTGGTAAAGCTGGTTTTCATCTTCGCCATATTCGCGGCACAGCGCCGCATTCCTTGTCTTGTCACGTTAACGGAGAGTCTCTACGGGGGACTGTCTGCCGGGGCCCGGTTTAATGACCTTATTGCAGCAACGATGGACGGGTTCCAGTCCGGGCCTCCGCCGCGCCGTGAAGGTCACGGTGCTTGTGGTCCTCGCCGCCCTGCTGCTGCCCTACCTGCTGACACCGCTTTACCTTGTGGTGCGGCCGGTTTCCACGCTGATGGTCTGGCGCTATGTGACATTCCAGCCGGTGACGCGGATCTGGCGCCCGCTCGAGGATATCGCCCCGGTTCTGCCGCGCACCGTGATCGCGTCCGAGGATGGGCAATTCTGTAACCATCGCGGCATCGACTGGCGGAGCCTGCGCGACATCCTCAAGGAGGCGGAGGATCTGGAGGACCTGCGGGGCGGGTCGACCATCACCCAGCAGACCGCCAAGAACCTGTTCCTGTGGCAGGGCCGCTCCTATGTCCGCAAGGCGCTGGAAATGCCGCTGGCGGTGTGGATGGACCTGGTGCTGGGGAAGCGGCGGATCATGGAAATCTACCTCAACGTGGCCGAATGGGGCCCGAGCGGGCAGTTCGGGGCCGAAGCCGGCGCCCGCCGGGCCTTCAGGACCTCCGCGGCCGATCTGGACGCCCGTCAGGCGGCCCTGATGGCCGCCATGCTGCCCAATCCGAGACGCCGGGACGCCCAGAAGCCCGGACCTGCGGTGCGCCGGCTGGCCGGGATTTACCAGCGCCGGGCCAACAATGCGGGCCTTGACGCCTGCCTGAGACGGGCGCCCCGGGTGGTGAGGGCCGGAGGCCAAAAGCGCTAGCGCAAACGCCTCCATTCCTCTATAAGCCGCCGCAATCCATTACATCCGGTCCGGCAGGGTTCCCCTGAATGGGATGTCCCGGCCGGATTGTCTTTTTTCGGGAGTTCCGCAAATGGCCGTTCCTAAACGAAAAACCTCGCCGTCGCGGCGCGGGATGCGCCGGTCCGCCGACGCCCTCAAGCAGCCCGCCTATGTCGAGGACAAGGACTCCGGTGAGTTCCGCCGCCCGCACCACCTCGACCTGAAGACCGGCATGTACAAGGGCCGTCAGGTGCTGAAGGTGAAGAGCGCCGAAGCCTGATCGACCGGTCCTGTGGGCGCGAAATCGGCGCCCGCATTGCTGATTGTGCCGTGGACGGGAAAGTCCCGGAGGACATGATCCATGTATCTCGTCGGCTTTCCTCTCCTGCTGGTTCCGCTCGCGATCTACAACATGATCGCGTTCCTGTTCAGCCTCGGTTTCAGCGACACGGCGTTCTCGATCCCGATGATGTCCGGCGCGACGCTTGGCGTCACCACCGGCGATCTGCTGATCATCCTGTCGATCCTGCTGCTGTTCATTGAAATCCTGAAAGCCACCCGCTTCGGCGTGAAGTCGATCGTCGACCACCTGTTGTCGTTCGTGGTGTTCGTCGCTGCCCTGCTCGAATTCATCATGGTGAAGCAGGCGGCGACCTCGACCTTCCTGATCTTTCTCGTGATCTGCGCCGTCGATGTGATCGGCGGCTTCTCGATCTCGATCCGCGCGGCCTCGCGCGACTATTCCGTCGACGGCCATCCTCCGATGGCGCATTGACTGGTGCCAACACCTCCGGCGCTGCTCCCATGACCCGTGATTTTCACCTGCCCGGCCGTTCGCCGGCCTATGCCACAGGCGGCATGGTCGCGACCTCGCACCCGCTCGCCTCGCTGGCCGCGGTGGAGATCATGCGCGCCGGCGGCAATGCCGCCGATGCGGCGGTGGCCGCGATGGCGGTTGCCTGTGTCGGCGAGCCGCATATGACCGGCATCGGCGGCGACTGCTTCTGTCTGGTGGCGCCCCCGGGTCAGCCGGTCTGGGGCTATAACGGCTCCGGCCGCAGCGGCGCTGCGATGCGCGCCGAAACACTGATCGCGCAGGGGCTAAAGGATGTCGCGGTCGATTCAGTCCACGCCGTGACGGTGCCGGGCGCCATCGAGGCCTGGGACAAAATCCTCAAGACGCATGGCCGCCTCAGTCTGGACCGCGTGCTGCAGCCAGCGATCGACGCGGCCGAAGCCGGCGTCGCGGTGCAGCCGCGGGTCGCGCTCGACTGGTCGCTTGCGGTCGGCAAGCTCAGCAAGCACGCGGCCACCGCGAAGCATCTGCTGGTCGACGGACATGCGCCAAAGGCCGGCGATGTGGTGAGATTTCCGGCGCTGGCCCGCACGTTGCGGGCGTTGGCCAAGGACGGCGCCCGCGCCTTCTACGAGGGCGAGATCGCCGACGACATGGTGGCGACGCTTCAATCGCTTGGGGGCGTTCTGACCGCGGCGGATTTCGCAGCGCATCGCGGCGACGAGGTGAAGCCGATCTCGACGAATTACCGCGGTCTGGATGTGATCGAATTGCCGCCCAACGGGCAGGGCCTGGCTGCGCTGGTGATGCTGAATATCCTCGAGCGCTTCGACATGAGCGCGCTTGACGCCAATGGCGCGAAGCGGCTGCATCTCCTGATCGAAGCCAGCCGCCTCGCCTATGCGATGCGCAACACCAATATCGCAGACCCTGCTTTCATGACCGAGAGTGTCGACGCGCTGCTCGATCGCGGCTTCGCGGCAAAGCTCGCCGGCATGATCGATCCGGCGAAGCGCTCGTCCCTTCCGAAGGCGGTCAAGCCGATGGGATCGACGGTGCTGGTCTGCGTGGTCGACAAGCACCGCAATGCGGTCACCATGATCAACTCGCTGTTCTCGGCCTTCGGCTCAGGCATCGCGACGGACAAGACCGGCATCCTGCTGCATCACCGCGGCTCGGGCTTCAATCTCACGCCGGGTCATCCGAATTGCATCGGGCCGTCGAAGCGTCCGCTGCATACGATCATTCCCGCTCTGACCATGCGCGACGGCCGTGTCGACATGGCATTCGGGGTGATGGGCGGTGCCTATCAGGCCATGGGGCATGCGCATGTCATCTCCAACGTCGTCGATCACGGCATGGATCTTCAGACCGCGATCGACTGGCCGCGTGTCTTCTTCGAAGGCGAGCGTGTCGAGGTGGAGAACGGCGTCAGCGATGACGTGATGCAGGCGATGCGTGCCATGGGTCATGACGTATCCCGCCGCCCGCTGCCGCATGGCGGCGGCCAGGCCATCCGCATCGATTGGGACCGCGGGGTGCTGATCGGCGCATCCGATCCGCGCAAGGACGGTCTCGCGCTAGGCTATTAGCGCGAGGCGGCGTCAGATTTTCTTCGACAACACGCGTCCGAGCTTCGACGGCTTTTTCGCACTTTTGCGATAAGAGGCATTCGCGTCGGCGGGATCGGCCCGGCGCTTCTCGCGTTGCTGCGGCGCATCGAACTTGCTGGCAAAGACGTGGGCGAGGAACAGCGCATCGGCATAACGCGATGGCTTTCCCCTGGGCGCCGTTTGCTTCGGATTAACCACGGCAAGATCACGCGACCCGGTGCCAGCCGCCGCGTTGTCAGGGGCGGCATCGTCCGCGCGGGCGCTTGCAGCCTCGCTGGGGAGCGATAATGCGGGCGGACGTTTGATCCTGTCGGCGAACACGGGCCGCTCCTGCGTCAAACTGGGACATCGGCGTCCCCTGAACCTCCAACTCGCAAGGGCTATGCCGCAAGGCCTGTGCCGCAAAGCTGTCTGCCGCGAGCCCCATGCGACGAACGCCACACCGGCCCGGTTGTTCCTAGAATGCAACCGTCTGATTTTCCCGATTCTTTAGAGTTCGCTACTACTTTTCCGTTGTCATGGCGCCGCCCTGATCGTGACGCGCGCATCAACGAGGCCAATGTTGACCGGAGCAGCGAACAGGTCGCGCCCCATACCGGGTGAGCAGCAACGCGACGTTGCTGCCGGCGGCCTTCAATCAAGGGACACGCTGAACTGCGCTGCGATCCTGCAGTCGGCGGGCGAAATTCCCTATGAATGGACACTCGATACCGATGCGCTGATCTGGGGTGCGGGCGCGGCCCGCCTGTTCGGCCTGCACGACACTGCGCCGATCGCAACCGGCCGCGGCTTCGCCAAACTGCTCGACCCTGCCAACGACACCACCCCGTTCGACGCGATCATGCATTCGGCAAAAGCCGACATGGGCGCCGGAATTCCCTATCAGCTTCAATATGCCATCCGGTCCGATTCGCGGTCACCCAAGCTGTGGATCGAGGATACCGGCCGCTGGTTCGCCGGTCCGGACGGTAAGCCATGCAAGGCGCATGGCATCATCCGCGCGATCAACGACCGTCACGAACGCGAACAGAAACTTACCTATCTGTCGCGCTTCGACGTCCTGTCCGGCGAGATCAATCGCTGGAACCTGACCGAGCAACTGGCCGAAGCGTTGCGCGAGGCATTGCTGTCACGAACCTGTTGCGGCTTTCTGCTGGTCGCCATCGACAATCTCGGGCGCATCAACCGGGCTTACGGATATGACGTGGCCGATGAGGTGATCGGCGTGATAGCCAAGCGCCTGCGCGGTCGCATGCGCGGCCTTGACGTCATCGGCCGCTTTTCCGGCAACAAGTTCGGCATCATCCTGAAGAACTGTACGCCGGACGAGATCGGCGTCGCCGCCGAACGCTTTCTGACCGCCATCCGCGACGACGTCGTGATGACCACGGCGGGTCCGGTCTCGGTCACCGGCACGATCGGTGGCGTGACCGCCCCGCGCCACGCCGCCACCGTCGACGAGGTTCTGGTGCGAGCGCAGGAAACGCTCGACCTCGCCAAGAACAAGCGGCCGGGTTCGTTTCTGTCCTATCAACCCAGCATCGAACGCGAGACCCAGCGGCGCGCGAATATCCGCGCCACCGACACGATCATCAATGCGCTGAACGAACGGCGCATCCTTATCGCCTACGAACCGGTGGTCGATGCGCAAACCCGGGGGGTGGCCTTTCACGAATGCCTGCTGCGCATCCGCCGGCCCGACGGCACGCTGGTGCCGGCCGCGGATATCATGCCGATCGCAGAGCCGCTCGGGCTCGCCCGCCTGCTCGATCAGCGCGTGCTGGAGCTTGTGGTCGCGGAGATGGTCGCGCATCCGGAATTTCGTGCGAGCCTCAACGTGTCGGCCTCGTCGACCATGGACCCGGACTGGTGGTCGCGGCTCGAGGCCTCATTGCGTATGCACGACAATGTCGCCGAGCGCCTGATCGTGGAGATCACGGAAACCACCGCCATCCACGACATCGACAACGCCCGCGGCTTCGTGCGGCGCGTGAAGGATCTCGGCGCGCGTATCGCGATCGACGATTTCGGCGCCGGCTTTACCTCATTCCGCAATCTGCGCGAGCTCGGCGTCGACCTGATCAAGATCGACGGCGCCTTCGTGCAGAACCTGGCGCGGTCCGAAGACGATCGCACCTTCGTGCGCACCATGCTCGACCTCGCCCGCGGCCTGAAGCTGAAAACCGTCGCCGAATGGGTGCAGGACGAACAGTCGGCCGCCATTCTCGCGGGATGGGGCTGCGACTATCTGCAGGGCGAACATATCGCGCTGGCGCGGCTCGACTGGTATCAAACGCGGCACGATCAGCCGACGCCGCGCCCGAACCAGGCGCGGTCGTGACCCGGCTCCGCTTAGCCGCTCAGCTCTTGTCGCTGATCTGGTCGATGCGCCGCTGCATCTCTTCGATCTGACGCTTGAGCGCGTCGATGTCTTCTGATGCGCCGGCTGTCTTTTCGGATTCGGCTTTGCCCTGATTGGCGGCGGCGCCGCCCCGGGCGAACGGCGTGAACATGGAAAACGCCTTTTCAAACATCTCCATGTTGCGCCGGACCTGATCCTCCATCGGACCGAAAGGACTGGCGCCGACGCCCACACCGAAGGCCTGCGCCATCTGCTGGCGCATCTTTTCCTGTTCCTTGGTGAAGGATTCCAGCGAGACCTCAAGATAGCGCGGCACCATCATCTGCATGGAATCGCCATAGAACCGGATCAGCTGGCGCAGGAAATTGATCGGCAGAAGGTTCTGACCTTCCTTGTTTTCCTGCTCGAAGATGATCTGGGCGAGCACCGAGCGGGTGATGTCCTCGGAGCTCTTGGCGTCGAAAACGACGAAATTTTCGCCGGCTTTCACCATGGTCGCCAGATCTTCCAGCGTCACATAGGTGCTGGTCCCGGTATTGTAGAGACGGCGGTTGGCGTATTTCTTGATCGTGATGGGATCGTCGGATTTTGCCATGATTTCGCTTGCGGGCGCCCGTTGACATGCGGAATAGGTTCCAAGACCTAAAGAGTAGGCGGTTTCAATCCACCTAGCCACCGTTTTATGCGGGTCAAATCCGGCCATATCGCATGGCCGGAGGTTTTGAGGGCTGAACGCGCCATGCTATGGCGATGCCCAACAGACAGGGAGCAACTTCATGCAGGACGACATCGTCATTGTGGGTGCCGCGCGCACGCCGGTCGGCGCCTTCAACGGAGCTTTCGCGAACCTGCCGGCGCATGAGCTCGGCAAGGTCGCCATCGAGGCGGCCTTGAAGCGCGCCGGAGTGGACGGAAAGGACGTCTCCGAGGTCATTATGGGACAGATCCTGACCGCCGGTCAGGGCCAG
>CAZXJZ010000179.1:0-9905 GCA_964641065.1 uncultured Hyphomicrobiales bacterium | reverse complement strand
GGAGGTGCGCGGATAGACCGAATAGGGGCCAATGCCCGTGAGATCGTCAATCTCGAAGGCGGTAATGGTGCCGTCTTTCCTGATGCCGATCTTGCCCTTCACCCGGTGGTCGCGGGCATGAATATCGGTGACGAAGCTTTCCAGCCGGTCGGCGACGAACTTGATCGGGCGTTTCAGCATTTTCGAAAGCGCCACCACCGCCATCTCGTCGGCATAGGTATGCACCTTGATGCCGAAGGAGCCGCCGACATCCTTGGTGACGACGCGGACCTGATGCTCCGCCAGATCGAGATGCTTGGCGAACAGGTTCTGCATCATGTGCGGCGCCTGGGTCGCGTGATAGACCGTCAGCCGCTCGTCGCCGGGATTCCAGTCGGCCAGGATCGCACGCGGCTCGTTGCAGACGCCGGTATGCCGGCCGAAATGAAAGGTCTGCTCAATCACCGCGTCGGATCCCGCGAACGCCTTGTCGACTTCGCCGGCATCCAGCGTGCGTTCGAAGGTGAGGTTGTCGCCGAGCTCCGGATGGATCACCGGCGTCTTCGGATCGAGCGCGGTCTCGGGATCGGTGACGGCGATCAGTTCCTGGTAGCTGACCTCGATCAGTTCGCAGGCGTCCTCGGCCTGTGCGCGCGTTTGCGCCACCACGGCGCACACCGCCTCGCCCTGCCAGCAGGCGCGGTCGACCGCGATGGCATATTGCGGCGCCGACTTGATGCCCTTCAGATGCGTGAGCACGCCAACCCAGGGCGTGATCACCTTCGCAAGTTCGGGACCGGTGACGACCGCAATCACGCCCGGCGCCTTCTCGGCCCTGCTCTTGTCGATCTTGACGATCCGGGCATGGGCATGCGGCGAGCGGAGATAGGCCACATGCGCCATGCGCGGCAGCGTCATGTCGCTCACATATTGGGCGCGGCCTTGTGCAAGGCGCTTCAGGTTCGGGCGCGGCACCGAGCGGCCGATATAGGAATTCGGACGGTCGAGCGCGGTGAGCGGCGAGGGGAGGTCGGAAACGATTTTCATGTCACTTCCCGTTCCTTGCCATCGCCACCGCTTCCACCGCATCGACGATCGCGTGATAGCCGGTGCAGCGGCAGAAATTTCCGGAGATATGCTCGCGGATGTCCTCACGGCTCGGCGTTTTGCCGCCCGCCAGCAGTTCCTGCGCGGTCAGCAGCATGCCCGGCGTGCAAAAGCCGCACTGCAGGGCGTTTCGCTTTTCAAAAGCATCCTGAAGGTCGGCAATCTCGCCGGTGTCGGATACGCCCTCGATGGTCTCGACCCTGGCGCCATCGCATTGCACCGCGAGCGTCAGGCAGCCGCGCACCACTTCGCCATTCACCCGCACGGTGCAGGCGCCGCAGACGCCGTGCTCGCAACCGACATGGCTGCCGGTCAGCATCAGATCCTCGCGCAGAAAATCGACCAGTGACTTGCGCGCCTCGACGCGGGCGGTCACAGTTTCCCCGTTGACGGTGAGCCCGATATCGTAGCTGTGGCTCATGCGCGCGCTCCCGCCAGTTGCGCAGCGACACGGCGCAACAGCACGCCGGCGAGATGCATTTTCACCGCGCCGGTTTCCTGGATGTCGTCGGGCGGATCGAGGTCGGAAGCGAGTGCCGTTACGGCATCGTCGATCGAGCCTTTGGCGAGCGCGGCCTCCGCGTGCTTTGCTCGAAGGGGCATAAGTCCGACACCGAAATAGGCGAGCCGCACGTCCTTCAGCGACGCGCCATCGGCGCGCGCGGAGGCGGCCAGTCCCGCGAGTGCATAGTCACCATGCCGGCGCGAGAGTTCGGCGAAGCCATAGCGCATATCAGATTTTGCCGCCGGCAGGCGGATCGCGGTCAGCACCTCGTCCGGGCCAATCGCGGTTTCGTACAGGCCCTTGAAGAAATCGTCGGCCTTCACCCAGCGGCCGCCACCCTTGCCGGCAATCTCGGCTTCGCCGCCAAGGGCGAGAAAGCAGGCCGGCAGTTCGGCCGCGGGATCGGCGAAGGCAATCGAGCCGCCAATGGTGCCGCGGTTGCGGATCGCCGGATGCCCGATATGCGGCATCGCCATCGCAATCAGCGGAGCGTGTTTGGCAATCACGTCGGATTTCGCCGCTGCGGCATGCCGGACCATCGCGCCGATCGCGACGTCGCCGCCATGCAGCGCGATACCATCAAGGCCGGCAATGCCGTTCAGATCGATCAGGATGCCGGGCTGCGACAGCCGCATGTTGAGCGTTGCCATCAGGCTTTGCCCGCCTGCAAGCAGCCGGGCGCCGTCACCGTGTTCACCCAACAGCTTGACCGCGTCCTCGACAGAACGCGCCTTCGCATACGCAAACGGCGCCGGCTTCACGCTGAACCTCCCCAAGCCTTGTTTTTTGCATTCTGTTTTTTCTTATTTGAAGGGGAGAATGCTCAGGCGTCAATGCGGATTCGCGCAGTAACGGATCAAGACCCGTAAATGAGGCGGTCATGAGCGGGCTTGGCCCGCGCATCCCTCAGCGTCGCATCAGCGCTTCACCAATTCATGGATTGCCGGGTCAAGCCCGGCAAAGACCCGAGCCAGCTTTATTCCGAATTTCGGTTTGTGAAGCGCGCATTACCGAGACCTGTGCCGATCGTCAGCACCGCCCAATGATCGATATCCTGCATGAACGGGGTCTCGCTCAAGCCCTGCACAACCGCATCGTTGTGCATCACGATGGCGGTGTCGTCGTCGCCGATCTTCGGGATCGCCTCATGCAGCCGCGTCGGCAGGTGAAAGCGGCTCGACTCCCAGTTGCCACCCGGCAGGTTCTGCCCGCCGCGGTCGATCGAGCCGTCGGCTTCGATCATGCCCGGACAGCCGATGCCGATGAACGGCGCCAGCTTGATCTTTTCGCGCTTCGCCTTTGCAATCAGACGCTCCAGCATGCCGACGAGATTGTCGACCGCGGCTTCGCGTTTGACGTCGTCTTCGTCCGCATGCTTCCAAAGCTCGTACTTCCACACTGTCGCCTTGGACAGGTCGGTCTTCTTTTTGAGGTTGAGATCGATGACGCCGGCGCGGATGTTGGAACCGCCGATATCGACGGCGAGGATGGCGTCGTGCGCCCTGAACATCCAGGCCGGCGCGAGATGTGCGGCGCCGAGGAGTCCGGCCTCGTCGGGGTCGTTGCGAATCGGCACCAGGTCGATCTTGATCTTCTCGGTTTTCAGGATCACAGCGGCGCGGCCGATCGCCAGTTCGCCGATGCGGCTGGCGCGAAAGCCGCCACCCATCACGATGCGTTCGGTGCCGGCCCAAGCCTTGATCTTGAGGAAGCGACGGATGACCAGCGCAAGCTCCTGCGAAAAATCTTCGATCGCGCCGTGCAAAAGGCCGGCGGCCTCGGGCTCGCCCTTGGTCAGGAAATCATCGAGCTGTTTCTTGCCGAGGTCTTCGGTCGGTGTATCGCCGAAGGGATCGTCACCGGCCTTGCGCATCGCCTTGCGCCAGTTTTCGATGATCTCCGTGAAGGCCGTCTTGCTGGCGCGGTCGCCCAGAAAGCCCTCATCGTCCTTCAACTCGACGTTATAGCTGTCGACCTCAACCGACGGCAGGCGCGATGCGCCATGCGCTGCGACCGCCGGTAACGTCTTGCTGTCAGCCATTTGAGCCCTCCGAACGCGGGTCAACGAAGGAGGCGCGGAACGGTTCCACGCGCTCGGAGGAGGGATCAGAGTGATTTCACGATATCAATAGCGCGGCGCAGCAGCGTCATTGATGCTTCCAGCGTGCGGAAGGCGGCATGTGCAGACAGCGTGACGTTCTCCATCTGCGTCAGCGGATGACCGGCGGCCAGCGGCTCGTTGTGGAACACATCAAGTCCGGCGCGACCGATATGGCCGGAACGCAACGCCGCCAGCATTGCTGCTTCGTCGATCAGCGCACCGCGTGCCGTGTTCACCAGGATGACGCCGGGCTTCATGCGCGCGATCCGGTCGGCATCGATGAAGCCGCGGGTCTCGTCGTTGAGCACGAGATTGAGCGAGATCACGTCCGAGGTCGCGAGCAGGGTGTCGAGATCGACCATCGGCACCGGTGCGTCGGGGCGCGGCGTGCGGTTGTACGCAATCACCTTCATGCCGATGCCCTTGGCGATCCGCGCGGTCTCCGACCCGATGCCGCCCAGGCCGATGATGCCGAGCGTCTTGCCGAGAAGCTGCATGCCTTCCAGGGGCTTCCAGGTGCCGGCGCGCAGCGTGCGATCCATCTTGGCGATGTCACGCGCACAATCGAACATCAGCGCAATCGTATGCTCGGCGACGGCCGTGTCGCCATAGCCCTTGATGATGTGGACGGAGACGCCGAGCTCCTTCAGTTCGGCGATATTCATGTAGCTCGCCGCGCCGGTGCCGAGGAACACGATATGCTTGAGCGATTTGCATTGCGCGATCATCGGCGTCGGCATGGCGGAATGATCGTCGAGCACGACATCGTAGCCGTCGAGCAGGCGCGGCAGGTCCTCGCTCTTGAATGGCCTTGTATTGACCGTGACCGGAGGGTCGCCGGCGCCGTGCACGCGGTGCCAGACCGGTTCAAGCTGATGATTGCAGTCGATGAAGATGGATTTCATGGTGACGTCTTCGCGTGTTTCATCGCTGCGCGCAACATCAGCGCCACGGCGAGGCCGCAGACCGTGACGCCGAGGAACAGAAACGGCGCGCCGCCCCAGCCGAAATGCTGCACGATGGCGGCCATGGCCGCCGGGCCGAACAGGTTGCCGAGATTGCTGGTCTGGTTGAGCAGGCCGAGCACGATCGCCAGCAGGGCGGAGGTGGGGGCGAAGCGAGGCGCGGCGGCGAAGATCGAGGCCGGGATCAGCCCGGTGACGGCGAGGCTTGCGGAGGCGAGGGCGGCGATCAGTACCACCGGAAGGTTTTCCGAAAAGACGCCGAAGCCCGCGGCGCCAACGAAGCAATAGGCGAACGCCGCGATCGCCCAGAACGGCGCGCCGAAGCGCAGCAGCGCCCCCGCAAACACATTGCCGACCGCGTTGGCCGCGACGGTGATGGCGCTGATGGTGCCGGCCGCCGCGATCGACAGGCCGAGGCGCTCCACCAGCAGGGTGGGGAGGAGGTTGGCCATCGCCGCATACTGGAAGGTGTAGATGCCGAAGGCGAGCGCCAGCAGGATCGGCCCGGGGGCGCCGAGCGCCGCCTTGATGTTGGGCATCACGGTCCGCAGCACGCCGGCGGGCTGCGTCTCGTCCGGCAGCCGCATGAACGCCACCACTGCCGCATAGGCGAGCGCGGCGATGCCGTTGACGATCCACAGCGCCTGCCAGCCCTGGGCCATCAGATGCGGACCGGCAACCATCATGATCACCGAGCCGACCGGCATATAGGCGCCCCACAGGGCCAGCACGGTGTCGCGATCCTTCACCGCGGTGACCGCGCGCAGCAGGCGGGGGATGGCCAGCACCGCGGCGAGGAAGCCGCCGCCCTCGATCGCGCGGGTGGCGATCAGCAGCGTGCCGTCGGTGACGAAGGCGCCGGCCAGGCTGCCGAGGGCGGAGGCGAGCAACCCCGCGACCAGCGTACGCCGCGCGCTGAACAAGGACGCCACGATCCCCGCGGGCAGGCCGGCGACCGCGCCGATGAGGCCGTAGGCGCCGATCACCCACGACGCCAGAACCAGCGACAGCGCCAGTTCCTTCTGCAGCACCGGCACCGCGATGGCGGCCTTGCCGATCTGCAAAGCGACGACCACGCCCGCGAGAATGAGGGCGGCGACCGCGCCCCAGCGGGTCCGTAATTCCATGTCGACAAGCCCGGCAGCCGTCACGATGCGATCAATGCGGCGTGTTATAGCGATTCAATGGCGACGCTCAAATCCGTCCTGCTGGTCGCGCTGGTCTGCTATGTCGGGCTGGTCGCGGTGATGTATCTCGCGCAGCGCAAGCTGATGTACTTCCCCTATGCGGCCCGCATGGCGCCGGCCGACGCCGATTTCCCGCAGGCCAGAGAGGTCGATCTCAAGGCCGCCGACGGCGTGCGCATCCTCGCCTGGACGGTGCCGCCGAAGCCCGGAAAGCCCGTGGTGCTGTATCTCCACGGCAACGGCGGCTCGGTCGCGCACCGCGTCCCGCGCTATCGCAAGCTCGTCGATGACGGCACCGGCCTCGTGGCGCTGTCTTATCGCGGCTATGGCGGGTCCGACGGCAAACCCACCGAGGACGGCCTGATCGCGGACGGCCGCGCCGCTTACGATTTCGCCCGCGCCACCTGGCCCGATGCGAAGATCGTTCTGTGGGGCGAGTCGCTCGGTACCGGCGTTGCGGTCGCGCTGGCCGGCGAGAAGGACGTGGCCGCCGTCATCCTCGAAGCGCCGTTCACCTCGACCGCCGATGTCGCGTTCTCGGCCTATCCGTTCATCCCGGTGCGGCTGTTGATGAAGGACCAGTTCCGCTCCGACGACCGCATCGGCAAGGTCAAAGCGCCGGTGCTCGTCATGCATGGTGCGCGCGACCGCGTGGTGCCCTTCCGCATGGGCGAGCGGCTGTTCGCTCTGGCCAACGAGCCGAAGCAATTCGTGCGCTTCGCCGATGGCGGCCACGAGGATCTCGACCGCTACGACCATCTCGCCGCCGCGCGCAAGTTCATCGCGCAGCATTTGCGTTAGCGTTTGTTGTCCTCCGCGCCGCGAGCCGCCACGGCAGCACCAGCAGCGGAAAGCTCAATCCCGCCATCGCGGTGACGATGATCGCGCGTTGCGGCCACGGCCCGAGTGCATCGATGAACGGCGGCACCTTCAGCGGCGGCGCCGGATCGCCGAGATAGGCGTAGTTCGCGCCGAGCCAGGCATTCACCGCGACCATCGCCAGCACATAGCCGGCGCTGAACAGATAGACCCGCGGCAGGTCGGCAAATAGCGGGCGGAAGCCCAGCACCGCGATGTCATAGAGCGCGCAGGCCAGTACGATCGCGTGCGCGGCGAAGAAGAACCAGAACACCGATGTCGCGGGCCCGGCCGACAGCGCCGGCTGGATGAAGGCCTGCGCGGTGAGCGCGAAGGTCCAGAAATACAGCGTCGCGCGCATCAGCCGGTTGCCGGTGAGCAACGCGATCGGCCCGATCAGCCCGCCGAGATCGCAGATATGCAGCGGCAGCCCGGCGAGCCAGTCGATGCCCGATGCATGGAACCACGCATTCTGTAACACCCAGAACGCGATGCACGACCAGGCGAAGGCGCGCCGGAAGAACGGCTCGGCGCCGCTCTCGCGCATGCGCCGCGCCGCGAGGATCAGCATCGCGATCGCAAGCGCGCAGACCAGCACCGACACCGCATGCAGCGGCGTGTAGGGGATGAAGATCTCCCACGGGCTGCGCGGTGCGAGCGAGGGCTGCATCGTGGCCTTTCCGGTGAATCATGCGGGCGGTGCGAAGTGTAAAGCGAAAGCGTGACGGCAGGGAGGCGCGGCAAGAACGCGCGGTGGTTCTCCGTCATCCCGAGGTGCGACGCGCGACTGCGCGGAGCCTCGAAGGATGCACGGCCATGGTGGCGCCATGCGGGCCGTCGCCCTTCGAGGCGCGGCTTTCGCCGCGCACCTCTTCGGTGACGGGCTGGGACGGATTCAAATCTCAAACAGCCACGGCGCATTGTCCTCGCGATGCCACGGGCATCCGAAGGTGAGGTGAGGGGAGACGGCGCGCCGACAGGCGCAGGGCCGTTCCTGTGTGCCGCGCGGCTTTCACCGCACAGCCGCCTCTCGGCGCGCCGCCCCGGCACGCTTGCGCGGTCCGGGACTTTGTCTATGGCGGCGTTCTCATCCCGGTGCCGGGCCGCGCTTTGCCTCCATGCGTCTTGAGCTACGCATGGCGTCAGCCAGCTCCTGGCAGGGGTCCGTAGTGACCCCGGGCGGAGCCCCGTCACCGCCCGGGTGCAAGCTTGCGAAGCTTGCCCGCGGGCGCCGCACCTCGCTCCACTCACACGACGCCTCGCGAGAGCGCCCCTCGGTGAGCGAGGTGAAATGGGGTATATGCTTTTATTCCTATGATGTCAAGGGGCGTTCGTAGACGCGATTTGCCGCTCTTCAGGATGAGGCGCGAGCTGCGCGATAAGCTTATCGATCTCGTGTCCCGGGCGCAGCGCAGCGTGCAACGATGCGCTGCAGAACCGGGACCCATCGTTATGTGTGCGGAGAAATGGGTCCCGGCTCTGCGGTGTATCGCTCTGCTTGCGCTAGCGCTGCACCGCGTCCGGGACACGAGACCAGAGCACGGTTGAGTGCAGCGTTTTCGCCGCCGACGCGGCGGAAGCCGTCCGCGGCCGGTGCATAGTTCTGCTGGATGTTGAGCGCCTTCGCGTATGAGCCCGCGGCTGACCCCAACTCGCCCCGCTTACTTCTGTGTGGCGATATACGCCGCCAGATCACGTGCCTCGTTCCGGGTCAGCGTCATCGCCGGCATGGCCGGATGCGGATTGAGCAGCACGAAGGCGAGTTGCTCGCCGCTGAGGTCGCCGCGCTGCGCGATCGCGGCGAATGATGGGACGCCGTCAATTGCCTTGGTCTGATCCTTCGCCACGATATGGCAGGTGCCGCACCAGCGCTGCGCCAGCACCGCGCCGTTCTGCGGGTCAGCGCGCGGGATTTTGCGTTCGGGCTCCTGCGCCAGTGCGGCGAGCGGGAGAAGCGAGAGCGTGGCGGCGATGAGCGTGCGTTTCATGATAATTCTTTCGTCTGCAGGACGGGCCGTCGATTGTGAGTCTGGGTCCCGCTTTCGCGGGGACGAACCTATACGTGTGGTCTCGTGTCCCGGACGCGGCGCAGCATGAAGCGAAGCGGAATGGTGCGACGCTGAGCCGGGACCCATGCTGTTGCCGCGTGCGAGGTGGCTGCCGGTTCTGCCCGGGACACACGCATCGTAGGTGGGGCGGCGCGACGCGCCTTGCCCCACATCAATGACGGACACTCAAAACGCCTGATACGTCTTCCCGTATTCGCCGCCGACGCGGCGGAAGCCGTCCGCGGCCGGTGCGTAATTCTGCTGGATGTTGAGCGCCTTCGCATAAGAGCCCGCGGCCTTCTGCTTGTCGCCCATGCGCTCGTAGGCCAGACCGCGCGAGGTCCAGGCGGCGAAATTCTGCTCGTCGAGCTGTACCGCATTGTCGAGATCGGTCGCCGCGGCCTTGAGGTCGCCGGCGGCGATGTAGCTCAGCGCGCGGGCGAGATACGGATCGGCCTCGCGCGGCGCAAGCGTTGCCGCGGTGGAGAAATCGTCGATCGCGAATTGATGCTGGGCCGAGCCCTGATAGAGCAGGCCGCGATTGTAATAGGCCTGCGCATTGTCGGGCCGGATCGCGATGGCGCGGTTGATGTCCTCCAGCGCCTTCAGGGTCTGCTTCTTGTCGCGCCAGGCGAGGCCGCGGCCGAGATAAGCGGTGGCGTAATTCGGATCGATGCGGATCGCGGCGTCGTAATCCTTGATCGCGAGATCGGGCTGGCCGTCCTGCCGGTGAACGAGGCCGCGATTGGCATAGGCCTCGGCATATTTCGGATCGAGCTGCACCGCCTTGTTGAAGTCGATCAGCGCTTCCTTGCGGCGGCCGGCCGAGGCCAGCACCGTGCCGCGCATGTTGTAGGCCTGCGGGTCGTTGGGCTGCGACTGGATCACGTCGGTCAGCGACGCGATGTTGGCCGGCGAGGCGGAATAGGTGGCCTCGGGGGCGAGCCCGCCATGCTCCAGCACGGTGGAGCAGCCGGCCAGCGCCAGCGCGGCGGCAAGGCACGCGGCAAGGGATGCGGCGCGGCGCGCGCGGGGCGCGGCTGTACGGGCAGGGCAGGGCGATGGGAGCGGGCGCAGCGTCATGGGGCGCGATGATAAGCAATCCGGCGTGGCGGTAAAACGGCGGGGTCATTCTTGTTGTCCCTCCCCCGCTTG
>CAZXJZ010000178.1:0-10038 GCA_964641065.1 uncultured Hyphomicrobiales bacterium | reverse complement strand
TCAAGAACGGAAAGATCAACCGGTTCAGCCTGAGCATGCTGGTTCGGCTTGCGGAGCGCGCAGGTCTGCGCCCTGGGATCAGGTTCCAGAAGGCAGCGTGAGGGCGCTGCCAGAGTTTTGTGAGGACTGTCCGGCCGAGACCCCTGTTCGAGCGCGCCGGGCGCTTCGAACAGATTCCGGTCTCCGATCCGCATCAGCCCGGATCGATTAGCCGGTAAGTCAGCTTCTTGACGTTCCTGATCCGGTAGAGCCCACCGGTGTCCGTGGCGCGAAACAGCATTGTGCGATGGCTGCGCGAGTTAGCCACCACTTCAAAACGATCGAAGCTGCGTCCATCTCGGAACGAGAGCGCCTGATCGAACACGATGGTCTGTCCGGGCCGCGGCGAGGGTTTGCCCGACAGCGCGCGCCGTGCCGCTGCATTCTCCCGGCAGCGGGCGCGCCACGCCTTGGCGTAAGGATATTCGGTCGGCGTCAGCAGATCGAGGATCGCCTCGGGACAGCCGGATTCGTTCGGCCCCACGGTTTCGTCCATGTCCTTGTAGCCAAAGATATACCCCTCGCGGTCGCGCGGGTTGTAGCGGACGAGACAGACGGCAGCGAAGATGATGCGTTCGTTCTTCTCGTGACGAACATGCTCGATGGCCGCGTAATAGACGTGCATGCCGACAAGCGCGGATCGCAGCACCCTGGACGTGAGCTCCGGCCGCGCGAAGGTGAACTGCGCGTCGAGATACTGGCGGGGTCCCGAATACCCTTTGAGCGATTGCATATAGAGCCAACCCATGACAGGTCTCCTTTCTATGTGATTGTTGAATGCGAAAAGCCCGACGCAGCGGCCGGGCTCGTGATGACGGAGGATGGACGGGATCGTCAGATCGCAGGCTCGCGATCGTCCTCACGCGGGATCAGCGCGACGCTCTCGTCAGCGGCATAGTCCCTGGCGAGACCGATCGCCCAGCGCCGGGCCTCCCACAGCTCGTCATTGTAGGATTCCCACTTGTCAGCGACGCGGGCGCAGCCGTCCGCAATCAGACGCGGGAGATCAGGATGATCGGCAAGGTCCTCACGCGCCTGTTCGAGCGTGTCTTCGACGGTGAGAACAAGGAGCGGATACCAGCCTGCCGGATGGCGGCAATCGAGCATCATGCGCTGGGCATCGTCGGCCGAGAGGCGGTCGATGGCGTAGCGCCAGGCCCGCCGCCATTGTGCGAGATGGGTACGAAAGCGGTAGCGGCGATCCAGGAGCCAGGACCGGAAGGCGCGAGCTGTGCGGTGAGCGATGTCAAACATGACACCGCTCCTGAATCCGACTTGCCAGCTCCTGCGGCCTGTTGAGAAGGTCGAGCGGCGCAAAATTGTTCGGGCCGCCGACATAGTCCTTCCGTCCCTTGCAGGCGCGGAACAGAATGCCGTTACCGTTGCCCATTGCGGATTGCGATGCCTGCACATAGAGACGATCGGTGTGCAGCGTGATCTCGCCGGAGACGGCGATGCCGGCCGGGTTCGACCGCAGGTCGTAGGATCCCGGCCGCAGGCCGAGCGCCGTTGCGAGGCGGCGGAGTTGCGATCGCGCGCGGCTGTGAAAGAGCCGCTTGGCACCCGGGTCGTAGGCGACCGGCTTGCCGAAGTCGAAGGTCGTGGACTTGTTGGGCATAGGAGAGACTCCGAGAGCGGAGCGGGACCATCCCGGCGGCTCGCTCTCTTCGCGCGCCGGGCTCGCCCGCCTCCCGGCCTCCCTCTCCCTCTCATGCCGCGGCTTTCACCGCGCGCCACCACGCGATGCGCTCCTCGCGCGTGGCGTTGGCGAGCCGCAGCAAGAGGTCGCCGTGGCACGCGCGCGGCGCGCAGAAGCAGACGAGATCGCGTCCGCGAAGCTCGTCAAGCGCGCGCAGCAAGTGATACTGGTCCGCCAGCCAGCGCGCGTGTTTCGCGATGACGACTGCGCGGTCGCCATCGTGGCCGATCCGGAACGGATTGCCCCACTTCGAGCCGCGGCCGATGTAAACGGCGTATGACGGAATCCCCGCGTGATGCTTGTTGAGAACCTTGCACATCGTCCTAACCTCCTTCGCCTCGCGTTGCGGCGGACTGGCGAAGGGCACGGGGCAGCATTGGCGGTCACGCGAGGCCGTCAGGCCGGCGCGGAAACGGCTTGCCCGTTGACGGCCGATGCGCCGCGCCCAGACAGGACACGGCGCAACGCGATGAACGGGGGAACGGATGCCAGGGCTCCCACACGATCGCGCGAGGATCCCGGCTGAGGCCGTGCATGCGCGGAGGGCGAGCCTTACGGCGCGACCTGCGCGATGAACTCATCGAGGAGATCGTTGGTGGACTTGCCGATGATCTTGTTGGCGGAGATCACAACGGCCGCGCCGCCGAAACCGTCTGGTCGCATCCTCGAGCAGGTGAACGACGATACGGCCGACACGTAGCGAAGCGTCGGCGACCGGCGCACGATATCCTGCATGATGAACTCCCAGGACGTCGTGTTGAGATCGAGGTCAAGATGTGACGGCAGCGGTTCGCCGGATTGCGGGTCAGGCAGATGCTCCTTGACGAAGGTATTGGCCACGCTTGCGCCGGCGCCCTCGGATGCCGCGAGCGCGGCTTCAAGTGCGATGCGCTCGACACAGAACATGTCGGCCGGCCCCTGTTCGGAGAAGAAATACCAGCCGTCGCCGTCACGCTCGGCATCGAAAATATGAAAGAGAAGCAAACGTTCCAGCGGCGTCATGTCCGCATCGGGAATCGACGGCTGGAGTACGGTCGGGGTGTAGTAGTCGGCCATTGCCGTTCTCCTGAAAATACGGCGGCCCGGTCCTCCTTTGGCGGAGGGCCGGGCCGCGACGGATGGAAGCGGGAATGCGAGTCAGAGCCGCCAGGTCAACACGATGTCCTGTGCCTGGCGGTGATAGGCGAGCATCTGCCGGTAGAACTCTTTGCGGGCAGTGCGACGCTTCGGGTCGCGCAACGCCTGTCGGTTCAACTTGCGCGACGCCGCGCGCACGACCATTCGCCAGTTGTCATGCACGGTGACGTCGAGCCTGAGGTAGGTGCCGTACATCACGCGACCTCCTTGGCAGGTGGTGCCGCGTGTGGCGCCTCTACTTCGCCCTCGAGCCGACGGGCCCGGCCCATCCAGGGCTCGGGCCGGATGCACTTCACCCAGTCGGCAAAGCTCGGAATGAAGCCAAGGTCCTCGATGACGTGCTGCTCGCCGACCCAGCGCGTCGGAATCACGCGGCCGGACGACAGCGTGATGGTTAGGCCGAAGATGGTCTCGGCCATGAAGATGCCTTCGGCATGGTGCCGCAGCGCCCGGTGCCGGAAATCCGCGGTGATCTGTTTGCTGGCGTCGAACCAGCTATGGATCGGCAGATAGTCCTCGACCGTCCCGCCCCACTTGCGCACGGAGGACAGCGAATGGTGATAGGGATGCGCCATTGCCGCCTCCTCAGAACGTATGTTCAGTGTACTGGAAGGTCTCGATCCGCTCATAGTAGTTGAGCGTGATCGTCCGCTCGGCGACGTCGAACAGGAAGTCACCATAGGCGCCGTGGTTGTCCTGCCAGCCGTTATGGGTCTCTTCGAGGAAATCGTAGGCGAGTTGTTCGATCGCCTGCGGCATCGGGTGCGTGACGCGGACGATGCCGGAGCTGCCCCATTCGGCGTGCGCCAGCTCCACGCTGACCGCGGGAAGCGCTGTGTCCTTGTCGCCGGCCTTTGCGGCAACGCCTTCGATTTGGCCGCTGTCAGCGTAGCCGTCGAAGGTCACCTCGACGCGGGTGATACCGGCCTGGGCGAGCGCGTCGAACACGGCAGCCTTGTTCTCGGAACGAATGGATTCGCAGAGCTTCGCGAATGCCTGCTCCTGCGCGAGCCAGGAGGTCGGATCGAGCGCTGATACTGGCATCGAAGTGTCGTCAGTCATGATGATGCTCCTGAAAACGATGAAGCCCGGCGCAGAGGCCGGGCTGGGGATT
Source organism: uncultured Hyphomicrobiales bacterium (assembly GCA_964641065.1). Taxonomy (GTDB): domain Bacteria; phylum Pseudomonadota; class Alphaproteobacteria; order Rhizobiales; family Xanthobacteraceae; genus Pseudorhodoplanes. The sequence goes on along the minus strand of CAZXJZ010000178.1, from coordinate 6,049 downwards.
GAGATGCGTGGTGGAAGGAAGCGGGACGGCCGGAGCCGCCCCGTCAACCGAAGTTATTCGGCTGCGACGGCATGGGACTGATCGTCCCCGCCGGTCTCGCTCGCTTCATCGTCGTCATCGGCGAGGAATTCAGGGAGTGGTTCAGTCGCTGCACCGGACTCGTTCGACGCGGAAGAGGCCTCGGCGAGACGCAGCGGCTCGGGGAGCCAGCCGGTGCCGTCGAGCAGCCGTTCGGCCTCCTTCGCCATCTCGGACTTCTTGAGATGGTCGATGAGCTGCGCCGACGATTCACCCTTCGCCTCGCGCACGGCTTCGAGGATGCGGCTCTTGGTAACACGGCCGAGATAATTCTCGACCGTCGGCCGCCAGCCCGCCTCCACCATGTCGAGATGGACAGTGCGCGCCAGACGATCGGCCTGGTCGATACGGCGGCGCAGGCCGTGCGACGAGACGCCATTGCCGCCGTAGCGGTCGGCCTTCTCGAACAGCGCGTTCACGCCGTAGGAGACGCAATGAGCAAGCAGCGTCGAGCGGCTAGCATCGTCGAGTGTCGTGAGCCAATCCCACAGCGCGGCCTCATCTCCCGGCATATCGGCCGTCCAGGCCTTGTGCCGTTCATCCACGGACTTCGCCGAAGCACTGTCCTTCAGGCCCGGCGCCTGAACCGGCAGTTGAACATGCCGGACCGATACCTCGATGCAGCCGGGCGTATAGGCCGTGTACAAGGCGTCGATACAGAGCTTGTGCAAGAGCGCCGTCATCGCGACATGAGGATTGGCCGCCAGGGCATCCCGCAGCGCGAGCGTGCGGTGCGCAGTCAGTTCCATGACGAGGCGATCGGGCAACGGCTTGATGCCGTCATCCTCCTCGTCGTCCGCCTCCGGTTGACCGCCGACCGTGATGACGGTGCCGCGCGTGGACGGCGTGTCGGGATGACTTCCCTCCGCATCGGGCGATGCGTGTTCACCCTCGCCGTCCGTCTGATCGGCCGGCGCTTCGTCCTCCGGCCGCACGAAGCCGCGTTCGGCCAGGAGCGTGCCGTCGCCATCGATGCTGACGAAGACGCCGGCGCGGACGATGTCGGCCGGATCGAAGATATGCGGTCGATTGTCGAAGGCGGACACCGCCTCCTCGATCTCGCCGAGGCGGGCATCGACCTCGTCGGGAAGCTCGTCGGCGTTCTGATACTCGGCTTCGAGCTTGGCCTGTTCGGCCTGAAGGGCTTCGATCGTCGCCTGCTCCTCGGCCGTGAGGTCGGCCGGCGTGCCTTCAAGCTGCCGCAGGCCGTAGTCGTGATTGTATGGGAAGCTGACGGCGGCCTCGATCCACTGCCAGCCTTCCGCGGCGATCGCATCGGCCTCGGCCTTCAGCTTTTCGGTCACGAGCCGGTCAAGCAGTGTCACGTCCTGCAGCCAACCGCCGTCGTCGCTCTCGAACAGATCGCGCAGGACAGCGCCGCCAGCGGCTTCATAGGCGTCGAGCCCGACGAACTGTGCCCGCTTGTCGGAAGCGCGGACCGTGTCCTCCGTGAGCATGCGCCGGATCTGGTACGGCTCGTCGTAGCCGGACTTGCTGACGTTCTCCCAGACCTGTTCCTGCCGGGCGTGATCGCTGGTGACGGTGAACGCCATCAACTGATCGAGTGTCATGCCATCCTCGAGATAGACATCGAGCAGGTTGGACGACACCGACGCAAGGCGGAGCCGCTGCTTCACGACATTGACGGAGACAAAGAAAATGGCCGCGATCTCTTCCTCGGACCGCCCCTGTTCGCGCAGGGTCTGGAAGGCGCGGAACTGGTCGAGGGGATGCAGGGCAGCGCGCTGCACGTTCTCGGCAAGCGAGTCCTCCTCGGCCGAGATATCGGTGCCGGCCTCTCGCACGATGCAGGGGATTGGTGCGGTCTTGGCGAGGCGCTTCTGCTTCACCAGCAACTCGAGGGCGCGGTAACGCCGCCCGCCGGCGGGCACCTCGAACATGCCGGTCTCCTGTCCGTCGGCGTCGAGAATGGGCCGCACGTTGAGACTTTGCAGCAAGGTGCGTCGAGCGATGTCCTCGGCGAGGTCCTCGACCGAGATCCCCGCCTTCACGCGGCGGACGTTCGACTGGCTCAAGACAAGCTTGTTGAAGGGAATGTCGCGCGATGGCGACAGCGTGATTTTCTGAACGGCCTTTGCCATGTCACTTCTCCACGGCGGGCGGCCGAGAGCCTCTCTCTCGACCTCCAACCCGCCGCAGAGCCCGCTCCGCCCTCTCACTCTCTCTTGGCCGCAACGGGCACGCATCACGCGGCCGCAAGATCGGCAGCGGCCGGATCCGCTGCTGCGCGCAGATCGGTCGTCAGCAGAAAGTCGAGCAGGTAATTGGCCGCCTTGGTTGCCTGCGAAGCCGCCCGCACGATCGCGCGATTGTCCTCGCGCAGCACCTCAAGCCATGAGCCGATATAGTCAGCATGCCGCACGCTCGGCACGATGCCGAGCGAAGCGCAGGAGAACGCAGCGCAAAGCTCCGCAATCAGCTCTTCGAAGGCGTATTTCTTCGAGCCGTGCGCTCCGGACAGATCGCGGTTGAGGCGGGAATGATGGCCGCTGGCATGACCGTTATGCCGATATCGGCATAAGGGTCATAATGCCGTGACCGGGATTATGCCGCATGGCGCTGAAACGCAGCGGCCATCCCAATGAAACCGCCAATCGAGTTCAGCATAATCTCGGTGCTCCAACAACATGGAGCATCACGATCATGACCGATAATTCGAAGACCTGCGTCGATCCTTATTTGGACTCGTTCGCGCAAAGCTTTGCCGCCGCCAACTACACGGCGGGGACGATCAGAACCTATCGCCATCTTGCCCGGAAGCTGGGGCGGCTGATGGATGCCGCCAAGATCGAGCCATCGGCACTGACCCCCGACCTTGCGGATCAACTGGCGCAGACCGAGGCGCGCGGACCGGACACCAAGATCCGCTTCCACCATTTTGCCCGCCGGTTCGCCCAGCATCTCATCGATATTGGCGTGGCGCAGCCGGTGCCCGTGACCGAAGCGCAGGCCGCGCGGGCGGCGCTGCTGGCGGACTTTGAAGCCTATCTGGTCAAGCAACGCGGCCTGAGCTTGCGCACGATCTACCACGTGCTGCGCTTCGCCGATCGGTTCCTCGATCATCGCTTCGGAATAGGGATGGCCGATCTGACGCGCCTTCGCGCTGCTGACACCACCAACTTCGTCCAGCATGTGCTGGCAGGCAGGCATCTCAACCGCGACAAGACGGTAACGACCCATTTGCGGACCTTCTGCCAGTATCTGTTCGCGTGCGGGGCAACGGCGGCCAACCTCGCGCCGAGCATACCTAAAGCGGCCCAGCGCTGGGGTGCGCGACTGCCCCGGCACCTGTCGCCCGACGGCGTCGAAGCCGTTCTCGCCTCGGTGCGCGGCAACCCCCGGCACGGCGCGCGAGATTATGCGATGCTGCTGCTCATGGCGCGGCTTGGCCTGCGCGCGTTCGAGATCATCGCGATCCAGCTTTACGATATTGACTGGCGTGCCGGCGAGTTGCTGGTGCGCGGTAAGGGTAAGCTGCACGACCGCTTGCCGATCTCCGCCGAGGTCGGTGACGCCCTCAGCTACTATCTTCGTGAGGAGCGTGGGCCGACGACATGCCGCACGATGTTCGTCACCCACCGAGCGCCGCATCGTGCGTTCAGGGACGGCCAGATCGTCAACGCGATCCTCAAGGACGCCTTGGCTGCGACGGGCCAGAAGCCGGTCACGCCCTATGTTGGATCGCACCTGCTTCGTCATAGCCTTGCGACCCGGCTGGTGAACGCGGGCGCGTCGCTCGACGAGATAGGCGATGTGCTGCGGCACCGCTCGCGAACATCGACCATGATATATGCCCGGCTCGATATCGACGGGTTGCGATCCATTGCCCAGCCGTGGCCGGTGGCGGGAGGCGTGCAATGAGCATCGCACTCCAGCTTGACCGCTATCTGAGCGTCAGACGCAGCCTTGGCTACGACCTTCGCACCGATGAGCGCGTACTCCGCCGCTTCACCCGGTTCGCCGATCAGGAAGGTGCTGTACACATCGACACGGCGCTGTTCCTGCGCTGGGATGCGAGCCTGCCCGATGTGGGCACATCGACGCGATCGGCCCGGCTCGGCAAGGTGCGACTGTTCGCGCAGTGGTTGAATGGCATCGACACGGCGCATGAAGTGCCGCCGCGTGGATTGCTGCCCGACCGTTCCGGGCGGCAGCGCCCCTATATCTACAGCGAGGCTGAGATCGTTGCGATCATCGCAGCGGCCAAGACCCTGCCGTCGATCTACGGCTTGCGCGGGCTGGCCTGCTCGACCCTGTTCGGGCTCATCGCGGTCACCGGCCTCAGGATCAGCGAGGCGTTGGCGCTTAACGATGACGATCTCGACGCTGGGGACGGCGTGCTGCGCGTGCGACGCGGAAAGCTCGGCAGGGAACGGCTGATCCTGCTTGCCCCGACCGTGATGGCGCAGCTCATCGCCTATACCGCCGAGCGCGACCGGTTGCTCGGGCGTGCCGCGCCCGCGTTCTTCGTCACCGAAAACGGAACGAGGATGACCGACTGCAGCGCACGCTACAACTTCGCGCATGCCTGCCAGCAGATCGGCTTGCGAGCCGATCAGCAATGCTGCCGGCATGGCCGAGGACCGCGCATCCACGACCTTCGCCACACCTTCGCAGTGCGCACGATGATCAACTGGTACCGGACCGGCAAGGACCCGGCGCGCGAGATGATCCGGCTGACGACCTATCTTGGTCATACCGACCCCGCCAATACGTTCTGGTATCTGGAAGCGGTGCCCGAGTTGCTCGCTCTGGCTATGGCGCGCGCGACCTCCAATGGCGGGGAGGCGGACCAATGAACACCGTCACCTTGCCCGCGCTGATCCAGCGCTTCTTCACCGACCGGCTGTGCATCCAGATGGAGGCCAGCCGTCATACGGTCGCGGGCTATCGCGACACGTTCCGCCTGTTGTTGCGGTTCGCGAGCGCCCGGCACCGCAAGCCGCCGGTCAGGCTCACGGTCGAAGACATCGATGCCGATCTGGTCGCCGACTTCCTTGTTCACGGCGAGACGGCGCGCGGGAACACCGCGCGCAGCCGCAATACACGGCTCGCCGCGATACGCTCGTTCTTCCGCTACGTCGCGATGACCGATCCTACCTGGCTGCTTCACTGCCAGCGCATCCTCGCGATGCCCAACAAGCGCTATGTGAAGCGTGCGGTGATGTTCCTCAATGCCGAGGAGATCGAGGCGTTGTTGGCGGCTCCCGATCGCACGACATGGGCAGGACGGCGTGATCATGCGTTGCTCCTGCTCGCGATCCAGACGGGCCTGCGGGCATCCGAGTTGGTGAACCTCAAGTGCAGCGACGTGGCGCTGGGCAGTGGCGCGCATATCCGCTGCATGGGCAAGGGTCGGAAGGAACGCTGCACCCCGCTCCGCCGCGATACGGCCAAGCTGCTCGCGGCTTGGATCGGAGACCACTGCGACGACAGCAGGCCGTTGTTCCCGTCGATCCGGGGTGAGCATCTAAGCCGCGATGCGCTCGAACATCTGGTCCGCAAGCACTGCCTTATGGCATCGCGCACATGCCCGAGCATCGGCACCAAGCGGGTCACGCCGCATACGCTTCGCCACAGCACTGCAATGGACCTGCTCCATCACGGCGTCGATCAAGCGGTGATCGCCCTCTGGCTCGGACATGAGTCCGTCGCGACGACCCAGATTTACATCCACGCCGACATGCGGATGAAGGAAAAGGCTCTCGCTCGCGTCGCCGCTCCGGCAATGCCGACGAACCGGTTCCGGCCCGACGACCAGCTCCTGGCGTTCCTCGAAGGGCTCTGATTATGCCGAACACCCGCATGGCCAATGCCCGGAAAACCAGCCTCCAGCGGAGGCCATGCGGCATATTCCCGGTCACGGCATTATGACCGAGTTCATGCAGCGCCGTGGGGGCTGGCCACGATCTACCGCACCCTGGAACTGCTGGAGAAGAGCGGCCTGGTC
>CAZXJZ010000177.1:0-10085 GCA_964641065.1 uncultured Hyphomicrobiales bacterium | reverse complement strand
GCCAGTTCCTGGCGCAGCTTGGACAGATGGCCGCCGGCGATATGACCGGTCTCGTGCGCCATCACGCCGATGATCTGATTCGGCGTCGTCGATTCGGCCAGCGCGCCGGTGTTGACGAAGATACGGCGACCGTCGACCACGAAGGCGTTGAAGGACTTGTCGTTGATCAGCACGATCTTGACATTGGCCTTGCCAAGGCCGGCGGCGCGCAGGATCGGCTGGGTGTAGTCGCGCAGCAATTGTTCGATCTCGGCGTCGCGGATCAGCGGGATGCCGCCGCCACGCTTCTGCGCGGCGGCCGGGAGCGGCGGAACAGCCAGCGCCAGCGCCGTCAGCGCCACGAGCAGGCGCGAGACTGGCTTCGCGGTCACCGTCCTGCTAGTCCTGTGCGGGGTTGCGGCTGGTGTCATAACGCTCTGATTTGTCTTGCTAACGACGCGAACCTAATCAGCCCGCCGGAGGCGGTCAAATCACGCCGAGGTCATGGTTCGGAACGGTGGCAAAGCAATCCCGCGAATGCGGCAGGAGCGGGGCATATGCCCGGACGTAAGCCGAAAACAGGCGCCTGAAAGAGATGCTGGAACGCGCTCGCCAGATTTTGTCGCCCTCCGCGCGCAGCGATGTTCCGCCCTTCATGGTGATGGACGTGATCGCTGCGGCGACGCGCGTCGAGGCCGCGGGTCATCATGTGATTCACATGGAGGTCGGTCAGCCGGCAGCGCCCGCGCCGCGGACCGCGATTCTCGCCGCGAAGCAGGCGCTGGACGGTCCGCTGCGCTACACCGAAGCCCTCGGCATCGGCTCGCTGCGGTCCCGGATCGCGCGCCATTACGCCGAAACGTATAATGTCGATCTCGATCCCGCCCGGGTGATCGTCACCACCGGCTCCTCGGCCGGTTTCATTCTGGCTTTCCTGGCGATGTTCGAGCCCGGCGACCGGGTCGGCATCGCCAATCCCGGCTATCCGCCCTACCGCCACATCCTCAAGGCGCTCGGCTGCGAGCCGGTGCTGATCGAAACCGGCGACGCCACGCGCTGGGCGGTGACTCCTGAAGCGGTGCTGGCCGAACATCGCAAGCAGAAACTGGCCGGCTTGCTGGTGGCGAGCCCGGCCAATCCGACCGGCACGATGATGCGGCCCGAGGCGCTTGCCGCCCTGATCCGGGTGACGGGGGAGGCGGGCATCCGTTTCATCTCCGACGAAATCTATCACGGGCTCGATTATGCATTTCCGTCCGAGACCGCGTTGCGGATCTCGGATCATGCGCTGGTGATCAACTCGTTCTCGAAATATTTCTGCATGACCGGCTGGCGCATCGGCTGGATCGTCGCGCCCGAACCGCTGGTGCGGCCGATCGAACGGCTGCAAGGCAATCTCGCGATCAGCGTACCGACGCTGTCGCAGATCGCGGCCGAGGCTGCTTTCGACGGCCGCGATGAGATGGACGCCGTCAAGCACGGCTATGAGGACAACCGCCGCATCCTGATCGACGGCCTGCCGACGGCGGGGCTCGAAACCTTCCTGCCGGTCGACGGCGCCTTCTATCTCTATGCCAACGTGGCACGCTTCTCCGACGACTCGTACGCGTTTGCCAAACGCATGCTGGAAGAGGCGCATGTCGCGGCAACGCCCGGCGTCGATTTCGATCCGGTCGACGGGCGGCATTACCTGCGCTTCTGCTATGCGCAATCGCAGGCCGACATGCACGAGGCGGTCGCGCGCATCGGCGCGTGGCTGCGCAAGCGATGAGCGCGGTGAGCGGACCCGCACCGCTGCCACGGGCGGTGCCGCCGCTGCTCAGTCTCGTCGCCGGCTATGTCGACAGCATCACCTTTCTCGCGCTGTTCGGATTCTTCGCCGCGCAGGTGACCGGCAGCTTCGTGGTGGCCGCGGCCGAACTCGTGGTCGACGATCGGGGCGTCGCGGCAAAGATGCTGGCGATCCCGGCCTTCATGCTGGGCGCCGGCACCGCCGCTGCGATCATCATCGTGCGCCGCGGGAGCAAGCGCTCCTCGCTGCCGCTGGTGTTCGCGCTGGAAGCGCTCTTGCTCGCCGGCTTCGTTGCGCTCATGCTCTATTCATGGCCGATCACCGATCCGGACGCGTGGCTGGGGGCCATTGCCGGCCTGTTGTCCGCGGCGGCGATGGGTGTGCAATCGGCGCTTGTGCGTCTTTTGTTGCGCGGCGTGCCGCAGACCAATGTGATGACCGGCAATTCCACCCAGCTTGCGATCGACGCGACCGAACTGCTCTATGCCCGCCTGCGGCCCGCGCGGGTTGCCGCCGATGCGGATCTCGCGGCGCAGGTGGCGGAGGCGCGCAAGCGGTTCGCCACGGTGTTCGCGGTGCTGATGGGTTTTCTGATCGGCGCCCTCGGCGGCGCTCTGGCCTATGCCGCGGGCGGACCCTGGAGCGCGTGCCTGGCCATCGTGGTGGTCGCCGGCCTGATCGCGTGGTCGGCGAAGCGCGGCGGCACCGATCCGATGTGAGGGCGGTGTCGTAGCACGACTCTTGCACGGGAAAGATGGGTAAGGCAGAGACGGGGTCATGAACAAGCTCGGCGATACGTTTGGGAATTGATCATGCTTGCAACGCTGCATGAAGGCTGGTCGATCTTCGAGCCGTTCATCAAGACCTATGGCGCGTTCGCGATCTTCGCCATGATCTATCTGGAATCGATGGGCTCTCCGGTGCCGGGCGAGACCGGCGTGATCGCCGCGAGCCTCCTGGCGGCGCAGGGCGAACTCTCGATCGTGTCAGTGTATTTCGCGGTGCTGGCCGGCGCGATCCTGGGCGACTCCACCGGTTTTCTGGTCGGCCGGCTTGGCGGCAACACGCTGTTGCGGCGGTTCGGACCGCGGATCGGACTGACCGAGGAAAGGCTGGACAATATCGAACAGCGCTTCACCAAGGGTGGAGTCTGGATCGTGGTGGTGGCGCGCTTCATTCCCCTGATGCGCCAGGTCAACGGTCTGCTGGCGGGGTCGCTGGCGATGCCGTTTCCGCGCTTCCTGCTGGCGCAGTCATGCGGCGCCTTCCTGTGGACGAGCCTCTATACGCTCGGGCCGTACTTCTTCACCGAGGCGTTCAAGCACCTGCGGTGACTGGGCACGTGCGCTCCCTTTAACTTTCATGCACCACGCCTATATCTGCCGACACCCCAACAGCGCGGCCACGGAATGGCGCCCGTAGACCGATCTGCGGCCGCGCGCGTACATGTTTGTGAGAGCGTGCCATGCTCGACGTCACCAATACGTCCGTGTTCGACACCGACGTATCTCAACCCCATGTCGAAAGCGCCGCGCAGGATGCGGCCCTGCTCGATGCTTATTCCCATGCCGTGATTGGCGTCGCCGATCGGGTCGGTCCCGCGGTGGTGCGGGTCGAGACCCGCAAGACCGACGGCAAAGGCCGCCCCGCCGGTGGCGTCGGCTCCGGCGTCATCATCGCGCCGGACGGCCTCGTGCTCACCAACAGTCACGTTGTCGATGGCGCGCGGGAGGTCCGCCTCACGGATTCGGAAGGGCGGGTGATGGATGCGCGCTTGCTTGGCGAAGACCCCGACACCGACCTGGCACTGCTGCGCGCGGATTCGGTGCGCAACCTGCCGGCCGCACCGCTCGGCGATTCCAAGGCGCTGCGGCGCGGACAGCTCGTGGTCGCGATCGGCAATCCGCTCGGATTTGAATCGACCGTGACCGCGGGCGTGATCTCCGCGCTCGGCCGCTCGCTGCGCGCGCAGACCGGACGCCTGATCGAGGATGTGATCCAGACCGATGCCGCGCTCAATCCCGGCAATTCCGGTGGACCGCTGGTCACGTCGCATGGCGAGGTGATCGGCATCAATACGGCGATCATCATGGGCGCGCAGGGCATCTGTTTTGCGGTCGCAAGCAACACCGCGCAGATCGTGTTGAGCGAACTGATCCGCCATGGCCGCGTCCGGCGTGGATTCATCGGCATCGCCGGCCAGACCGTCGCGGTGCCGCGCCGTCATGCGCGTGCGGCCGACATCGACAATGCGTCGGGCGCGATGATCACCACCATCGAGCAGGGCGCGCCTGCCGATACCGGCGGGCTGATGACTCTCGACGTCATTGTCAAGGTCGATGGCCAGACGGTCACCGGCGTCGACGATCTGATCCGTCTGCTCAATGCCGACCGGATCGGCCGCAAGGTGACGTTCGATGTGCTGCGGCGCGGCATGCTGCGCCAGTTCGATGTCACGCCGTCCGAGCGCGTTGCGGCGCGGGATTGAGTCCGGCATGCCGGATGGTTGGATGCAGCAAGACAAAGCTTGTCTTGCTGCATAAAACCATATGATTAGATATCAAAATTAATGTTTATGCGAGTTTTGCTTCAGCAAATTTTGCGCCCCAAACTGGTTTCGTCGTGCCGGGTTGACGCTCGGGTAGCATGACTCCTGTGCATCGCAAACGAAATGCTATCGCGTACGAAAAAACGCAGATCGCTTGAGAATCCGCAAAAGATGAATGTAATTAGTGCCATTGTAATGTGTGGCTCGTCGGTTGGCGTTGAACAACCTGGTGCCGAGACAATGGGTCGTGTCGCGTTTGTCCCGGGCCTCAACATGAAGCGACCCAAATGGTTTTGCGATCCGAGGTCATTCCAAGCGAACTCCTCCGCACATTCCTGCTGATCGAAAAAACCGGAAGCTACACTGACGCGGCCGATATCCTCGGCCTCAGTCAGCCGGCAATCAGTTCGCACATGAAGCGACTGCAGCAGATGGTCGGCGGAGAGCTCTTCGATAAAAGTCATGGCGGATTTTCGCTCACAAGCCGGGGCGAAACCGTCAAGCAATATGCGACGCGCATTCTCAATCTGAACTGGCAGATGCTGAGGCTGTGCGGAGCTGGGGAGGGAAAGCGGACCTTTAGAATTGGAGTTCAGAGCGTGTTCGCAGCGACTCATCTCGCGAGCATGCAGCAAAACATCACCCGCAAGCTGCCAAACCACCGCACGGTCATCACATGGGGAACGGGCGCGGAAATCCACGACGACCTCAAGGCAGGTTATCTCGACGCGGCGTATATCGTTCGCGACGGAACTGAAGACGGCCAGCGCGGCCAAGGCTGGGACGAAACAATGTGCTGGGTCAGTTGTCCCGGCTTTGTTGTCGGCGAAGGGCGTCCGATTCCGTTCTTGAGCTGGCCAGACAGCCTGTCCGACAGGCTCGCGATCGCGTCGCTGTCGCAGAGCGAAACGCCTTATACCGTCGTGCTGGTAGCGTACGATCTGGCGACGCTTCTGTCCGCGATACGCGCGGGAATCGGGGTTTGCGTGTTGCCGCAGCGGCTGGTGCCGAAAGACCTCAGGACGGCCGAGCACCACTTCCTGCCGCCGTTGCCGCTCGCGCGTTCGCGCATCTACGTCAACGAAGGTCTGCCGCAACAGCAAGCGCAGCTTCTGCGGGAGGCGATCGAAGAGGTTATGCCTCCGAACGCGCAATGTGGCCCTGAGGCCCGAAGCCGCTTGCCGGAACCGGCATTGATCTAGATCATTTTCGTTTGCGGATTTTGGTCGCGACGGCTGCTTTTCGCCGACGCGTGATGCCGTATGTCCGGTCAAGTGTGGTCGCGCTGATCCCGCATTCAAAAATCTTATTGCCGCAGAAAGCGCCCATTAATTGAGCGAGGCTATCGTCCAGACAGATGCAAGGCAAAGACGCGCGAATCTTTTGCGCGGTTCGGGGGATACGCTGCACCATGTCTATCAACGACAATTCGTCATTGAACACTCGTCTCGACTTCATGGGGATGGACGAGAAGTCGAAACAGAATCTCAAGGCCCTGAAGCCGCTCATAGACAAGTCGCTTCCGGGCATCCTTGACGACTTTTACAAGAAGCTTGGAACGGTCCCTGACGTGGCGCGCTTCTTCACGGAATCGAGCCGTGCGTCGCAAGCCAAGAACGGTCAGGTTCGCCATTGGGCGCGCATCAGCTCGGCTGAGTTCAGCGAGGACTATCTCAAGAGCTCGCGCGTCATCGGACAGACGCACGCCCGGATCGGACTTGAACCGCGCTGGTACATCGGCGGATATGCGCTGATCTCGGCCGGGCTTATCCATGCGGCATTGAACGAAATGTGGCCGAAGGGATTCCTGAAGGGCAACAAGGGACACGAGCAGGCGGCGGACGCGATATCGGCGATGGTCAAGGCCGTGCTCCTCGATATGGATCTGGCGATCTCGACCTACATCGACGCCGCTGAAGAGGCGCGAAAGGCCGCCGAGGAAGCCAACGCACGGGCGGCCAAACAGCAGGCCCAGGTCGTCGAGTTGCTGAGCCGGAACCTGTCGCTGCTCGCTCAGGGCGATCTGACATGCCAGCTTCCGGACGTGCCCGAGCAATATCAGCAGTTGAAGGACGATTTCGACAGCGCCGTGAACAAGCTCAACGAGGCGATCGGCGCGATTGCCGTTGTCGCCCAGGAGGTGACCGGCGCGTCGCAGGAGATTTCCAGCGCCACCACCGATTTCTCCGGCCGCACCGAAGAGCAGGCCGCGAGCCTGGAAGAGACATCGTCGTCGATGGAAGAAATCGCGGCCACGGTGAAAAACAATGCCGATAACGCGAAGCGGGCCAACGATCTGGCACAGGGTACGCGCGAGATCGCCAATCGCGGCGGCGAGGTCGTCTCCGAGGCGGTGACGGCGATGGCGCGGATCGAGGAATCGTCGCGCAAGATTGCCGACATCATTTCCGTCATCGACGAAATCGCGCGGCAGACCAATCTGCTCGCGCTGAATGCGGCGGTCGAGGCGGCACGGGCCGGCGAGGCGGGTCGCGGGTTTGCGGTGGTCGCGTCCGAAGTCCGCAGCCTGGCGCAGCGCTCTTCGCAGGCAGCGAAGGACATCAAGGATCTGATTTTGAATTCCACCGGCCAGGTCAAGGACGGTGTCGAACTCGTCAACCGCACCGGTTCGACCCTCAGCGAGATCGTCGAATCCATCAAGAGCGTCGCCCAGATCGTCTCGGAGATCGCAACCGCCAGCGCGGAGCAGTCGAGCGGGATCGAGCAGGTCAACAAGACGCTCACGCAGATCGATGAGATGACCCAGCAGAATTCGGCGATGGTTGAAGAGAATGCGGCCGCGGCGCGCACGCTGGACCAGCAGGCCGAAGCGATGGTGGAACGACTGGCTGCGTTCACGCTCGCAGGCCACGCCGCTCCGGAACAGAAGCGGTCGAAGGTCACGCCGATCGCGCCGCGCCAGCCGGCGAAAAAGCAGGCCGTGGCGGGTGGCCCGGCGCGCAGGATGCAGGCCGCACTGGCGACCGCGGTCAAGACGGATACCTGGGAGGAGTTCTGATCTCTCGGTAAGCGCCACGCGGCGGACTCGTGTCCGCCGCGTTGTCGTTTGGAATTGACGTGATCTGCCCGGCCGGCGGGGTGTGCTGTCAGGTCTCTCCCCAGGCGTCTTGCCAAGCGCGTCCCGATATGGCCTTTGCGTCCGCAGCAAAGGATCAATCGGGAGAACGCTCGTGCGCCGCATCGTCAAAATTGCAAGTGTGTGTTCCGCGCTCGCTGCGTTTGCCGCAACACCGTCCGCGCAGGCGCAGGACTATCCGAACAAGCCGGTGAAACTGCTGGTGGCCTTCGCGCCCGGGGGGCCGGCGGATTCGATCGCCCGCATCATCGGGCAGAAGCTCAACGACCGCTGGAAGCAGAGTGTGGTGGTCGAGAACCGCGGCGGCGCCGGCGGCAATATTGCCGCGATGCAGGCGGCAAAGGCGGATGCCGACGGCTATACGATTCTGGTCACCACTTCGGCCTTCGCGGTCAACCAGACGCTGACAAAGAATCCGGGTTATGTGCCGGGCGATTTCAGGGCGGCGGGGATCGTCGCCACCACGCCGAACCTGATCATCGGCGCGCCGACGCTCAAGGCGAACGATCTGAAAGAAGCGATCGAGGCCGCGAAGACCGAGAAGATGACCTACGGCACTGCCGGCGCCGGCACCACGCCGCATCTGTCGGCGGAGCGCATCTTCAAGCTCGAGGGCAAGGTCGACATTCCGCATGCGCCGTTCACCGGCGCGGGTCCGGCGACGCAGGCCGTGCTCGGCTCGCATATCCCGCTGGCCAGCGTTGCGCTGTCGGCGGCGGTGCAGAATGTGCAGGCCGGGCAGGTCAAGGGACTGGCCGTGACCAGCAAGGACCGCGTCAAGGCATTGCCGAACGTGCCGACCGCGCGCGAGCTTGGCCTCGGCGAGGCCGACGACACCACCTGGGTGGTGTTCTTCGTGCCGGCGAAAACGCCGGACGCCGTCATTCAGAAGATCAATGCCGACGTCAATGCCATCCTGGCGGACAAGGACACAGAGGCGCAGCTCGAGAAGATCGGCTTCATGCCGGTCGGCGGCTCGGTGAAGGAAGCCGACACTTACGTGCAATCCGAAACGAGCCGCTGGGGCGATATCATCCGCCGCGTCGGCCTGGAGCCAAAATAGCCATCTGTCATTCCGGCGCGCGAGCCAAGCTCGCGAGCCCGGAATCCAGAACCGCACATGCGGTGTTTGCAACGCTGTCCGGGCCCGCGCGTCCCGGTTACAACAATCAACGACATCTCGCGATAGAGGTTTTGCAATGCAGGTTCGCCGCGTCGTCACCGGCCACAAGAAAGACGGAAAGGCCACCGTCCTGATCGACGAGATCTCGACGGACGTGATCAATCCGCGCCAGGGTTGCACCTTCTTCAATATCTGGTCGACGCCGCTGCCCGCCAACAACGAGGGCGACAGCGACGGCGCCAAGGAGATCGTCGGGACCGCGATGAAGGATCGTGCGGTGTTCCGCGTGATCGAATACGCGCCGGGTGTTGCGCCGCGCAATCACCGCACCAATTCGATCGACTACGCAGTGGTGCTGTCGGGTGAAATCGACATGACGCTCGACGACGAGATCGTGCATCTGAAGGCGGGCGATGTGCTGGTGCAGCGCGGCACCATCCATGACTGGATCAACAATGGCGACAAGCCTTGCGTGATCGCCTTCGTGCTGATCACCGCCGATCCGGTCGGCGCGCTTCAGGCGGTGGGGTAGCGCGCAATCGTTGAACTGTCACCGTCACCCTGGGGTGCCCGGCCGAAGGCCGGGCCTCGAAGGGCGACGGCCCCCGAAACTTTCCGGGCCGTTCATCCTTAGAGGCTTGCCACCCCTTGCTCCTCAGGATGACGGATCGAGTGCGCCGTTACGGCGCTACCCCCCGATCTTCACATTGGCTTCCTTGATCACCTTGTTCCAGCGCGCGACCTCGTCGCTCAGATATTTCGCGGTTTCCGCAGTCGAGCCGCCGACCACTTCGGCCGAAAACGTCTTCAGCTTTTCCTGAATTGCAAGATCGCGCAGCGCCTCGTTGATGTCGGCGTTGATCTTCTCGGTGATCGCCTTGGGTGTCTTGGGCGGAGCCACGACCGCATACCACGCAACGGATTCAAATCCCGGCAGCGTCTCGGCAATGGTCGGCACGTTCGGCAGCGATGACATGCGCTTCGGTGTCGCAACGCCGAGCAGCTTCAGCTTTCCGCTCTGTACCAGCGGCAGCGATACGCCGAGATTGTCGCACATGAAATCAACATTGCCGGCGATCAGGTCCTGCAGCGCCGGCGCAGTGCCACGATAGGGGATGTGCTGCACCTTCACGTCGCCCATCATCTGCAGCATCTCGGAGGTGAGATGCGATGTGGTGCCGTTACCCTGCGTAGCTGATGTGACCTTGCCGGGATTGGCTTTCAGATGCGCGATGAATTCCGGCACCGTGGTGGCCGCGATCTTCGACGGATTGACCATAATGCCGTTCGGCACCTGCGCCATCACGATGATCGGTTCGAATTTCGACGCATCGAAATTCAGGTTCTTGTACAAATTCTGGTTGATGACGAGCGGCGGCGGCGGCGCCGACAGCAGCGTGTAGCCGTCGGGCTCGGCGCGATAGGCTTGCTCGGAGCCGATATTGCCGGCCGCGCCGGTCGGGTTTTCGATGATCACCGGCTGGCCCCATTTCCTCGACAGCCAGTCCGCGACCAGCCGCGGCACAGCATAGGCGGTTCCGCCGGC
>CAZXJZ010000176.1:0-10137 GCA_964641065.1 uncultured Hyphomicrobiales bacterium | reverse complement strand
GGACGCAGATTCGCCGCTTACAGTTGCGGGGGCAGCCACGGCTTCGGTCGAAACGGACCGTTCCGCGTTCCCTCTTGCCTCTCCGGCCGGGCCGGAGAACCAGTGCGGTAACCATGATCCATTCCGGCCGCCGGGGAGTCAAGATCACGCCGTTGTGAGTAACAGGCACCGGATTGACACGAAGAATCTGTATGTTTGATCAGGTGCGAGGGATGGCGCGATGTCCGTGCGAATTGTTTTGAACTATTGTCGCTGCTGCACCGACCAACACTCGAACACAGGGCGATAACCCGTATGATCAAACGCTTCCTTCTTGTTGCCGGTGTTGCCGCTCTGGCGACCGCCCTGGCGGGTCAGGTTCACGCCATGGGTATCGATGAGCCTGCCAAGCCGGCCACCGCTCCCACCGACAAACCGGGCGAGAAGAAGGACGCCAAGCCGGCGGCCGACAGCAAGGCGTCCGACACCAAACCCGCCGATCCCAAGCCTGCCGACGCCAAACCGGCGGACAAGAAATCCGACCTCGAATTTCGCAGCGGCTACAAGCTCGCCTATGACGCGGTCTACACGCGGCAGGATTATGCTCGCGGCATTGCGATCCTTGCTGCGCTGGGACACGACGATCACCCCGATGTCGCCAATCTGATCGGTTTTGCCAGCCGCAAGCTCGGCCGCACCGAAGCCGCCCGCGCCTGGTATGAGAAAGCCCTCGCCTCCGACCCGAACCATTCGCGCACCTGGCAATATTACGGGATGTGGCATCTCGAGCGCGGCGACCGGGCGAAAGCCGAGCAGCATCTTGAGCTCATCCAGTTGATCTGCGGACAGGGTTGCGAGGAATACACGTCGCTGCGCGACGCATTGAACGGAAACATGACCTACTGAGCTGGCGAGCAGATGCTCTCCACAGACCGTGAGGCCGCGATGCAACTGCTACGTTCCACGTTTCTTGCGGCGGCATTCACCGGCGCTATCGCCGTATCCGCAGCCGTTGGGTCAAATGCGCATGCCGCCGGCGTGGAAAATCCCGGCGCCGGCATGAGCCTGCAATCGGCGGATCCCGCCGGTCAGGCCAAGGACCCAAAGGTCAAGCGCAAGCCCGCACCGCGCGAAGGCAAGCAAAAGGCGCCGGAAAAAAAGTCCGAACTCCCATTCATCGAAGGCTATCGAAACGCCTATGCGCTGATCTACAGGCAGCAGGATTATGCGCAGGCCATCACCGTGTTGCGCTCGCTCGGGCGCGATGAGCATCCCGACGTCGCCAACCTGATCGGTTTTGCCAGCCGCAAACTCGGCCGCACCGAGGATGCCCGGACCTGGTATGAGACCGCGCTTGCCGCCGATCCCAGCCACACCCGCACCTGGCAATATTACGGGATGTGGCATCTGGAACGCGGGGACCGTTCGAAGGCCGAGCAGCACCTGGAGACCATCGCTTCGATCTGTGGCACGCAATGCGACGACTACACGTCGCTGAAGCTGGCGCTCGCGGGCGACGGTCTCGTCTACTGACGCCGGCGGGCCTGCACTATTCGCCGGCCATCGCCATGCGATCGGTCTCCGCCATGATCCAGCGCAGATAGGTGTCCTCGACCGACTCCACCGGGATCACCATGATCGCGGGTGTCTTGTAGGGATGCCCGGCCTTGATCGCTTTGCGCACTCGGTCGGCGAAAGAGGCGCGCGTCTTGATGAACATGATCACCTCTTCACCGCGCTCGAGCTTCCCCTCCCACCTGTAATGCGAAACCATCCCGGGCAGGATGTTGACGCAGGCCGCAAGCCTCTGCTCCACCACTGCGCGTCCGGCCTTCTCCGCCTCGACAAGCGAAGGATAAGTCGTATAGACGAGCACTACGCGTTCCATAACGTCCTCTCTTGGGGGGCAATTCTTTGGGGACAGGCGTCCCCGGGGCAAGTGTCCCGGTTCCAGCTTGTACCCCGTTCGAACATCCAGATTCAAAGCCGCTCGCATACCGGGCGCGGCCGTTATAGCAAGTGCGGCGCAGGGAGCGAGCCGGTTTGATGAGCCGCCGATACGACAAAATCGCCTTCGTGGCGAGCCCGGCCCCCGAGGCCGTCGAGGCGCATGCACGCCTCGCGGCCCGGTATGGCGACTGCAAGCCCGAGGCGGCGGACGTGGTGGTCGCGCTCGGCGGCGACGGCTTCATGCTGCAGACGCTGCGCGCCCTGATGCGATCCGGCAAGCCCGTTTACGGGATGCATCGGGGCACCGTTGGCTTCCTGATGAATGAATTCAACGAGACCGGCCTGCAGGAACGGCTGGCGGCGGCCGAGCCGACGGTGATCCACCCTCTGGTCATGCGCGCCAGCGATCGGGCGGGTCAGTTGCATGAGCATTATGCGATCAACGAGGTGTCCGCCTTCCGCCAGAGCTATCAGGCGGCGCGTCTGCGCATCATGATCGACGGCAAGGAGCGTCTGCCGGAACTCGTCGCCGATGGCGTCATGGTGGCGACACCGGCGGGCTCCACCGCCTACAATCTCTCGGTCCAGGGCCCGATCATTCCGATCAAGGCCCCCTTGCTGGCACTGACCCCGATCAGCCCGTTTCGTCCGCGACGCTGGCACGGCGCCCTCCTCCCCGATTCCGCGCAGGTCACCATCGAGGTGATCGATCCGGACAAACGGCCGGTCGCAGCCGTCGCCGACCATTCCGAGGTGCGCGACATGACCCGCGTCGAAATCGCCATGGATCATTCCATTTCCATGCACATGCTGTTCGATACCGGACACAGCCTCGACGAGCGGATCCTGCGCGAGCAATTCGGCTACTGATCTGCCGGTCGCGCGGCGATTATCCTCAATCGTTCGTTAACGGCGAAGGCCGTACCCTCGCCCGCTACGCCCGTGAATTGTAGTTCAATCGCTCATGTCGCGCATCGATTTCAGCCGCCTGCGCTTCGTCGTGGTCGACGATAACGCCCATATGAGGCGGATCGTGCGCACGCTCCTGCAAGGATTCGGTTCGCGCGAAGTCCATGAAGCCGAAGACGGTGCCGCCGGACTTGAAGCCTTCAACGCCAACGTTCCCGATATCCTGATCACCGACTGGGCGACGCCGATCTTCGACGGGCTCGAACTCACCCAGATGATCCGCCAGCCCGGCGCCAATCCCAACCCGTTCGTTCCGATCATCATGCTGACGGGCCATTCTGAAAGACGACGTGTGACAGCCGCACGCGACGCCGGGGTGACCGAGTTTCTGGTCAAACCGCTTTCTGCGAGAGCGCTCTATGAGCGCATCGTCAACGTCGTGGTCAATCCGCGTCCGTTCGTCCGGACCAAGACCTATTTCGGTCCCGACCGGAGGCGCTCCGCCAATCCTGGCTACAACGGCCCCGAGCGCCGGCGCGGCGGCCATGCCGATTTCATCACCCAACAGTCTTTGCTCGGAAAGGCGCAACCGGCTGACCCGAAAGGACCCTCCCATGGCTGAACCGAGGAACAATCGGTGCGAAGTCCAGCTGTTCGGCGACCACGAGATCATCACTCCGGTCAACCGGCTCGAAAAGCTGAAGGTCAAGTTCGTGGCGCCGGGAGACGATCCCCTCGCACGCGCCGAGGAAGCGCTCGCGCAATTGTCCGGCGAATTCGGCGAGTGGATGACCGCGGAATGCGACCGCCTGGATGCGGCGCGACGTGCGGTGAGAGAACATGGCTTCACCAAGGGCAGTTTCGAAGAACTGTTTCATGCCGCTCATGACGTGAAGGGTGATGCCGCGACGTTCGGCTATGCGCTGGCCGCCGGCGCCGCTGAAAGTCTGTGCCGGGTGCTCGAACATTCGCCCGACAGGGATCGGATTCCGATCGCCCTAATCGATCAGCATGTCGATGCGGTCCGCGCCATCGTCCGCGAATATGCGCGACCCGATATCGCGGACATCGCGACCGCGTTGACCGGCAAGCTGCGGCTCGTCTCCGACGAATTGCTGGTGCATGAAAACCGCCACCGCCCCGGCTACCTTGACGGACTGATCTCGCCGCCGCTTGTGCCGGACAGCTTCTGACCCCGGCTCGAGGCTGAGCCCGGAACCGGAGGCGCCAGGCCGCGTTCTCCCCGGCAGGAGATTACACAATGGACGAAGAACGCCGCTTTTCACTTGCTCTCGGACAGGCTGTCATCTCCGCCTGGGGCGACCTGCCGCAGGAGATTCAGCAGCGGCTGTTCGAGGATGCCGTCGTCGCCGGTCATCACACCGCACGCGACGAATCCCTGCGCGAACAGCTGGCTGTGTTTCTGCATCAGCACCATCCGCGGACGCAGGATTAGCGATCAGGCAAGATGCCGCGCAAACTGATTGCATTTCACCCTGAAGACATGCGGGCCCTGAGCGAGCTTGCGGAAGACCGCGCCACTACCCTTCAGGAACTAGTCGATGAAGCGGTACGCGATCTTCTGAACAAGCACGGTCGGCCCACTGACTTGAAATCGGCGTTGCGCGACAGCGCGAAACAGGCCCGCGATCCGGCCAAATCGCGTTAGTTCTTCGCTTCAGGACAGTGGTTGCGTGCGGACACGATCAGGCCGCGATCATCCGATCGCCAGGATCGGTCTGAAGCCCGTCGACCAGATCTTCGCAGAACATCCGCGCTTCTTCGCGGGCAGCCTCGGTCGCGAAGCGTCGCAACAGCATGATGAGCGGTGCAATCTCTTCGGCGTCGGCGCTGGTGCAGCGCGTCAGCACCCGCTCGATCATGCGGCGTTTCAAGCGGGCGGAACCGGACGGATCGCCGAGGAAACCGTCTTCCTGCATGCTCGCGATCGCCTCGCGGAAGGCGGGATAGGCGCTCGCAGGCAATCCTGCCGCCTCATAAACGGCGCGGAATCCGGCGCCCCGGCGGTCATGCACCAATCGCGTCACCCGCGACAGCGAGATGCCGGACAGATCGGCAAGCGATTCCTCGAACATCGTAACGTTGCCCGACA
Organism: uncultured Hyphomicrobiales bacterium; assembly: GCA_964641065.1. Lineage (GTDB taxonomy): Bacteria > Pseudomonadota > Alphaproteobacteria > Rhizobiales > Xanthobacteraceae > Pseudorhodoplanes. The sequence continues at coordinate 5,186 of CAZXJZ010000176.1, read as the reverse complement.
GCAACGCCCGCAAGATCAGGCCGGCGGTCAGTTGCCCGCTCTCGCGCAGATGCCGGATCAGCGGCCTCACCTCCGCTTCCGGCGTGCCTGCGGCAAGCACTACGGTGGCCTTCTCGCACGCTTCCTTGACGACGCGGCGGGCACGATCTTCGTTCAGCCAGTCGCGCGCGACCACGAATTCGGCCAGCGTCTCCGACAGTTTGGCGACCAGCGCCTGGTGCGTGGAGGCGGAAAGCCCCTCGCCCGCCAGCAGGATTTCCCGGATCGGCGCGAGATGGCCGAACCGTTCGACGATGCGGTCGATCGAGAACGACGCGATGTCGACGCCGTCGTTTTCCAGCATTTCGAGACACGCCTCGGCGGAACCGACTTCCGCGATGGCGGCGGCGACCGAACGCGGCACATACGCGCGCCGCGCAATGGCGCATTGCGCTGACGGCCCCTGCGTCGCCACCGCATCCACGAGGTCGGCGTCGACCAGAAGCGGCGAGCGCTCCAGAACGACAGCTGCGATTTCCGGCTGATCGGCGGCGAGCGCGTAGATGACGGAGGCCGGCGCATATTCGCTCGCTGCGAGCACGTCGGCCAGCGCGCCGCGCACCAGCGGCGATGCATCGTCGAGCAGCATCGTCATCGCGCCTTCTGCGGCCGCGAGATCGTCGTCCGACAAATCTGAATAAAGATAGGCGCGGGCCAGTGCAGCGGTCGCATCAGCCCGTTCGCCGGCGGGGGCACTACGCAACCAAAAGAGAAACTGTCTCACAATCATGTCTGGCTCAACACGCTGACGCGACGATATCCCCGCCGGCTGATACCAAGACTAGCGCGCGGCCCTTAACAAAGGGTTCACCATAAATCTTTGCGAAGATTGCCGGGGTGTTAACGCGCGCACTGCCCGTCCGCGCCGGCGCGTGACTGCGCCTAGCCGCGCACACCATGCGTGAAGAGCGAACGCACGTCGGGCCTCGTATCCTGGAACAGCCCGAGCGCGCCATAGCTGGCGGTGCCTTGGGCTTCCGAAGTTTGCGCGGCCTGAACCGGCTGGGTCGCCGGCATGCCTTGCGCGACCTGCGCGACTTGCGCCTCAGGCTGCGTCGGCCGGGACCGTGTCCTTTGCTCCAGGTCACGGGCGATATGACGCGCCTGCTCCTGCTGCGTGGTCCGCGTCTTCGGAGCCCATAATTCGGTCACCGCGGCATTCACCGGTTGCGGACGCTGGGCCGTGCGATACGGATTGTGGAAGACCCGCTCACCCGGCACCGCATTCTGCACCGCCTGTACGACATTCGGCGCCGCGGGGATGGCAGGGACGGCAGCCATGGCGGGGACGGTCGCGGTCGCTTCCGTCATCTGATAGGCCCGTGCCACGCGCGCCGTTTCCGCGACACTGCCGGTGCTCTGCACCGCTTCACCGCCGCTCAAACCGGCGACGCGGGACTTCGCGACGTCGAAGCGTCCGGCAAGATTTTGCGTAACCTCGGCGAACGAGCGGGCACGGCCGCTCTTATCGAAGAAGATCGAGCGATTGGCCCGCGCGGCGGCGGAGAACGACTCCGCCGCGACCGCGCCTGGATTGCTCTCGGCTGCCGATATCAGACGCGCCGCCCCGTTCGCGCCCATGAAATGGGCCATGTAAAGCTCGCCGTCCGTCGGGGCGCGTCCGAGCTTGTTGGTCAGGTGCTTGGCGTTGGAATTTGTGAATACGCCGGCCATCAACGCATTCGCGGTCGGATCCTGACGCAGCGCCATGATCTCGCGCCGCATCGACTGGTCGGAAATCACATAGCGACCATCATCGGTGCGGGTGATCGCATCGGCATAGCGCGAATAACCGAGATGCGGGCCGGCCTCTTTCAGCGTGCCTATCCAGGTCCGATCGATGAACTGGAACAGGCCGCCGGCCGAGGAGGTCTTGGCGGCGGCATTCGGATTGAGGTTGGATTCGACCTTCGCGGTTGCCAGCAGATAGCTGAACTTGGCGCCGGTGACCTGCGACGCCTTGCGAATCGCAGCGGTGACCGGAGTGGCCCCCGCAGGTCCCGCTGCCGTCGTGGCTTCGACCGCCATGCTGATTAATCCTTCCCGGCCCGACGGCTGCGCTTGCCTGCCCGACCGTCGCGACTTTCGCGAATTATGGTAAATGGAGGGTTAAGACGGATTTTAGTCCGCGCCCTGCGCGGCGGGAGGAACTTCATGAGCGACGACAGGCGGCACCCGCGCGGCGGATTGTATTTCGAGGATTTCGAGCCCGGCCGCACCTATGAGCACCGCTATTACCGCACGGTGACTCAGATGGACAACATGCTGTTTTCCAACATGACGCTGAACCCGCAACCGTTGCATATCGACCGGCATTTCTGCGCCACCGAAACCGAATGGGGCCAGCCGTTGATGAACTCGCTGTTCACGCTCGGACTGATGATCGGCATGTCAGTGAGTGACATCTCGACCGGCACGACCATCGCCAATCTCGGCATGCAGGAGACCCGATTTCCGCATCCGGTCTTCGAGAACGACACGCTGCATTCCACCACCGAAATCATCGGCAAGCGCGAATCGAAGTCGCGCCCTGATGCCGGCATCGTCGAATTACTGCACCGTTGTTTCAACCAGGACGGCAAGCTGGTTGCGGAGTGCAAACGTCAGGCCTTCATCAAGAAGCGGCCGGTTGCCTGAATGCGCTCGCTCCTGTTCGTCCCGGGCGACTCCGACAAGAAGCTCGACAAGGGCGTGACCAGCGGCGCCGACGCGCTGATCGTGGACCTCGAGGATTCCGTGTCGACGGATCGCAAGGCCGCTGCGCGCGCGACCGCCCTCGCCTTTTTGCAGGGCGCCAAGCGCGGCGGGCAGAAGCTGCTGGTGCGCATCAACGCGCTCGATACCGGGCTGACCGACGACGACCTCGACGCCATCGTGCCGGGGCGGCCCGACGCGATCATGCTGCCGAAGGCCGCCGGCGGCGAGTCAGTCACGCATCTGGATGCCAAGCTGTCGGCGCGCGAGGCCATCGCCGGCCTGCCCGACGGTGGCATCGCCATCGTGGCGCTGGCGACAGAGACCGCGGCCTCGCTGTTCACCACCGGGACTTACTCCGGTTCGAGTCCGCGCCTGACCGCGCTGACCTGGGGCGCCGAGGACCTGTCCGCCGAACTCGGCGCCGAGGCCAATCGCGACACGGCCGGGCGCTTCCTCGATCCCTACCGGCTGGCCCGCACCCTCTGCCTCGCCGGCGCCGCGGCGGCAGGGGTCGCTGCCATCGACACTGTCTATGTCGATTTCAGGAACGACACTGGCCTGCGCCGCGAATGCGAGGAAGCGCGACGCGACGGTTTCACCGCCAAAATGGCGATCCACCCGGCGCAAGTCGCGGCCATCAACGAGGTCTTCACCCCCACGCCGGACGCGATCGCCCATGCCCGCAGCATTATCGACGCGTTCGCAGCGCAGCCCGGGGCCGGCGTGGTTGGGATCGGGGGCAAGATGTACGACCGGCCGCATCTGGTGCGGGCCAAGGTGCTGCTCGCGCGAAGCGGAAACGGCAGCTGAGACTCGCTTCGGCGGTTACCGCTTATACGCGTCCGCCGGATCGAACGCCTTGTCCGCGTTGCGAAACTCGAGCGTCGCCTCGCCCGATTGCCCGAGCGGCACCGCGCGATAGAAGCACGAGCGGCGTCCGGTATGGCAAGCGCCCGGCCCCGTCTGCTCGACCCGGAGCCACACCGCGTCCTGATCGCAATCGACGCGGATCTCGATCACGCGCTGGGTATGACCGCTCTCCTCGCCTTTGCGCCAGAGCTTCTTGCGCGAGCGACTGAAGTAATGGGCGTCACCCGTCGCGATGGTTTTGGCCAGCGCCTCTGCATTCATATGCGCGACCATCAGCACTTCGCCGGTCGCGGCATCGGTTGCGACCGCGGTGACGAGCCCGTCGACGTCGAATTTGGGGAGGAGACGTGTGCCTTCCTCGATGTCGCTTTTTTCAGCCATGGCAAATCCGGCAGCAATCTCCCGGTCGTCCCCGCAACGGCGGGGACCCAGCGCAAACAGGCAACGCGGAAAGGCATTAGCTGGATTCCTGCTTCCGCGGGAATGAGCGGGGTTCGAGGCGACCCGCGTGCTTAACGCTACCGCGAACGGACCGAATTCATAAAGCGCAGTTGCTCGTTCGGATCGTCCCGGAACGTGCCGCGGAATTGCGTCGTCACCGTCAGGGCGCCGGGCTTGGTGACGCCTCGGATCGACATGCACATATGCTCGGCCTCGATCATCACAGCGACGCCCGCCGGCTTCAGGATCTCGTCGATGGCGGTGATGATCTGCGCGCTCATATGCTCCTGCGTCTGCAGACGCCGGGCAAACACGTCGACGAGGCGTGCGAGCTTCGACAGCCCCACCACCCGGCCGACCGGCCGATAGGCGATATGCGCCTTGCCGAAGAACGGCATGATGTGATGTTCGCAATGCGAATTGAAGGTGATGTCGCGCACCAGCACGAAATCGTCATAGGCCTCGCCCTCGGCAAAGGTCTTGTCGAGAACGTCGGCCGCGCTTTCGGTATAGCCGCGGAACATCTCCTCATAGGCCTCGACCACGCGCGAGGGGGTCTCCAGCACGCCCTCGCGGGCCGGATCGTCGCCGGCGAATGCGATCAGGGTGCGAACGGCCTCCTCAGCCTGTTCGCGGGTCGGCCGGCTCTCCAGCGGCGCGGGTGCGGCGCGCGCATGATCCGGCTGGGCCTGCGACGAGGCTGCGGGATGCTTTGGCCAGGGCTTCACGATCGCGTCCATGGTCTCTCCGTTCGACCGGCGCCCTATCGGCGGCGCCAGGCTCTGTCAGGGGTCGGCAGCGCCGGTATTCGCCCGGACGTCTCCCCGGGCTTGGACGCTGCAGTCCCGAGGCCATATATAGACGGTCACCCGATCAAGACAAATACGGTTTCCTGGTCCGAACCATCGGCTCTTTTCATGTTGAATGACGTCTATAACACCCGGATTCTTGAGCTTGCGGGGTCGATCCCCCGGATCGGACGCATGCCTGACGCGCATGGCAGCGCTACCGCCCACTCCAAATTGTGCGGGTCGACCGTCACCGTCGACCTGAAAATGGACGGCGATACCGTCACCGACTTCAGCCATGACGTGAAGGCCTGCGCGCTCGGCCAGGCCTCCTCCTCGATCATGGCCCGG
>CAZXJZ010000175.1:0-10209 GCA_964641065.1 uncultured Hyphomicrobiales bacterium | reverse complement strand
TGGCCGGCATGGGTCCGGAGGAATCCGCGGCGATGGTGCGGACGCTGCAGGAGTTGAAGAAGGAATATACGATCCTGCTGATCGAGCACGACATGGAAGCGGTGTTCGCGCTTGCCGACCGCATTTCGGTCCTCGTCTACGGCCGGGTGATTGCGACCGGCCTGCCGGACGCGATCCGCGCCAACGCCGATGTGCGCCAGGCCTATCTCGGCGAGCAGGAAGCGGTGGTGAGCCATGGCTGACACCTTGCTCGAAGTTTCAGGCATCGAGACCTGCTACGGCCGCAGCCAGGTGCTGTTCGGGCTGTCGCTTGCCATCGCCGCCGGCGAGATGGTGACGCTGATGGGCCGCAATGGCATGGGCAAGACCACGACCGTGCGCTCGATCATGGGGCTGACGCCGGCGCGCGCCGGCACCATCCGTTTCGGCGGGAAGGATATTCGCGGCTTTCCATCCTATCGCGTGGCGAAGCTGGGCGTCGGTCTGGTGCCGGAAGGCCGGCAGATTTTTCCGAATCTCACCGTCCGCGAAAACCTGATCGCGACTGCCGCCAATGCGTCGGGAGCGAGCGACCCCTGGACCTATGAGAAAGTGGTCGAGCTGTTTCCCCGTCTCGCCGAGCGCGCTGGTCAGATGGGCAATCTGCTATCCGGCGGCGAGCAGCAGATGCTCGCGATCGGCCGCGCGCTGATGACCAATCCGCGCTTGCTCATTCTCGACGAGGCGACCGAAGGCCTCGCGCCGCTGATCCGCCAGGAAATCTGGCAATGTCTGACGCGGCTGAAACAGGCCGGGCAGTCCATCCTTGTGATCGACAAGAACGTGTCGGCGCTGATCGCGATCGCCGACCGCCATTACATGATCGAGCGCGGCTGCACGGTTTGGAGCGGCACATCGAAAGAACTCGGCGCCGCGCCGGATATCCAGCACCGCTATCTGGGGGTTTGACGGACGAGTCGTCGCGCCTCAGATCGACCCCAGCTTCACCCGCGCCTCGAGCTTGGCCGCGCTTTCCTTGCGCTCGCTGTATCGGTCGGTCAGGTAATGGGCGGCATCGCGCGTCAGCAATGTGAACTTCATCAGTTCTTCCATCACATCCACCACGCGGTCGTAAAAGGCGGACGGCTTCATCCGGCCCGCCTCGTCGAATTGCTCATAGGCTCTCGCCACCGACGACTGGTTGGGGATCGTGATCATCCGCATCCAGCGGCCGAGCACACGCAGTTGATTGACGGCGTTGAAGGATTGCGATCCACCGCTCACCTGCATCACGGCCAGCGTCTTGCCTTGCGTCGGACGTACCGATCCGATCGACAGTGGAATCCAGTCGATCTGCGCCTTCATGATGCCGGTCATCGCGCCGTGACGCTCCGGGCTGGTCCATACCTGACCTTCTGACCAGGCTGACAATTCGCGCAACTCCTGCACCTTCGGATGGTCGGACGGCGCATCGTCGGGCAGCGGCAGGCCGGACGGGTTGAAGATGCGCACCTCCGCTCCAAACGCTTCGAGTAGTTGCGCCGCCTCCATCGTCAGGAACCGGCTGTAGGAACGCTCACGCAGCGAGCCGTAGAGCATCAGGATGCGCGGCTTGTGGTGCGAGACCGCGGGCCGCAATGCGGCAGGATCGGGCAAAGCAAGGGATTCAGGCGAGATGTTCCGCAGGTCGGACAGATCAGGCTTCATCGCGACTCCGGACCGGTGATCACATCGCCGTCTTCTTTTACAAACTGCCCGATCGTCGGATTCGGCAGGATCCCCAGCACCGTCTCCGACGGCCGGCACAAGCGCACGCCCTTCGGCGTCTCCACGATCGGCCGGTTGATCAGGATCGGATGCTTCATCATGAAGTCGATGAGTTCATCGTCGGCCCATTTCGGATCGGCGAGCCCGAGCTCCGCATACGGCGTGCCCTTTTCGCGCAGCAACTGGCGCGGTCGCATTTCCATCTTGCTCAGCAAGTCGACGAGGCGCTCGCGGCTTGGCGGGTGTTTGAGGTACTCAATCACGACAGGCTCCACGCCGCTCTGCCGGATCATCGCAAGCGTGTTGCGCGACGTGCCGCAGGCTGGATTGTGGTAGATGGTGACGGTCATGGCTTGGACTGGACGGTTGTTGTCACCGGTGGCGTTGCGGGATTGCCGGCTTCATACCATCCGCGCGTCGCCTTTACGATCTTGACCACCGATAGCATCACCGGGACTTCGACCAGAACGCCGACCACTGTGGCCAGCGCCGCGCCGGAATTCAGGCCGAACAGGCTGATCGCCGCCGCTACTGCCAGCTCGAAGAAATTGCTGGCGCCGATCAGCGCTGCCGGCGCGGCGACACACCATGCAACGCCAAAGCGTCGACTGAGCCAATACGCCAGCCCGGCGTTGAAGTAGACTTGAATCAGGATCGGTATCGCCAGCAACACAATCACGATCGGCTGCGCCAGAATCTGTTCGCCCTGGAAACCGAATAGCAGGACAAGGGTGGTCAACAGCGCGCAAAGCGACACCGGCTGCAGGATCGCCAGCGTGCGATCCAGGGCCGCGGGTCCGGACGCCAGAATCATCCGGCGCCAAAGCTGGGCGACGATCACCGGCACGACGATATACAAGACCACGGATAGGAGCAGCGTGTCCCAAGGCACGACGATTGACGCGACGCCGAGCAGAAGTCCAACCAGCGGCGCGAACAGGAACACCATGATGATGTCGTTCAGCGCCACCTGGCTGAGCGTGAAATGCGGCTCACCGTCACAGAGGTTCGACCATACGAACACCATCGCGGTGCAGGGTGCGGCCGCGAGCAGTATCAATCCCGCGATGTAGGATTGAATCTGGTCTGACGGCAGCATCGGCGCAAACAGATAGCCGATAAAAAAGGTACCCAGCAGCGCCATCGAGAACGGTTTGACGGCCCAGTTGATGAACAGCGTGACGCCGACGCCGCGCCAATGTTCACGCACCTGCCCGAGTGCCCCGAAGTCGATCTTCAGCAGCATCGGAATAATCATCAGCCAGATAAGAACGGCGACCAGCAGATTGACCTTGGCGATCTCGGCTTGCGCAATCAGTGCGAACAACCCCGGCAACAGATGTCCGAGCGCAATGCCCGCGACGATACACAGGGCCACCCAGACCGACAGATAACGTTCGAATACGCTCATGACGCGTTCACGCGACGTTCGATTGCGACGTCGAGCCGTCCAGCCGGCCGATCTCGCGCAGCTTGGTACCGAGCGCGAGCTTGTCGATCGAACTGAGCGGCAGGTTGGCGAAAGCGACGATGCGGTTCTTCAGATAACGCTGGGCTTTCACGAAGGCGGCCTCCTTCTCGAGGTCGGTGCCGTCAACAGCGGCGGGATCCTCGATCCCCCAATGCGCCGTCATCGGCTGCCCCGGCCATACCGGGCAGGCTTCGCCGGCGGCATTGTCGCAAACCGTGAACACGAAATCCATCACCGGTGCATCCGGGCTCGCGAATTCAAGCCAGCTTTTCGAGCGCAGGCCGTCGGTCGGATATTCAGCGCGCTCCAGCACCCGGATCGCGTATGGATTGACCTGTCCCTTGGGTTGGCTCCCGGCCGAGAAGGAGCGAAAGCGTCCCCGGCCTTCCTTGCGCAGGATGGACTCGGCCATCACCGAACGCGCGGTGTTGCCGGTGCACAGAAACAGGACGTTAAACACGCGATCGAACTTTGACGTTTCCATCGGGCTTTTCCTTTTTCGGGGAGCAGCAAGGCTTGATCGATTCGATAAGCGACGCGCACAGTCCCGGCTCGCCTCCGCAGCAATCCTGCAGCAGGAACAGCGTCATCGATTGCAGCGTTGCGAGGTTGGCGCGATAGACGATTGAGCGGCCGTGCCGCTCGGACGAGATCAGGGCGGCGCGCGTCAGGATCGCCAGATGCGACGACATGGTGTTGTGTGGCACGGCAAGGTGCTGCGCGATGTCGCCGGCCGGCAGGCCCGTCGGTTCATGCCTGACCAGCAGGCGGAACACGTCGAGCCGCGTCGGTTGCGCGAGCGCGGCAAGGGCGAGGATGGCATCGGGTGAGTCCATATGTCGATAATTCTCGACATATGGACGAATGTCAACCGGGTGGGTTCAGTTGCCCGTGTAATGCGGTGTCCGTCGCGCCATCCACGCATCGAGCGCTTCCCGATTGTCTCTGGTTGGCACCATGCGCGCGAATTGCTCGCCTTCGATTGCAAGTCCTTCAGCGATCGAGGCGTTGAGCCCGCGTGTCACGGCCGTGATGATGCGCGATGCCGCCAGCGGAGAATGCCGCAAGATGCGGTCCGCCAGTTCCAACGCTGCCGGTATCAGTTGTTCATGCGCCACGACGCGATTGACGAGCCCGATCTCGTAGGCGCGTTGCGGCGTGAAGGTGTCGCCGGTGAGGAGCAATTCCAGCGCGCGCTTCCGGCCTGCAAGGCGAGGCAGGCGCTGCGTTCCTCCAAACGTCGGCGGGATACCAATGTTGATCTCCGGCTTGGCGAAAACAGCGCGCTCGCTGGCGACCGCAAGATGAGCTGCTTCGGTGATCTCGCAGCCGCCCCCGAACGCGATCCCGTTGACGGCAGCGATGACGGGTTTCGAAAAAGATTCAAGCCGCGTCGTCATGGCCTGACCGCGCCTGACAAATGCTTTCAGAGCCGCGTCCGGACCCTGCCTGATGCTTTCTGAGAACTCGGGAATGTCTCCGCCGGCGGAAAACGCACGATCGCCGGCCCCGGTGAGGATCACCGCGTGAATGCGGGCGTCGTCCTCGATCCGGTCGAGGATGTGCATCAGGCGGTCAATCAACGCATAACTCAGGGCGTTCAGCTTTTCGGGACGATTGAACGTCAGCAGCGTTATTGCGCCGTGCGTCTCGGTTAGAATCAGATCAGTCATCTTTCAATCCTGTTGCAGCCGCCTTCGTGCTGAACGAGGCCACGGCGCTCCGCGCCTTAAGTCGGCTGCTCGCTTCGGACATTGAGGTCCGGTCAGAGTCTGAAGCCGTGGTTCCGCATGAATCGTTGCGCAATTGTCCGCTCTAGCTCGTCGGTCAATTTCATCTCCGAGCATCGTTGTTCGCGTTTGGCCCGCTTTGCGGCCCTGCGTTCGTCGGCATAACGCGCGCCCGTTCGGATGACGCCGCGCATCAGGGACAGGCATCGGGCCACCCCGACGGGCGACCGGTTCGCAAAGCCTTCCGGCAGAATCCTGCGCATGGCGCGGCCTTTCGGATATGAGGTTTTCTCAGACAGGGGCTCTATTTCCTTCCGTCCAGTTTCGATTACAAAGGATATGATCTCGCTCGATAGATGAGAAAAGCTCATGCATGCGATCCCACCGCTGAACGCGCTTCGGGCGTTCGAAGCCGCGGCGCGGCATATGAGCCTGACCAAGGCAGCAGCGGAGCTCAACGTCACGCCCGGCGCCGTGAGCCATCAGTTACGCGGCCTCGAGGCCATGTTGGGCGTCAGTCTGTTCGAGCGCGGTGTGAGAAAGATTGCGCTGACCCCCGCCGGCAAGATGCTCTATCCGGGACTTCAGCGCGGCTTCTCACAGATTCTCGAGGCGGTTGCGGATCTCAGGCAATCGGGCAATCAGCAAGTGCTTGTCGTGAGCGCGTCGCCCGGCCTCACATCCAAGTGGCTGGTGCCGAGGCTCTATCGCTTCGCCAGTGCCTGTCCCGATATCGACGTGCGCATCTCGTCCTCGCTTCAGAATGCAAATTTCACCACTGACGGCGTCAATGTCGCTGTGCGCAATCTGCCGACCGGCGCCAGGTCCGATGCATCTCTCGTCGTCGAGAAGCTGGTCGAGATAACGCTCGTGCCGGTCTGCAGTCCGCGTCTGCTGGAAGGCGGTTCGCTACCGACACCGCATGCGCTCTCAAAGATGCCGCTCATTCACGATGACACGCTCGCACAGCGCGCCACCGTACCGACCTGGGCGGACTGGTTCGCAGCCGCAAAAGTCGAAAACATCGACCTTCGTCGCGGCCTTCGCTTCGATAGCCCTGATCACGCGCTCAACGCGGCCACCGAGGGTGCCGGAATATTGCTGGCCGCCGACCTGCTCGCACACGATGACCTGCGCAGCGGACGGCTGGTGATCCCGGTGCCGCTGGCCCTGCCCTCGGGCCGCGGATATTACCTGGTCTATCCAAAGCGCGAACGGCGGCGGCCGAGCGTCCAGGCCTTCCGCGACTGGATCAAGGACGAGGCGGCGCAGCTCGATTGGAGTGTCCTGCCCCAGCCGGCCTGAGGGCCGAGAGGGAGCCGATCCGCTAGCTTGCGGATCGGTCTGCATGCACTATTGTGCATACAGAACATGGCGTGGTGCTCCCTTGTCCGAGACTCATGAAAAACGTCGCGAAAAGGCCGCTCCCGACGCGAGCAATCAGACTTCTACGAGCATGGCATTCGCGGAGGCCGTTGGGCGTCTGGTCCGCCGCGGCCGGGCGCGCCGGGGGATCACCCGCCGCCAATTGGCCACCGATTCCGGCATCTCCGAACGCTATCTGGCGCAGATCGAAGGCGGCTACGGCAACCCGTCGCTGACGGTTCTGAAGGCCGTCGCCGATGCGCTGGAAAGTCCGATCACCGCATTGCTGCCGCTCGACGACCGGCACGAACGGCTTAACCGCATCGTCGATCTCGTGAACCGGCTCGCACCGTCGGAATGGCCGGCGCTGGAAGATCTGATCGAAAGCCGTATCGTGCAAAGCGCGAAGTCCGAGCGCGCGCACAGGATCGCACTTGTCGGCCTCCGGGGTGCCGGCAAGTCGACTCTCGGGAAGATATTGGCCGAGCGGCTCGGCTATCCGTTTGTCGAACTCAATCGCGTCGTGGAGCAGGAATACGGCGCCAACATCTCGATGCTGATCGAGATGTCCGGTGTGTCGACCTTCCGTCGTTACGAACGTGCGTCGCTCGAGAAAGTGATCGGTGACCACGACAAGGTCGTGATTGCGACCGCAGGCGGCATCGTGTCGTCGCCGGAAACCTATGCGCTGCTGCTGCGCCGTGCGCACACGGTGTGGATCAAGGCGCAACCGCAGGAGCATATGAGCCGCGTGATGGCGCAGGGCGATCTGCGTCCAATGTCGGAGAACAGAGAGGCGATGGCCGATCTCGTCGCCATTTTGGAAGCGCGGTCGCAGGATTATGCGCAGGCCGAGGCGCAGCTCGACACCTCCGGCCTCACGGTCGAACAGAGCACGGATCGGTTGCTTCGCCTGGTGCAGGAGTGGACGAGATGAGCGCGCTTGCGGACCAAGGGATGCTCGGTTTAGGCCCGGAAATGCTGGAATATCGCATGCTCGGGCCACGTCCCGATGTGGCGCCGACCCTGGTGCTACTGCACGAAGGACTGGGCTGCGTCGGCATGTGGGGCGACTTTCCGGACAAGCTTGCGGCCGCAACCGGGTGCGGTGTGTTTGTCTATTCGCGCGCGGGGTACGGCAAGTCGAGCCCGGTCACGCTGCCGCGGCCGATCTCATATATGCATCACGAGGCGCAGGACAGTTTACCGCGGCTGCTAGACGCGATCGGGTTTCAGCGCGGCATCCTGATCGGTCACAGCGACGGAGCATCGATCGCGTCGATCTATGCCGGCAGCCATCAGGATCATCGGGTGCGCGGGCTTGTGCTGATGGCGCCGCATTTCATCTGCGAGGACGTGACAGCGAAGTCGATTGCGGAGGCGCGCGATGCCTACGACAACGGCGACCTGCGTGCGCGGCTTGCGAAATATCATCCGAATGTCGACAACGCGTTTCGCGGCTGGGCCGATGTCTGGCTCGATAACGATTTCCGGCAATGGGATATTTCGGAACACCTCGCTTACATTCGCATCCCGGTTCTGATCGTGCAGGGCGAGGACGATCAATACGGCACGGTGCACCAGATCGAGATCGCGCAGGAGGAATGCTATTGCCCGGTCGACGTCGCGCTGCTGCCGGGGGTCAAGCACAATCCGGCCCGCGAGGCACCGGAGGTAACCCTGCGCACCACGTCGGATTTCGTGAGCCGCATCCTGCAACAGCATGAGCAGACGGCCCCGGTGGCGTAGGCGGCCGACGCGCCCGATTCCGCAGTCACAATCCGATCTGAAGGGCGGGGACATTCCGCGCGCCCGGTTTGGAACGATGCCAAGTTTCCGCTGGACTCGCGATCAACATGCACTATAGTGCATGTCAACAAACCAAGCGCAAAACGGGATTTCAGGGATGGCAGAACACGCCCGCAAGCTTGCTAACGGCTTGACTCGTATCGGTTTTGAGACCGAGCCCGCCCGCTACAGGCACTGGAAATTGTCGATCGATGGCGACGTCGCCACCCTTGCCATGGACGTCGACGAGAATGGCGGCCTGTTCGAGGGCTATCAGCTCAAGCTGAATTCCTACGATCTCGGCGTCGATATCGAGCTCGCCGACGCGCTGCAGCGGCTGCGCTTCGAGCATCCGGCGGTGAAGGTGATTCTGCTCCGCTCTGGCAAGCCGCGCGTTTTCTGCGCCGGCGCCAACATCCGCATGCTGGCGGGTTCGACCCACGCGGATAAGGTCAATTTCTGCAAGTTCACCAACGAGACCCGCAACGGCATCGAAGATTCCAGTGAAAATTCGAAGCAGAAGACCATCTGCGTAGTGACGGGGTCGTGCGCCGGCGGCGGTTATGAACTGGCGCTGGCGGCGGATCACATCATGCTGGTGGATGACGGCTCGTCGGCGGTGTCGCTGCCGGAATTGCCACTGCTTGCGGTATTGCCGGGTACCGGCGGACTGACCCGCGTCACCGACAAACGCAAGGTGCGGCGCGATCATGCGGATGTTTTTTGCACGACGGAAGAAGGGGTTAAGGGCAAGCGCGCGGTCGACTGGCGTCTGGTGGATGAGGTCGTGGCCGCGCCGAAGCTCGACGAGATCGTCGCCACCCGAGCAAAGGAATTTGCGGCCAGGTCTGACAGACCGTCTGATGTGGTCGGCATTGCTCTGACCCCGCTGAAGAAAAAGTGGAGCGGCGATACCTGCGACTATCAATCCGTGAGCGTGGCCATCGACCGCCCGGCGCGCACCGCCAACATCACGCTGCGCGGACCCGATCTACCGCCGCCGGCAAGCCTCGTAGAAATGCAGAAGCTCGGCGCGGAATTCTGGCCACTCAGGCTTGCTCGCGAGCTGGACGACGCAATCCTCGATCTGCGCACCAATGAAGGCGACATCGCCGTGATCGTTTTCAAGTCGGAAGGTGATCCGGCGCAGGTTCTCGCCTATGACGCCTTCCTCGCCGACAACCAGTCGAACTGGCTCGCCCGCGAAATCCGCCTCTATTGGAAGCGCGTGCTGAAGCGCGTCGATCTGACCTCGCGTTCGCTGGTCGCGATCATCGAGCCGGGGTCCTGCTTTGCCGGCACGCTGGCGGAAATTCCGTTCGCCTGCGACCGCTCCTACATGCTGATCGGTCAGCTCAATGGCGGCAACCGCCCGCCCGCCGCGATCGCGCTGAGCGAAGCCAATTTCGGCCCCTATCCGATGCCGAACGGCATCAGCCGTCTGGAGAGCCGCTTCCTCGACGACCAGGCCTCGCTCGACAAGGCCAGGGCCGCGATCGGTACGATGCTGGACGCGGAAGAGGCCGAGAAGCTTGGCCTCGTCACCTTCGCCTATGACGACATCGACTGGGAGGACGAGATCCGCATCTTCCTGGAAGAGCGCGCGAGCTTCTCGCCCGACGGTCTCACCGGACTCGAAGCCAATCTCCGCTTCGGCGGTCCGGAGACGATGGAATCGAAAATCTTTGCGCGCCTGACCGCGTGGCAGAACTGGATCTTCCAGCGGCCGAACGCAGTTGGCGAGGAAGGCGCGTTGCGCCGTTACGGCAGCGGCCAGAAGCCGGTGTTCGATACGCGGCGCGTGTAGCAAAAAATCAGAGGAGCGTCCCATGAACTTCATGAATGTCGACTACTCGACCCGCATCCCCAACAATGTCGGGCTCACCGAGGACGCGCGTGTCCTGAAAGCGCTCGAGACCTGGCATCCCGGCTATCTGAGCTGGTGGCAGGACATGGGCCCGGAAGGCTTCCAGCAATCGCTGGTCTATCTGCGCACCGCGGTCTCGGTCGATCCGAAAGGCTGGGCCAAGTTCGACTACGTGAAGATGCCGGACTATCGCTGGGGCGTGTTGCTTGCTCCCGCCGAAGAGGGCCGCAAGGTCAATTTCG
>CAZXJZ010000174.1:0-10229 GCA_964641065.1 uncultured Hyphomicrobiales bacterium | reverse complement strand
GGGCTACGACCACATCACCTCGGGCATCGGCGCCGCCATGATCGGCTGGTTCGGCTGCGCCATGCTCTGCTACGTGACGCCGAAGGAGCATCTCGGCCTGCCGAACCGCGACGACGTGAAAGTTGGCGTGATCACCTACAAGATCGCAGCCCACGCCGCCGATCTCGCCAAGGGCCACCCGGCGGCGCAGCTCCGCGACGATGCGGTCTCACGCGCACGCTTCGACTTCCGCTGGGAGGACCAGTTCAATCTCGGCCTCGACCCGGATACCGCGCGCACCTACCACGACGAAACGCTGCCGAAAGAGGCACACAAGGTCGCGCATTTCTGCTCGATGTGCGGGCCGAAATTCTGCTCGATGAAGATCACGCAGGACGTGCGCGATTATGCGGCGAGCCTCGGCGATAACGAGAAGACCGCACTCGGGCTCGACGCCGCCCAGACCGGCATGAAGGAAATGTCCGAGAAGTTCAACGCCATGGGCGGACAGGTCTACATCAATGCGGACAAGGTCAAGGCGCCGCACACCACCGCTCTGGATTCGGAAGCTACCCACACGGCGAAGAATGCGGCGCTGGTGAAGGAGAGCAACAGGGCGCTCTAAGCTCGGGTTTTAGGCTCGGCCCAAAAGGCGGGTCATGCCTCGGCATGACCCGCCTTTTCTTTGCACGCACGGAGCATTAGGCTAACGCAATCCGCACCCGTACGGAGGACACCATGACCGCCTTCAATGCCGTGCGTTTCAAGGTGAAAGCAGGACGAGAGCAGGCTTTCCTCGACGCGCACCGAAACATCCATAACGAGTGGCCAGGATTGCGCCACGCCAGCATCATTGAGACCGGTGACCGCGGCTACTGCATCATCGCCGAATGGACCGACATGGACGCGCTCGCCGCGGCGCGGCCCAACATGATCAAGACGCTCGATTCATTTCGCGACGCACTGGAAGATCTCGGCGGCGGACGTGGCGTCACCGATGCGGTGGCCGGTCCCGTGGTTCTTGCATTGAAATAGTCCATCGCAGGATGCCGACACCGGCATTTGAGCAGACGCATGAAAAACATCGGAAGCGCAGCTGAAGATGCAGACTGACATCGAGACATTCACTGCCGAGGCCCCGCAACTGAACGCATCGCGGTCGCTGATCAAGGGTGTCATTCGCGGCATACGCGTGGAAGACATCAAGCAACCGCCGATGCAGGAAATCCAGTACTCGGACAAACCGATCGACGAACTCGTAAGGGAAAGCCCATGGAGACGATTCTACGGGCATAGCGATCCGGACGCTCTAGTCTTGGGCCTCTGCCGCTACCGCATCATCTTGTTCGGCGACGAGACAATATCTGGTGACGAAACGGACGATATGTCATGACCTCGTTTCATACTCTCACGCTTGCCAGCGCCGCATTGATCGCGACACTCTCAGCCGATCCGGCCACCGCCCAAACCCCACCGCCCGCCAGCGACCCGCCCTCGCTCACCGAAAAACTCAACGCCTATGTCGGATGCATCAACCGGCTGTCGGAGCGCTCCTACGATTCACGGCGGCGCTATTTCAGCTGGGTCGGCAAGAACGGGCCGACCGGCAAGGAGCGCATCATCTACGGCACCTACACGATCTACGACACGTCCGATTGCCGCAAGAACGTCGAGACAGCCAATGCGCTGGAACCGCGCGACGCCGAACTCGAAGCCGCAGCGGCGGCCTATGCCGACGCTGTCAGCAAGCTCGAGCCGCTGCTGAAGGAGGCCGACGACTATTACAAGCAGGAGGACTACAAGGACGACAGGATGGCCAAGGGCCGCGCGTTGCATCCGCGCCTCGTCGCCGCGTGGGATGCGTTTGCCAGTGCCGACAAGGCGCTGCGCGCTGGCGTCGAGAGCATCAACGACAGGCGCGCGGCCGAACGCCTTGCTGCGATCGAGCAAAGCGAGGGCAAGACTGCACGCTATCATGTCGAGGCTGTGATGATCGCCGCCAAGCGCGTGCTGCGCAGCATGGAAACGGACAAGCCCAATGTGGCCGCGATGACGCAGGCCGTGAACGATTACGAGGCGCTGGTGAAGTCGACCGAAAAGCTCGTGGCCGACAGCGACGCCAAGATCGGCTCGTTCTTCATCAACAATGCCAAATCGTATCTGGTCACGGCGAAGCAACTGATGCGCCGCATCCGCGACAAGGTCCCCTACAGCCAGGGCGACAGGATGATGCTCAACGCCGGCAGCGGCTGGATGGTCGAGGGTTCGCCGCAGCGGCTGATGCGCGACTATAATCAGCTGGTCGAGAGCTATAATCGCGGCGGTCGGGTGTGAAGCGCGGACGCCAGCATCGTTTGCGTCATAACGGCACAAGGTTCGCGTTTGTTCGCAAAGAACGAATCGGGACGGCGAATCCGAGCACGCATCAAAGCTGAAGAGAGCGTTACTTCGCTCGCGTTACGTCCGATACGGAAGAGCAAGCGCACCGACTCTCGCAGGTCACGGATGATCTGAACTCGTCCGTTCGCAGGGGCCTGCGCTATCATGCCTTCACGCGACGCGGGCTGCGCCCACGCATTGCCATCGCAAGGTGGCGTGACCGTTTCACATCGGCACAAGGTTCGCATCTGTTCGCAAAGAACGAATCGGGACAGCGAATCGGGACACGCATCAAAGCTGAAGAGATCGTTACTGCGCCACTAGTGCCCGAAGAATAAGCCAATGCAGCGCTAAGTCGTAAGCAGCTTCACTGCGTCGCCGACAATCTCCTGATGGTCGAAGGCAAGCACGAGTTCGCGCCAATCCGCACGGAACGAGATCTCGGCAGCGTCATCCCCTGCCTGAGCTTCACCGTCGAAGGCCGTCACGAGATACGCGATGCTGATCGTCCAGCCGCGAGGATCGCGGCCGGGTTTCGAATAGACACCGACGAGCCGCAGATCGCGCGCCGTCAACCCGGTCTCCTCAAACAGCTCGCGCCGCGCGGCAACCTCCGTGGTCTCGCCGGGATCGACGAAGCCGCCGGGCAGTGCGAACTGGCCTTCGAACGGCGGATGGCGACGGCTGATCAGCAGCAGCCGGGCAAGCCCGTCGAATACCACGCAATCGGCCGTCACGCTGGGCTTCTCATAGCTCATGATCGGCAGCGTAATCCGCCCTCCACCAAACGGGCAACATTCCGAGCGAACGAGAATGACGCCTCGGCCAGTGTTCCCTGCACGCGTACGTCAATGCACGGATTGCGCGTGCGCGCGAAAGCCCGCCGCCGCTACCGCGTCCGGCGTTCGGTGCGCGTGAGCGTCCAGAACTGGCCCGAGAAGTTGCCGCAAGGGCGCAGCTCGGGCTGGTTGCTGTCGGGATCAATATCGAGGCACATGCGCGGCCCGCGGAACGCGGTGGTGAGCCGCACGCCATCGCGCGACGGCACAACCTGCCAGAATTGGCCAGTGAAATCTCCGCAGGACCTCAACTCCGGACGATTGGTCGGCGGATTGATATCGAGACACATGCGCGGGCCGCGAAACTCGGTGGTCAGACGGAAGGATCCGTCGCCGGCCGGTACGAAGCGCCAATTCTGGCCGGACACGTCCTGGTCGCGGTCGAGTCGCGCCTGATTGTTCCGTGACCCGCCGTTGAACACGTCCATCGGCATCTCGGGCCCGCGAAACTGCGTCGTGAGCTTGTAATAGAAGTTCGGATCCGGCGACTGCGACATCGCTGGCGTTGCGAGTGAACAAAGCGCCAGACAGGCTGCTGCCAAAACGTACCGCATTCGCATCGTCTTTCGTGATTTGGTGAGTTCTGCCCGGCTGCCGGCTTGTTGGCCGCGCGTTGGCTCCTGCCGACCCTGTAGGCTGTTTCGATGCAGATAACAATCGCTGCCGGCCATCGGTCGGAGCGAATAGCTGCAGCGCAATCTCAAACCGCGCAGCCTCGCGGTATGTTCGTCTTTTCGTACTCTCGCCCCAGAATGACACACAGTTCGCGTCTGTTCGCGGAGAACGAATCGGGGGCCCCGATTCGTCGCCATGAAAGGCCGGCTTGGTGCAAGGCGATTTCGCCCGGGAGCCCGTGCGGGCGAGCGGCTTTCGCTGACATGGTTAACAAAGTATGTTGGCGTGGTCCCGCCGCGGCCCGAAAGCATCCATGCTCACGCTCTATTCCTATCCGACCCTGTTCGGCGTCGCCGATAACAACGCTTACGGATTGAAGGTCTTCGCCTTTCTCAAGCTTGCGGGCGTGCCGTTTCGGCATGAGCATATCTTCGACGCCTCGGCCGCACCGCGCGCGCAGCTTCCCTATATAGAGGACGACGGCGAAGCGATCGGCGACAGTGAAGCGATCATCGCCCATGTCACCGGGAAATACGGCGTCCCGCTCGACCGCGACCTGACTCAGGCGCAGCTTGATACCAACCTGATGGTCACGCGCATGCTCGACGACCTGTACTGGGTCATGTCCTATTCGCGCTGGAAGGATGAGCGCTACTGGACCTCGTTTCGCGATGCGCTCATCCGCGAGCACCCGGTGCTGACCGAGGATGCACTACGCAACGCGAAAGAGTTCAACCACCAGCGCTATTATTTCCAGGGCATCGGCCGTTATCCGCCCGACGCGGCCATGGCGCGGGGCCTCGCCGATCTCGGCGTGCTGGCGCGGCTCGTACCTGCGAGCGGTTACATGCACGGCGGAAGGCCGACCAGCATCGACGCGGCCATCTACGGCTTCATTGCCAATATCTATTTCTATGATATCGACACGCCGCTGAAGCAATTCGTGCTCGCACATGGCAATCTGGTGCGCCATTGCGAGTCAATCCATGCGGCGGTCGCGAAGCCCGTGCAGGGGTAATGTCCGGGAAAGCTAGGGACGAGTACAGCCATGACCCAGTCGCCCGAATACACCCGTTGGGAAACCCGCTTCGCCAAGCCCGAATACGAGTTCGGCAAGGCGCCGAACGATTTCCTTGTCCGCTGCAAGCCGCTGTTGCCGTCATCCGGCAAGGCGCTCGCGGTCGCCGATGGCGAGGGGCGGAATGGCGTCTGGCTCGCCGAACAGGGACTTGCCGTCACCTCGGTGGATTTTTCCCCCTCCGCGCAAAAGAAAGCCGCAGCGCTCGCTGCCGAGCGCGGTGTTTCAATCACCCTGATTGAGGGCGACGCGCATAGATGGGACTATCCCGCGGCCACGTTCGACGTGGTGGCGGAAATCTTCACCCAATTCTCGACGCCGGCCGAACGTCCGCTGAAATGGGCCGGCATGCGCCGCGCACTGAAGCCCGGCGGCTTGCTCATCATCGAGGGCTATGCGCCGAAGCAATTGCAATACGGCACCGGCGGGCCGAAGCAGATCGAGCATCTTTATATGCGCGCGATGCTCGAGGACGCCTTCGGCGATTTCGATGACGTCCAGATCGCTGAAGAAGAGCGCGAAATGCGCGAAGGCGCGGGCCATGCCGGCATGTCGGCGACGATCAACCTCACCGCGCGGAAGCCGCACGGCTAAAGACGGCGCCAGTCTCAAGCTCCGGTCACAGCGGATATTGGTCCGGCGTGACCCCGCATTGCTCGAGGAATTTCTTGAGCTGGATGACTTCCTCCTTGGGTAGGCTGTGCTGCGCATGGGTGAAGGCCGCGGAGTGATCGTTCAGCTTCACCTTCACGCGATTGCCGGCGCTGTTCTCGATTTCAGCGCCAAGCTCTTCGAACACATGCACGACTTTCTTGAAGTCGATATTGGCGCTGACAGGATGCGCGAACAGCGCATGGAGCGTTTTGCGATGATGATGGTTCATGGCAGGTGGGTTCTTCCGGTTGCGGCCATCCGACTAGCTGAGCCGCACGGCAGCCGACTTGATCCATCGCAAACGCGCGCCCCTCAGGACCGCGCGAGCGGACGAATGAGGCGACGCGCTCAGCCGAACCGAGCCCTCGACCGCTCCCGCGCCTTCTCCGCCTCGATCTCACGATCGCGGGCCGGCGCATGCGTGTGCAGCGACGTCAGCAGCCTGCGTGCCGCCGCCGCGACGTCTTCAACCGCCGCGTTGAAAGCCGCCGCATTGGCCTGCGAGGGCGTGTTGAAGCCCGACAACTTGCGCACGAATTGCAGCGCCGAGGCACGGATTTCGTCCTCGGTCGCCGGCGGCTCGAAATTGAACAGCGTCTTGATGTTGCGGCACATCGCGGGAACCTCCTCATTCTCCGGGGCCTGACTGTAGCGCTCCATCGCCGGCCGCGTAAGCGGCACCCGGCCTCGGTTCCCGCTTTCGCCGGCGCTTCCGATCTGAGATGCTGCGGCCGATTCACATGGCAATCGAGGTTTTCATGACGCACGTGACGTATCGCATCGTCCAGCATGACGGCGGCTGGGCCTACAAGGTCGGCGACGTTTTCTCCGAACCGTTCCCGAGCCACGACAAGGCGCTGGCCGCCGCCAAGCTTGCGGCGCGCGAACAGCGGACTCCCGGCAGCACCGAGGTCATCGAGTGGGAGGACGAAAAGGGCGTCTGGCACACCGAAACCGCCTCCGGCAGCGACCGGCCCGAGACCGACGTGGAAGACAGCAAGGCCTGACGCCATGCACGCGATGAAAAGGATCGCGAAGGGGCTCGTCGCCTGCGCAGTATGGCTGGTCGTTTTTTGCGCTCCCCTGCCCGCCCAGGACAGCGCGCCTCAACTCAAGATCGACATCGAGGTTCGGTTGAAGGAGGCCAAGGTCGTCCTCAATCTCGACCATCTCGCCTATGCGGGCAAAGAGCCGTTCGGTCTGCTCTATGCCCGAATCCTGCAGGAGCAATTCACCGCCGACAAAACGGTCTGGCAGGTGATCGCGATCTTTCACGGAGATGCCGGCCTCTGGTCGCTGAACGACGCGGCCTATAACCGCGTCAGCGGCACCACAGCTGGCAATCCGTATGCGAAACAGATCGCCGCGCTTCAGGCGGGCGGGGTGCGGTTTGAGGTTTGTGGTCAGACCGCGCGTGACAACAAATGGGTGAATGCCGATTTCCTGCCCGGCATCGCGGTGAATAGCGGCGCAAATTTCCGGATCGTCCAACTCGTCCAGGACGGCTTCGTGCAGATCCAGCCTTAGGCCTGCGCCTAGGCGCATCACGTTGCTTCGTTCCGGTTTGTTCTCAAAGAACGAATCGCGTCCTCTGTTTTCCGTTCGGCGCGAATCTTAACGGATTACTGTCATGCATGATCCGATCGCCGCGCTTCCGAGGAATTCGCTCATGGTTGATCGTTTGCTAATCGCAGGTTTGATGGCAATGGCATTGGCTCTCCCTTCACATTTCGCTTTCGCGCAGGACGCGACGCCGCAGACAAAACCACACAGCGTGCCGCCGAAAGGCTATCCCGCGGCACCGCTGCTCTCGACCGGCACGACCGTCGTCGGCGAGCCGATCCGATATCCGACCTCGGGGCCTGCCCATGTAACCGGCTCGATCGTCACGCTCGCGCCCGGCGCCCGAACCGTGGTTCACAAGCATGGGGTGCCGATGTTCGCCTATATCCTCGAAGGCGAGATCACCGTCGATTACGGCGCAAAAGGCAAACGCACTTATCGTGCGGGCGACGCCCTGATGGAAGCGATGGATGTCGCCCATTTCGGCGAGAATACCGGCACGCAGCCGATGCGCCTGATCGCGGTCTATATGGGTGCGAAGGGCGCCAGCGATGTCGTGCCTGTGAAGTAGCCCGCTCACGCACCGGCAACCGCCCCCATTTGAAAATCGCGCAATTCATCGCGACTTTGTTTTTCAGTTTAACGCCCGCGCTGACGGAAACCACACGGACGGTGCGGAGACTGCGTTGCCGTTTTTGGGCTATACGGGAACGTACATCATGGACATCGTCGTCGCTTCCAACGCATTACCGCGCACCAAGGTGTGGGGAGAGGAAGATCCCTCCGTCAGATGGGCGGGAGCATTCGCCGCCTGCGGCGGGCACGGATCAACCCAGTCCTCGACAATCGTCTACGAGATCGAGCCGGGCGAGCGTCTCGGCTGGCACACCGACGCCACCGAAGAAACGCAGTATATCATCGAGGGCACCGGCGAATTGCATATGGAGGACGGCACCGTTCACAAGGTCGAGCCGGGCAGCGTGTTCGTGCTGCCTACCCCGGTGCGTCACGATCTCGCCAATACCGGCAAGACAACGCTGCGTGCGGTCGCCTTCTTCGCCGCGCCGATGTTCACCCAGACCTTCGACAACGTGATGATGCCGCCGAAGTCGCATGTGCTCGGCAGCCCCAATCGCGACGGGCAATAGCGCGCGGAGTTCGGCAAGGCGCGCCCGGTTCGCGATTTCGTCCCCTCTGTTGCGGGTTCTCATTCGGCTCTCTCTCCCCGTAAACCGGGGAGAGAGCAGCGCCGGCTACATCGCAAGCCGCGCCGGGTGAAAGCGCCGCGCCGCCATCACGCCCAGAATGACGAAAGCAACCAGTGTCAAACCCTGCGAGATCAGAAACGGCGGCTCCGCACCGGTCGGCGCGTACGGGTGGACGAAGCTCACCTTCTGGAAGCTCTGCGCAATGAAGACAAAGACATTCAGGTAGAGCGACGCAATGGCGCCAGCGACATAGACGGCCCGCCAGCGTCCGGCGAGCCGGTGCCTGTAAAGCGCGACCAGCGCCACGATCAGAATCAGCGACGCGATGACGCCGACCACGATCGCCGGCGTCACGGTCTTGAACGGGAACAGGAACCCGGTCACCGATGTCAGGATCGTCATTAGCAGAAAGAACGCGGTCCAACCCGGCAGCGGCGCACTCGCGAACAGACCGCCCACCACAATAAAGCCGGCAAAGATGGCAAGCATGCTGATGACCACATGCAGTACGGTGAAGGCCTCGATCGACAGCCCGAACGTCATGACCCCTCCTGGCTCCGGCCGGCCATCCTCGGTTCGCCCGGTTTTGCCGTCAACGCGCAGAGTCCCCCGATTTCGGCGCAGGCGTATGCCTGGCACGCATTTCGCGCTTTCCGGCGTCTTCGGGAAACCGCCCGGGGCGTTTGTTCGGGCGACGGGAATCGGAACCCCGCCTTGCCCTTTCCCCGGCGCACCGCTACTTAAGGCCCGCATTTCCATCACATCCCGCCTGTCCGGCGCGTACGCGCAGCCGACGCGGATTTGCCTGAAGGGCTGAGAGACGCGCGATGAACGGCCGCCAATTCGTCTATTTCATGCAGGGGCTGACCAAGGCCTATCCGGGCAACCGCAAGGTCCTCGAAAACATCCACCTGCAATTCTATCCCGATGCCAAGATCGGCGTGCTGGGCGTCAACGGCGCCGGCAAATCGACCCTGCTGCGCATCATGGCCGGCATCGACACGGAGTATTCCGGCGAGGCCTGGGTCGCGCAGGGCGCCCGGGTCGGCTACCTGCCGCAGGAACCGCAGCTCGATCCGGACAAGAGCGTCCGCGAGAATGTGATGGAAGGCGTCGCCAAGCAGAAGGCGATCCTCGACCGTTACAACGAACTGGCGATGAATTATTCCGACGAGACTGCCGACGAGATGACCGCCTTGCAGGATCAGATCGAGGCACAAGGGCTGTGGGATCTTGATTCCAAAGTCGATCAGGCGATGGAGGCTTTGCGCTGCCCGCCCGACGACGCCGATGTGTCGAAGCTGTCCGGCGGTGAGCGGCGCCGCGTGGCGCTTTGCAAGCTGCTGCTGGATGCGCCCGAATTGCTGCTGCTCGACGAACCGACCAACCATCTCGATGCGGAATCGGTGGCGTGGCTGGAAGGCCATCTGCGCGATTATCCCGGCGCGATCCTGATCGTGACCCATGACCGCTATTTCCTCGACAACGTGACGAGCTGGATCCTCGAACTCGACCGCGGCAAGGGCATTCCCTATCAGGGCAATTACACCTCCTGGCTCGGCCAGAAGCAGAAGCGGCTGGCGCAGGAAGGCCGCGAGGAAGAATCGCGCCAGCGCACGCTCGCCGCCGAACAGGAGTGGATTTCCGCCTCGCCCAAGGCGCGTCAGGCCAAATCCAAGGCGCGCTACCAGCGCTACGAAGACCTGCTCAAGAAGGCCGGCGAAAAGCAGACCCAGACCGCGCAGATCATCATTCCGGTGGCCGAACGGCTCGGCAATAATGTCATCGATTTCGAGGGCCTGACCAAGGGCTTCGGCGACAATCTGCTGATCGACGATCTCACCTTCAAGCTGCCGCCGGGCGGCATCGTCGGCGTGATCGGTCCGAACGGCGCCGGCAAGACCACGCTGTTCC
>CAZXJZ010000173.1:0-10291 GCA_964641065.1 uncultured Hyphomicrobiales bacterium | reverse complement strand
CCCAGTAGCGCTGGCGCGAAATGCCCCAGTCGCGCAGCCGGAAATTGACCTGGCGCTGTGCAACGGCCTTGCCATTGCGCAGCTCGCTTTCCAGCCGGCGCGCGACCTTTTCCTTTGCGTCGGCAATCGAGAGCCCGTTGAGGAAACGCGAATTAATCAGCGTGCCGTCGCCGTCATAGGCCGTATCGGTGATGATAAACGTCGCAGGATCCTGTCCGGGCGGGCACACCACCGGCACGTTGCCGAGCCCGTACTTGTTGACGAAATCGAGGTCGCGCTGGTCGTGCGCCGGGCAGCCGAAGATCGCGCCGGTGCCGTAATCCATCAGGATGAAGTTCGCGACATAGACCGGCAATTGCCATGTCGGATCGAGCGGATGGATCGCCTTGATCCCGGTGTCGAACCCCATCTTTTCCGCGGTGTCGATCTCGGCCTGCGAGGTGCCGCGCCGTTTGCATTCCTCGATGAAGGCCGCAAGCGCGGCGTTCTTCGCCGCCGCGGCTTTCGCCAGCGGATGATCCGGCGCGATCGCCATGAACTTCGCGCCGAACAAGGTGTCGGGCCGCGTCGTGAACACGTCAAGTTCGCTTTCACCCGATGGCGTCGTCTTCGCATCCAGCGCGAAGCGGATGAACAGCCCTTCCGAGCGGCCGATCCAGTTGCGCTGCATTATGCGCACCTTCTCCGGCCAGCGGTCGAGCGTGTCGATCGCGTCGAGCAGGTCCTGCGCGTAATTGCTGATGGTGAAGAACCATTGCGTCAGCTCGCGCTGTTCGACCAGTGCGCCGGATCGCCAGCCGCGGCCGTCGATCACCTGCTCGTTGGCGAGCACGGTGTTGTCGACCGGATCCCAGTTCACCTTCGACTGCTTGCGCTCGACCAGCCCCGCCGCGAGGAAGTCGAGGAACATCGCCTGCTGATGCTTGTAGTAATCCGGATCGCAGGTCGCGATCTCGCGCGCCCAGTCCAGCGACAATCCCATCGATTGCAGCTGCGCCTTCATCTGCGCGATGTTCTGGTAGGTCCAGGCCTTGGGATGGACCTTGCGCTCCATCGCCGCGTTTTCCGCCGGCATGCCGAAGGCGTCCCATCCCATCGGGTGCAGTACCGAGAAGCCGCGCGCGCGCTTGTAGCGCGCCACCACGTCGCCCATCGTGTAGTTGCGGACGTGGCCCATATGGATGCGCCCCGACGGATAGGGGAACATCTCCAGCACGTAGTATTTCGGGCGCGGATCGTCGTTCTTCGTGGCGAAGATGGCCTGATTGTCCCAGGTCTTCTGCCAGCGCGGCTCGGCGTCGCGGGCGTTGTAGCGGTCGGATTTCATTGACGGTTCGATCTTCTCGGACGTGCGTTGGATATGGATATCAATTTCTACTTCTCGGCAAGCGGACGCATACGAACGCGCGCAGGCTCGATGACGGAGAAATGCCCTGCCCAATCGCTTCGCTCCGCGACACGCGCTGCAAGCCTTTCTCCCGCGTCCGATGCCGAAGGCATTGCGATCCGGAACAGGATGATGCCAGACGAAGCCGGCAATCCGGACCGGTAGGCAAGTTCTCCAAAATCCTTGTCAAAGGTCAGCACGATCCGCTTCTCGCGTGCGGCCCAGGCCAGGACGGACTGGTCCGAACTCCCGGGCCGTTCCGTCCGCACCCATACAACATCGTGGTTGGCCGCTGACAGGCTTCTCACCGCGGAGCCAGGAAAATTCTCATCGGCAAGAAAGCGCATCTCATGCGGCACTCGGATGGATCGTTTCGAGTCTCAATACGTCCCGTGCATAGGCGAGACAGGCGGAGATGTCCTCGCGAGAAAGTCCTTCGTACTCCCGCAAGATGTCGGTCTCGGTCCATCCCTCGGCCATCAGGCCGATCACGAAGTCGACGGACAATCTGGTGCCGCGAATGTGGGGTTTGCCACCGAGCATTGCGGGATCGATTGCGATGCGGCCGGAATCCGCCATGATTGGCTCCTCGCGCCCCTTCTTTCCGAAATGGGGCGGTAAAATCGACGCCATGGATCGCGTCCATTCCCCGTCGGACCTGCCACGAAAGGGCTTTTCCGGTCAACGGCACCGGGCTTTATCGCTTGCAGCGCACCTGCGCCGCCGTTAGTGCACCGCCATGGCAGACCCCGCCCCGCACAGCCAGGCCGAAACCCAAGACGTCGCCGCAGCCCTCGCGGCCGTGCAGGCCGAGATCGCCCGCGCCTGCCGCGAGGCGAAGCGGGACCCGGCCGGGGTGACGCTGATCGCGGTGTCCAAGACCTTCGGTGCCGATGCCATCGAAGCCGCGATTGCGGCCGGTCAGCGGGTGTTCGGCGAAAACCGGGTGCAGGAGACCAAGGCCAAATGGCCCGAAATCCGGGCGCGCCATCACGGGCTGTCGCTTCACCTCATCGGGCCGCTGCAATCCAACAAGGCGAAGGAAGCGGTGGCGCTGTTCGACGCCATCCATTCGGTCGACCGGCCGAGCATCTGCGAGGCGCTGGCGAAGGAAATCGGCAAGCAGGGGCGGGCACCGCAGCTTTTCGTCGAGATCAATACCGGCGCCGAGCCGCAGAAGGCCGGCATCCTGCCGGAAGAGGCGGACGGCTTCCTGCGCGATTGCCGGGACACGCATGGCCTGACGATTTCCGGGCTGATGTGCATTCCGCCCTTCGACGAGGCGCCGGCGCCGCACTTTGCGCTCACCGCCAATATCGCCGCGCGTAATGGGCTCAAGCTGCTGTCGATGGGCATGAGTGCGGACTTCGCGACCGCAATCCAGTTCGGCGCCACCCATGTGCGGGTCGGAAGCGCGATCTTCGGTGGACGGCCGAAGCCCTGACGCGAACCAGGCCTGGCGCTCTTGCCGCCAATTCTTCGCGCTACCGCCGGAGTCTGGGAGCGCCCGCGAAATCCGGCGCCGCGCCGAGCGGCTGCTTGAGAATCCGCGAGCGTTGCGGATCGAGGCTATCAGCCGCGAAGACCGGTTGCATCGATGGCGATTCTTCGTGCGTAAAGCCGGAGTCGTAACCCTCGTCGTCAGAGAGCCGCTGACTCATGGTCGCGCTGCGCCACCGATCGACCACCGACGCAATCAGATCGAGACCGGCATCGCCACGCCCGCGCGCGCCGTTTCCGACATCGCTGGAAGGTCGTGCCGATTCTGGAAGCCTGCTGAACGTCATCTGCATCGGCAGCGCCACCGCCGAGCCAAACACGAAGGCTTCGCCGGTGCCAAGCGAGGGCACGAAGGTCAGCAGGCTAGACGCAGCGTCGGAAATCGCCGAGCGGATCAGCGCCTGATCGCGGTCATTGGACAGACGCATCACGAACATGGTGTTGCACTGGGAGATGATGTTGGGATCAATTTCATACGGGCGCTGTGTGACCAGTCCGAGATAGACACCGTATTTGCGGCCTTCCTTGGCGATGCGCGACAACGCGCGGCGCGTCGGCCCAAACCCGGTTCTCGCTTCCGCCGACGAGGCATAGCGATGCGCCTCCTCGCAGATGAACAGAAGCGGCGCCACGCCATCGCTCCAGAGGCCGAAATCGAAGGCCATGCGGCACAGCACCGACACCACCGAATCGACCACTTCCGCCGGAAATCCGGCGAGCTGCATCACCGTCACCGGCTGACCGTTTGCCGGCAGACGAAACAGCGTCGAGATGATCTCCGCCATGGTGTCGCCGCCGACATTGGCGTTCTCGAACATGAAGGCGTAGCGCGGATTGTTGCGGAAGGTCTGGATCCGCTGCATCAGCCTGAAATGGTATGCGCGCGACGACCGGTTTTCGAGCTTGCCCAT
The DNA here is from genome assembly GCA_964641065.1 of uncultured Hyphomicrobiales bacterium. Classification (GTDB taxonomy): domain Bacteria; phylum Pseudomonadota; class Alphaproteobacteria; order Rhizobiales; family Xanthobacteraceae; genus Pseudorhodoplanes. The sequence continues at coordinate 6,493 of CAZXJZ010000173.1, read as the reverse complement.
GCGCTCGTCGATCAGAGCGAGCAGATCTTCGAGCCGGTAGGGTGCCGGTGTGTCGGCGGTGAAGCCGGAGCTTTTCGGATCGCGCTTCTTGACCAGCGATCGGTCGGCGGCGTTGCGATATTGCAGGTAGGCGCCCTTGGCGATCGGGATCACCTCGGCCAGAATCTCGACCTCTTCGGGCACACCGGGCCGTGCTCCGAAGAAGGCATCGACGGTTTCCTCGAAATTGAACAGCCAGAACGGCAGGCGCAGATTGCGCGGGTTCAGGACCTGCGCCTTGTCGCCGAAGCAGCGTCCGTACTCGTTATGCGGATCGACCAGAAAGATACGCATGTCCGGCCGCGCCTCGAGGATCTGCCGCAGAATGATGGCGACGCCGCTCGACTTGCCGACACCGGTTGTGCCGAGGATGGCGAAATGCTTGTTGAGTAATTCGTCGACATCGACCAGCGCTTCAATCGTCGGATCCTGGCGCAGCTTGCCGACATGCGCGGGATTGACCGTATTTCCGTAGATCAGCCGCAGCTCTTCGTTGCTCATCAGCAGCGCCGGTTCACCGATGGCGGGATAATCGGTAATGCCGCGCGAGAAACTCGGGCGCCCGTCATGGTCTCGCATCTCTCCGAACAGATCGATCTGCGCGGTGCCCGCACCGCGGACGCTCGCCTGTTCGGAAATGTGGGTGACCATGCCGATGATCACGCCCTCGCCGCTGACGATGCCGATGAACTTGCCGACGGTGGTTCGCGCCGCATCGCGGCCGACCGTTCCGGCGAGCTGGATCGTGGCGTTCGATCCACTGACCGAAAGCACGCGGCCGATGATCTCGCGATCCTCGTCAATGGGCCCTGACTGGCCCGGTGCGTCGATGGCAGGCATGTACAACCGCTGGTAAGAACCCCGTCATCGGCATCCTGCGCGAGCAGCGTCGTCAACCCGTTAACAAATGGGAACTCGTCGGATTCTCCGTTGCCGTTCTGCTAATCGGTCGCGGCAAAGCGGGGCTGCGCCTTTAAGAGATATGAATCCAGGTCCGCGGCGAGAGCCGCTCCAGCAACCGCAGCAGGTCGTTGCGGCGGAGCGCGATGCAGCCGGCGGTCGGCGCGAAACCCGCGCGAGCGACATGGATAAAGACGGCGCTGCCGCGTCCGGCGATGCGGGGCCGGTCGTTATGATCGATTTCGACGATCAGGTCGTACAGGCCATCGTCCCGCATCAGCCGGTCCCCCGGCTCCCCGGCGCGTCGGTGGACCGGCCGGTTGTAACGGCGGTCAGACGGATCCTCGCTCCAGGCGTCGGACGGACCGATCGGTCGGACGGGCAGGCCGGTCCGCGGCCGGGTGATTCGGTCGGCCCGCCACCACAGCCGTTTCAGGCGGAACCGGCCCCGGGGTGTTCCGCCATCCCCCTCGCGCTTGTTGGCCAGAATGCCCCCGCGACCCAGCGCAACCGGGAAAAATAGGCCCCCGGCCCTCAAAATGCCTCGCGTTTTGCTTCCAGATCGGCTCTGGACATGGATATGGACAAGGGTCCGGGGCGGCATGGTAAACAGGGCGTGGCTCGATTGCGGATACCAAATACGCAAGTCCCGCTTGCTCCTGCAATCTCCAATGCCCTATTTCGCCATAAATCGGTAATCTCTGGGCCCTTGGGGGGCCACTTATATGTCGAATGCCAGAAAACTGCTGATTGTCGACGACGACGCCGAGCTGCGCGACACCCTGGTGGAGCAGCTTGCGCTGCACGAGGAATTCGAAGCGCAGTCGCAGGACAGTGCCGCCAAGGGCATCCAGGCGGCCAAGGATGGCCAGATCGACCTGATCATCATGGATGTCGGCCTGCCCGACATGGACGGCCGCGAAGCGGTCCGGGTTCTGCGCAAGAGCGGCTTCAAGGCGCCGATCATCATGCTGACCGGGCATGACACCGATTCCGACACCATCCTGGGACTGGAATCCGGCGCGAACGATTACGTCACCAAGCCATTCCGCTTCGCCGTGCTGCTGGCGCGCATCCGCGCGCAATTGCGCCAGCACGAGGCCAGCGAGGACGCCGTCTTCACCATCGGGCCGTACAGCTTCCGTCCCAGCTCGAAATTGCTGACCGGCGACAAGGGCAACAAGGTGCGGCTGACCGAGAAGGAGACCGCGATCCTGCGCTATCTGTATAGGGCCGGCCAGCGCTCGGTGTCGCGCGAGACGCTGCTGCAGGAGGTCTGGGGCTACAATTCCGGCGTGACCACGCACACGCTCGAAACGCACGTCTATCGTCTTCGCCAGAAGGTCGAGAAGGATGCCGCGAATCCCGCGATTCTTGTCACCGATGCGGGCGGCTACAAGCTTGTGCCCTAGGCGGCAATCAGGCCGCCGCAGGTGAGCATCGACGATGATATCGCCGTGCTGGAGCAGGTCCCGATGCTCCGGGCGCTTGGCCGTGCGGCGCTGCGGCTGATCGCGCTCGGCGCCGAGACCCGCGAAATCCAGCCCGACGATATCCTGTTCCGGCCGGGCGAGCGCATCGACTGCGCTTATGTGGTGCAGGACGGCCGCTTCCGGCTCAGCAGCAATCCGGCTCAGCCCGGAAAAGTCATCGACGTCGGTCCGGGTACGATGCTCGGTGAATTCGCGCTGATCTCAGACAATGCGACGCCACTCTGCGCCACGGCGCAGGACAACTGCACCGTGATCCGCATTTCGCGCAGCATGTTTCGCAAGATCCTCGAGGACGATGCGAACGCCGCCTTGCGGCTGCGCGATTACGTTGCGCATCGCGCGCGCCAGTCGATCTCCGAAGTACTGGAGATCCGCTACAGTCTCGATCCCGGCGAGAAGTAGCTAATCCTCGACCGTCGCCGTCACCGGCACATGGTCGGACGGTTGCGCCCAGCCGCGGGCTTCCTTGGCGATGCGAATCTCCGAGACGCGATCCATCATCCCGGGCGACACCCACATGTGATCCAGCCTGCGGCCCTTGTCCGCGGCCTTCCAGTCCGGTGAACGATAGCTCCACCACGTGTAGAGCTTCTCCGGTTCCGGCACCAATTCGCGCATCGCATCGACCCAGCCGCCGGCTTGTTGCGCGGCGTTGAGCTTCTCGGTCTCGATCGGCGTATGCGACACCACGTTCAGAAGCTGCTTGTGACTCCAGACATCGTGCTCGCGCGGCGCGACATTGAGGTCGCCGACCAGGATTGCGCGCGCATGGCCGTTAACATGCACCTCGCTGCAATCGCGCATCTCGTCAAGAAACGACAGCTTGTGCTTGAACTTCGGATTGAGCTCGGGATCGGGAATATCGCCGCCGGCCGGCACATAAAGATTATGCACGACGATGGGATTTTTCAGGCCCGCGCGTTCGCCGAGCGTGACCGAGACATGGCGGGAATCGTTGACGCCGCAGAAGCCGCGCTTGCTGGTTTCATCGAAGGGCAGGCGCGAGAGCACCACCACGCCGTGATAGCCCTTCTGTCCGTTCATCGCGACATGCTCGTAACCGAGCCGCTTGAATCGCTTGAGCGGAAACTTGTCGTCCGGGCATTTCGTTTCCTGCAGGCAGAGGACATCCGGCCGCGCCGCCTTGATGAATTTTGCCACCAGATCGATGCGGAAGCGCACCGAATTGACATTCCAGGTCGTGATCTTCAACGTCATGCGGTCTTAATAAGCTCGGTGTTGCCGGATTTCCAGCAACGGGACGGGCGTTCTCCCGGATGATGGACTGGCGGATGGATAAGCCGCGACCCCGCGTCATCATTGTCGGCGGCGGCTTTGCCGGGCTGGAATGCGCCCGCGCACTGGCCCGGGCGCCTGTGGATATCGTGCTGATCGACCGGCAGAACCACCATTGTTTTCAGCCGCTGCTCTATCAGGTCGCGACCGCCGCCCTGTCGCCGGCCGATATCGCCTGGCCGATCCGCGGCATCCTGAGCCGGCAGGGCAATCTGCGCGTCGTGATGGCAAAGGTCACGGCGGTCGATACTGCAGCGAAGATCGTGCAGGCCGACGCGCTGGCGCTGCCTTACGATTATCTGGTGCTCGCCTCCGGCGTCACCCATGCCTATTTCGGCCATGACGAATGGGCGGAAGCGGCCCCCGGCCTGAAGACCATCGAAGACGCACGGCATATCCGCGGCCGCTTTCTGCGGGCGTTCGAACAGGCGGAAACGGCGGCCGACGATGCGGCGCGCCGCAAGCTGCTCACCTTCGTCGTGGTCGGCGGCGGCCCGACCGGGGTCGAGATGGCCGGCGCGATGGCGGAGGTCGCCCATGAAACGCTGACGGAGGATTTCCGCCGCATCGATCCGCGCATGTCGCGCATCCTGCTGATCGAGGCGGGACCGCGCATCCTGCCGGCGCTCCCCGACAATCTGTCAGCCTATGCCAAAGGCGTGCTGGAGCGGATGGGCGTCGAGGTCATGGCCGATACCCGGGTGACCGATTGCTCGCGCGATGGCGTGACCCTGGGTGACGGTCGCCGCATCGATGCGTCGACCATCGTCTGGGCTGCCGGCGTGGTGGCTTCGCCCGCGGCGCAATGGATCGGCGCGGCACATGATCGCGCCGGCCGCATCGTCGTCAACGCCGATCTGTCGGTGCCGGATCATCCGAACGTGTTCGTGACCGGCGATCTCGCGTCAGTGCCGAATGTGCCGGGCATCGCGCCGGCCGCGAAACAGATGGGCGGATATGTCGGGCGGCTGATCGCTGCGCGCGTCGAAGGCCGCGATTCGCCGGCGCCCTTCCGTTACAAGCATGCCGGCGATCTGGCTGCGATCGGCCGGCGCGCGGCGGTGGTGAAGATCGGCCGCTTCGAACTCACCGGCTTTCTCGCCTGGTGGTTCTGGGGCATCGCGCACATCTATTTTCTGATCGGCTTGCGCAACCGTTTCGTGGTCGCGATCAACTGGCTGTGGAGCTGGCTCACCTTCCGGCGCGGCGCGCGACTGATTTCGGCGCGGGAGGAATGAATGATCTTTCCCCGTCATCCTGAGGTGCGAGCATAGCGAGCCTCGAAGGATGTACGGCCGCCGCCCTTCGAGGCCGTTACTGCGTAACGGCACCTCAGGGTGACGGTTCGAAGACTGGCGCGAAAATTACTGCAGCATCCGCTCGTAGTTGATCTTGAACAGCGCCGGATCGGGCTTCTTGGTCATGTCGAGATCGTAGATCGCGACGGTGGTGTCGAAGCCCTGCGGATCGGTGACCGTCCATTGCTTCAGCGTCAGGTCCTTGGCGTCGAACATCAGCATCAGCTTGTGCTTGCCGCCGAGCGTCTGCCGTTCCTCGATCACGACGGTGGCGAAGATATCGTCGGAATAGACGCCGACCACGTTGGTGTCGCGCAGAAGATCGACCTTGTCGGCGAGCAGGAAACGCAGCGGCGTCTGGCCGAGCGGATAGAGATCCTGTGTCGCCAGCCTGCGGTCGCGCACCACCAGCGAGGTGCCGTCGGCAATCAGCTGAACCGGGCTCGGATCGTCATATTCGAAGCGCAGCTTGCCGGGCTTCTGCAGGAAAATGTCACCGGTGGTCTTGCGTCCGTCCGGGCCGACCTGCACGAATCGACCGACCACCTGCCGCATGCCCGAGAGATAGTTCGAGATCCGGTCCACCAGCGCGCGCTGGTTGCCGTCGAAAGCGGTGGCTTCGCCGGGCTTGCCGGCGGGCGCGTTCGGCCGCACCGGGGAGGGCGCCGGAGCGATCATGCCGGGCGGCGTGGGCCGCGCCTGCGCGACAATCAGCGGCTCCACATTGATGGTGCCGGATTTGGCAAGCGGCGCCGGCCGCGGCAGCGGAACCGATTGCGCCGATGCACCGGATAGGCCGGCCAACCCCGATATCAGGCCTGCCGTCACGAGAGCGCATAGGCTGGTCAGCGTCCGCGTCATACTTCACTCCATTGCGCCGGACTTTTAATCCGGGCGTGTGGCGACTTGGCGGCCGGTTTCGAGTTAATCGGCGCCGGGCCGAATCTCAATAGCGGCAGCGGTTTTGATCAGTCTAGCCGAAACGGCTGGCGCCTTCCTCAATCAGGATTTCACGTTTTCCGGCGTGATTGGGCTGCCCGACCACACCTTCCTGTTCCATCCGCTCCATCAGCGACGCCGCCCGGTTGTAGCCGATCTGGAGCCGGCGCTGAATGTAACTGGTCGAGGCCTTGCGATCGCGCACCACCACCTCGACGGCCTGCTGGTAGAGGTCCTTTTCCGCGCCCATCCCGGTGGAATCGAACACCGCCCCGTCCTCGTCCTCGGATTCGTCACGGGTCACTTCTTCGAGATATTGCGGCACGCCCTGCGACTTCAGGTGACGCACGACCTTCTCGACCTCGTCGTCCGCGACGAATGGTCCGTGGACACGGCTGATACGGCCGCCGCCGGCCATATAGAGCATGTCGCCCTGGCCGAGCAGCTGTTCGGCGCCCTGCTCGCCCAGAATGGTGCGGCTGTCGATCTTCGACGTCACTTGGAACGAGATGCGGGTCGGGAAGTTCG
>CAZXJZ010000172.1:0-10329 GCA_964641065.1 uncultured Hyphomicrobiales bacterium | reverse complement strand
TGCTCACCACCGTGCCGATGTCGGACGGCAAGCCGCTGGTGCCGCCGTTCTTCTTCTCCACGCCGGGCGATGTGTTCGCGCGCATCTGGCAATGGTTCTACGAAGGCACGATCTGGCGCCATCTGTGGATCACGCTGACCGAGGCGACGCTTGCCTTCGTCATTGGGTCGGTCGGCGGCATCCTGGTTGGCTTCTGGTTCGCGCGTCAGCCGATCATCGCCGCGATCTTCGATCCCTATGTGAAGATGATCAACGCGCTGCCGCGCATCGTGCTGGCGCCGATCTTCACGCTGTGGTTCGGGCTCGGCATCTGGTCGAAGGTGGCGCTCGGCGTGACGCTGGTGTTCTTCATCGTGTTCTTCAACGTCTACCAGGGCGTGCGCGAGGTGAGCCCAACGGTGCTCGCCAATGCGAAGATGCTCGGGATGAACGAGCGGCAATTGATGCGCCATGTCTACTGGCCCTCGGCCTTGTCCTGGATGTTCTCCTCGCTGCACACCTCGGTCGGCTTCGCGGTGGTGGGCGCCGTGGTCGGCGAATATCTCGGGTCTGCGGCCGGGCTCGGCTATCTGATCCTGCAGGCGGAGGGAACTTTCGACATCGCCGGAGTCTTCGCCGGCATGTTCGTGCTGGCCGCGTTCGTGATCGTGATCGACGGCTTCGTGACCCTCGCGGAACGGCGATTGCTGGTCTGGCGCCCGGTCGCCGCCGATACGCGGACGTGATGCCATTAACAATGGCCGGACTTTGCAGGTCCGGCGCGGTGTTTTATCGTCCATCATCCAACGCGGCCGGCACAGGCCGCTCGTCGCAACCGGGAGGAATTTTCATGACGACTCGGATCGTCCAGCGGCTGGTTTCGTCGCTGTTCGCGCTCGCGCTGATGTCGGGCGCGGCCTTCGCGCAATCCAAGGTCACCATCGCCATCGGCGGCGCGAGCTGCCTGTGTTACCTGCCGACGGTGCTGGCCAAGCAGCTCGGCGAGTACGAGAAGGCCGGCGTCAATGTCGAGATGGTGGACTTCAAGGGCGGCTCGCAGGCGCTCACCGCGGTGCTGGGCGGTTCGGCCGACGTGGTGTCGGGCTATTTCGATCATTGCGTGAACCTCGCCGCCAAGGGCCAGGATCTCCAGGCCTTCGTGGTCTATGACCGCTATCCGGGCCTCGTGCTGGTGGTCTCGCCAAAGCAGACTGGTACCATCACCTCGATCAAGGATCTCGCCGGCAAGCGGGTCGGCGTCTCGGCGCCGGGATCGTCGACGCATTACTTCCTGAACTATCTGATGAAGAAGAATGGCGTCGATGCCGGTTCGGTCGGCGTGATCGGCATCGGGCTCGGCGCGACCGCGGTCGCGGCGATGGAGCAAGGCTCGGTCGATGCCGCGGTGATGCTCGATCCGGCGGTGACTCAGCTGCAGGGCCGTAACAAGGACCTGCGCATCCTGTCCGACACGCGTTCCGAAAAGGATACGCTCGATGTGTTCGGCGGCGAATATCCGGGCGGCGCGCTCTACACCAAGGCGGAGTGGATCGAGAAAAATCCGAAGTTGGCGCAGGGGATGGCCACCGCCATTGTCAACACGCTGAAATGGATTCACGCGAATACGCCCGAAGAGATCATGGCGAAGATGCCGCCGGAACTGATCGGCGCCGACAAGGCGCTTTATCTCGATGCGCTGAAAGCCACGATCCCGATGTACTCACTCACTGGCCTGATGGACCCGAAAGGCGCCAAGGCGGTGCTGGACGTGTTCAGCCTGTCCTCGGAAGCGGTCGCGAAGGCCAAGATCGATCTGTCGAAGACCTACACCAACAAGTTCGTCGAACAGGCGCTCAAGGCGAAGTAGGGCGGTTAATCTCTCTCCACCTGCTTTCTTCCCTCTCCCCGTTCTTACGGGGAGAGGGTGGCGAGGTCTCAAGGACCGAGCCGGGTGAGGGGCTAGTGCAACGAACGAGACTATTGATGGCATCCCCTCACCCGCCTCGTTCGCTTCGCTCTCTCGGCACCCTCTCCCCGCTAAAGCGGGGAGAGGGAAGATGAATCTCCTCTCGATCCAGTCGCACGTCGCTTACGGCCATGTCGGAAATGCCGCCGCGGTGTTTCCGCTGCAGCGGATCGGCGTCGAGGTCTGGCCGGTCAATACCGTGCAGTTTTCCAATCACACCGGCTATGGGAGCTGGACCGGCGAGGTGTTCGGCGCAGCCCATATCCGCGATGTGGTGAAAGGCATCGAAGATCGCGGCGTGCTGTCGAACTGCGACGGCGTGATCTCCGGTTACATGGGCTCCGCCGAAACCGGCGAGGCGATCCTGGACGCCGTCACCCGCGTGAAACACGCCAATCCCGCGGCACAATATTGTTGCGACCCGGTGATCGGCGACGCCGATACCGGAATCTATGTGCGCGAGGGCATCGCGGACTTGATCCGCACCCGCGCGCTGCGGGTTGCGGACGTGGCATGCCCGAACCAGTTCGAAGTCGGCATTCTCACCGGGCTCGACACCGGAACAATGGACGGCATGCTGGCGGCGACGGACTTCCTGCATGCCTTCGGTATCGGCACGCTGCTGGTGACCTCGGTGCAGACCGACGAGACCCCGGACGACCATATCGAGATGCTCGCATCCGGCCGCGATGGCCGGTTCCGCTTGCGCACGCCGCACCTGCCGATCACGGTCAACGGTGCAGGCGACGCGATCGCGGCCTTGTTCTTCGCGCATCTGCTGAGGACCGGATCCTGCGCGGACGCAATGGCGCAGGCCGGTTCCTCGCTGTTCGGGGTGCTCAAACTCACCGCCGAGCGTGGCGCGCGGGAGATCCTGCTGATCGAGGCGCAGGAGGAACTGGTGAAGCCATCGCAGGTGTTCGAGGCGGAGAAGATCGACTAGAGCCGCTGCTTTTCCGGGGCGGGGGTACTTTTCAAACCTATCGAAATTCACGGACTGGCCTATAAGTCCCCCCACCCCCGACCCCTCCCCACCACTCGCTTCGCTCGCGGGGGAGGGGAGCCCACACAGCGAGCACTGAATGCGCCGCCGCTTCGTCACCCTCGACGTGTTCACGCAGACCCGCTTCGCCGGCAATCCGCTGGCGGTGGTGCTGGAATCCGACGGCCTCGACAAGGCCGGCATGCAGGCGATCGCGCGTGAGTTCAATCTCGCCGAAACCGTGTTCGTGATGCAGCCGTCGAACCAGCGGCATCGTGCGATGCTGCGGATCTTCACGCCGATGGCCGAACTGCCATTCGCCGGCCATCCGACCGTCGGCGCCGCGGTGCTGCTCGGATGCATGAGCGGTTACAATCGCGGCGCACACGAGATGGTGCTGGAAGAAGCGGTCGGCGATGTCCATTGCATGGTGGAAGCGCAGGCCCGCGAACGCGGCCGCGCGAGCTTCGTGCTGCCGCGTCTGCCGGAGCGGGCCGGGGCAGCAGTCAGCGCGGCGGAGGCAGCGACGGCGCTGTCCCTGAAAGAGGATGAGATCGGTTTCGGTATGCCCTCGCGCTGGTCGGCCGGCGTACCGGCGCATTTCGTCCCGGTCCGCGACCTTGCCGCAATCGGGCGCGCAGCGCCGGCACCTTCGTTCGAAGCCACGTTCGGCAAGGAGGGCCGTGCAGTGGTCTATCTCTATTGCGGCGAGACCACTGAGCCGGGCCACCATTTCCATGCCCGCATGTTCGCGCCGAAGCTTGGCATTCAGGAGGACCCGGCGACCGGCGCGGCGGCGGCGGCCTTCGCCGGCGTGGTGATGGATACCGCGCATCCGGGCGATGGCGAGCATCGCTTCGTGATCGAGCAGGGTTACGAGATGGGCCGGCCGAGCCAGATCGAACTCGGCATGACGGTGGCGGGCCGGGCGCTCACGCGCGCCACCATCGGCGGAGCCGCGATCATCGTCAGCGACGGACATATCGAGGCGTGATGGCCGGAGATCTGCTGCGCATCGAGACGCTGGACCTTCGGCTCGCGCCGTTCGACTGGGTGTTTGCGCGCGAGCGCCGGGCCGAGATCGATGCGCATTTCGAGGCGCAGCGGCGCGACAAACCGGGAATGTGGAACGGCCGCGTGCTGTTGATGCATGCGCATGCGATCGACGGTGCGTGTCTGCGCGGCCGCTTTTTCGAGACCGACTTCGCAAGCTTCATGGCCTGGCGCGACTTCGGTTTTCCGGGCGAGGGCGTGACCAATTGCTTCGCGCTCGGCGCGCTGCAGGGTTCGGACGGGGCTTACGTGCTTGGCGTCATGAGTGCCGGCACCATGAATGGCGGCAGGATCTATTTTCCGGGCGGCACGCCGGACCTGAACGACATCGTCGACGGCAGGGTTGATCTCGACGCCAGTGTCCGCCGCGAGGTTGCGGAGGAGACCGGGCTCGATCCGGCGGACTTCACGATCGATGCCGGCTGGCATTGTCTGCCGGCGGGCCCGATGCTCGCGCTCTTGAAGCCGATGCGCAGCCGCCAGACGGCGCAGCAAATCCGCGACCGCATCCGCGCCCATATCGCACGCGAGACGGAGCCCGAACTGGCGGACGCCTATGTGGCGCGCGGCGCAGCCGACATCGATCCGATGATGCCCGGCTTTATCCAGACCTTCCTGCGCAGCGCGGCAGGCTGAGATCGCTTGCCAAAGCATGCGGATCGTCGTGAAGTGACGGGATGAAGATCGAAACCCTCGCCCGCAAATACCGCATCGACAATCCGGAAAAATTCCGCCTCACGGACATCGATCCCGGCGACACGGCAGGTCTTGCCATCGACAAGGACGACGCCAAGGACCTGCTGCAGGAAAGCATCCGCAAGCTCGCGGACTATCAGGAGATGCTCTACGCGCAGGATCGCTGGTCGGTGCTGGCGATCTTCCAGGCGATGGATGCCGCCGGCAAGGACGGCGCCATCAAGCACGTGATGTCGGGGATCAACCCGCAGGGCTGCCAGGTGTATTCGTTCAAGGCGCCGACCTCGCACGAGCTCGACCACGATTTCATGTGGCGCACCACGATCGCCACACCCGAGCGCGGCCGGATCGGCATCTTCAACCGCTCCTATTACGAGGAGGTGCTGGTGGTGCGGGCGCATCCGGAGATTCTGGCAAAGCAGAAAATCCCGCCGAAACTCGTGACAAAGGATATCTGGAAACAACGATACGAGGACATTCGCGACTTCGAAAAATTTCAGGCGCGCAACGGCATGCTGATCCTGAAATTCTTCCTGCATGTCTCGCGGGAGGAGCAGGCCAAGCGCTTCCTTGAGCGGATCGACGATCCGGCCAAGAACTGGAAGTTCAATCTGGGCGATGTCGCGGAGCGAAAGCTCTGGGACGATTACATGCGCTATTACGAGGAGACGATCCGCGAAACCAGCCGCCCGCATGCGCCGTGGTTCGTGGTGCCGGCGGACAAGAAATGGTTCACCCGGCTGGTGGTCGCCTCGGCATTGGTCGAGGGGCTCGAAGGCCTGGACCTGCATTTCCCGCGGGTCGACGACGCAACCCGCGACGAGCTGAAAAAGTCGCGCGTTCTGCTCGCGGCCGAATTGCCGGAGAAGAAGAACGGCAAGAACGATAAGAACGGCAAGGACGATTCAAAGTCCAACGGCAAGCGCGGCTGACACCGGCATTGTTGGCGAGACCGCTGGCCTATGCATCGCGCCAGGCGAAGCGGACCAGGCCCGCCATCACCAGCAGCATGCCGGCGATCAGCCCGACCACGCCCGGCCATCCGGTCGTGCTCCACAGCAGCCCGGGGATCAGGCCGCCGAAACTGCCGCCGATATAGAACGAGGTGACGTAGAGGCCGACTGCTGACGAGTTGCCTTCGCGCGCATTCGTGGCGACGAAACTCTGGCAGCAGACCTGCACATAGAAGCCGGAGCCGGTGATCATGCACAGGCCGACGATGATCACCGGCAGCGACGGCGCCAGCGTCAGCAGGATGCCGCCCATCCAGACCGACAGCGCGATCATTCCGAATCTGCGCCGGCCCAGATGCGAGACGAGCAGCCCGGTGAACGGCGCGGTCACGATGCTGATCAGATAGGTGACGAACACCGCGCCGATCGCGGCGGTCGACAGGCTGAATGGCGGCGCCGCCAGGCGGAAGCCGAGATAGGTGAAGGCGGCCAGGAAGTTGAACATGATGCCGAAGCCGACGCCGAAGGTGGCGAGCAGGCGCGGGTTGCGCACATGCTTCATCATCTGGCGCAGCGACGTGGCCAGCGTGGTGCCGTGCACGAAGCTGCGCTCGCGCGGTAAGAGCGCGATCACGACCAGCGCGCACAAGGCAGTCAGCGCGGCATCGGCCAGCAGGGCCTCGCGCCAGCCGATGGGTTCCGCCAGCGCCGCGGTGATCATGCGTCCGCCGAAGCCGCCGACGGCGGTGGCGGCGATGAAGGTCCCGGTCACGGCCGTGGCTTCGCTCGCCGGCCACTCGGCACCGATATAGGCGACCGAGACCGCAAAGATCGGCGGCAGCAGCAGGCCCTGCACGAAGCGCCAGACCAGCAGGGCTTCCAGGCTTTGCGAGAAGCCCATCATCACGCCGGGAATGACCAGCAGCGCGATCGCAATCGCGATGACGAAACGCCGCCCTAGCACGTCGGCGATCACGCCGGTGAAAGGCGCGGTCAGCGCGACCGCAAGCGCGCTCACCGTCATGATCTGGCTGATGGCGGCGGGCCCTACGCCGAATTCCTCCGACATCAACGGCAGCACCGCCTGCGGTGCGTACATGTTGAGCATCGCGGTGAAACCGGCCGTCGCAATCGCGACGCGGGGCAGGGGACGGAGCATGGGAGGGCTGAGGCAGGGGTGGGTTGCAGCCGCCAAGATTGCCCAGCCGGAGCGGCTTTGCTAGAGCGCGAGACCCCTTTCCGGGCATGACCTCCATGCAAACTGAACCCAGCGACGGTGGGCCTCCGCCGATTTGGAGCCTTGACGGTGTCCGCGCCGGCGCCCTGAGCATCGTCCCGGCGCTGCCGGGCGTCGCGCTGTTCGGCGCAGCCTTTGGCGCGCTTGCGGCCGAACGCGGGTTGACCACGCTTGAAGCCGTGGTGATGAGCGGGATCGTGTTTGCAGGCGTGGCGCAGATCGCCTCGATGGAACTCTGGTCGCCACAGATCACCCCGGCGCTGGTGCTGACGATTGCGTTCACAGCGCTGGTCATCAATTTGCGCATGCTGCTGATGAGCGCATCGATGCGGCCGTGGCTGGCCAGCGCGCCGCCGCTGCAGGTCTATCCGGGCCTCTACATCCTGACCGACTCAAACTGGGTATCGACGCTGCGCTACCGGCGCGAGGGCGGCGCCGACGCCGGCTTCCTGTTCGGCGGCGGGTTGATCATCTGGCTGACCTTCGTTCCGGCGACCGCCATCGGACAGATTTTCGGCAGCCTGCTCGCCAATCCGAGGCCCTATGGCGTCGACATGATCCTGCCGCTCTATTTCGTCGCGTTATTGGCGCCGATGTTCGAGAGCACGCGGCGATCATTGCCCTGGGCGATTGCCGGTCTGGTCGCGATTGCGGTGCAGTATGTGCTGCCGGGCTTCTGGTACATCATCGCCGGCACGCTGGCGGGCGCCATCGCTGGAGGCTTGCTCGGCGATGAATGAACCGCTGTCGCACGGCGTGTTTTATGTCATCGCGGCCATGGCGGCGATGAGCGCATTCACGCGCATTGCCGGCTTCTGGATGATGGGCCGGGTCACGGTGACGCCGCGCATCATGCGCATGCTGGACGCGCTGCCGGGTTCGGTGGTGGCGGCACTGATCCTGCCGGTGATCCTGAAGGAAGGGCTGTCGGCCGCCGTGGCAATGACCGCGGTGGCGCTGGTGATGATCTGGCGACGCAACGAGTTTCTGGCGTTGGCCTGCGGGATCGCGATCGTAGCGTCGATGCGAGCGGCCGGCTGGTGAGACCCGCAACGGCTCAGGCGGAAAGCCCGAGTATGGCGCGCGCCCGCGCCAGCGTGTCCTCCGGTGTGCCCGAGGCATCGACCTCGGTCCAGTCGATGGCGCCGACATCGTAGCCGGCCTGCTGCCGCGCCACATCGGCATCGGCATCGGACGCATCGCCAACGCGCGCGCCGACCCGCGCGATCCGCGTCTCGAGATCGGCGGTGAGGAAAAGTCCGTGAAACGAAATGCGGGCATCGGCTGCGATGCCGGCGAGGCTTGCGCGTTCATCCGCTGTCGCGAACACCGCATCGACGATTGCCGAATGCCCGGCCTGCAGAACGCGGAGCGCACGTTCGCCGAGCACCGCATAGACCCGCCGGGTGACTGCGGCCGTGTAAGCGTGCTCCGGCAGTTTCTCGGTCTCGGGATAATCGAACAGCGCCTTGCGCAGGATGTCCGAACGCAGGATGACCGCGCCGGGCGCAGGCTCGATGTCGGCTGCCAGCATCCGCGCCAGCACCGATTTTCCGGTGCCGGACAGTCCACCGACCGCAATCAGTTGCGGCGGCGGCGGCGTGATCAACCGCATGGCCAGCTGGAAATAGGCCTTGGCGCTGTTTTCGATCTCACCCTTGGCCTTGTCGTCCGCTTGCTCGCGCTTTGCGGCGGTGACCTTGGCGCGGATCGCCGCGCGCATCGACATGAAGAAGGGCAGGGCACCAAGCGCGTCGAGGTCGCGATCGCGCTTGGACTCGATCAGATAGCGGTTGAGAACGGAATTGGCCGCGCGCGAAAGCCCGCGCTCCTCGAGGTCCATCAGCAGGAAAGCGAGGTCGTAAAGCACATCGCCCGAAGCGACCAGCGGATCGAACTCGATTGCGTCGAACAACACCGGCTTGCCGTCGATCAGCGCGATATTGCCGAGATGCAGGTCGCCATGACCGTGCCGCACCAGCAAGGCTTCGCCGCGCCGGCGCAGCAGCGGTACCAGCCGTGCAAAGGCCTGCCGGCTCTCGGCGATCAGTTGCGCGGCATCCTCCGGCGGAAACAGGTCAGGAAATTCGCCGAAGGCCTGTTCGTTCTGGCCGATATAGCTGTCCAGGGCGTCGATCCAGGGATCGGCCTCGACCGGAAGCGCCGCGCGATGGGCGGCGGCGACGGTTCGCGCCAGATCCTCGGCGAGGCGGTCGTCGATTGTCCCGGCCTCGGCAAGCCGGTCGAGCGTCGCGGTTTCGTCGAACCGCTGCATCTCCAGTGCCCACTCGACCGGTTCGCCATCGCCATCGATGGACAGGGCGCCGGCCTCATTCCTGGTGATGGAACGGACGCCGAGATAGATCTGCGGCGCGAACAACCGGTTGACCCGCAGCTCCGCCTCGCACGCGGCCTTGCGCTTGTCCCGCGTCGAGTAATCGAGAAACGGGAACTTCACCGCCCGCTTGACCTTCAACACGTGGTCGCCGGCCAGAAACACGGCCGCGCCATGCGTATCGATGCGCGTGACCTCGGCGCCGCCATGGGTTTTCGGGTCGGCCAGGAACGCGAAGACTGCGTCCTGCGATTGCGTCATATGGCTATCGGGCATGATCGATTGTGTGACCCCGTCAAGGCGCCGGACTTGACCCGGCCGCGTCTGGCTTGAGAATGCCGCCGTCGCGCCTGCGGGCGTAGTTGTTTTTGAGCGGAGGAATCACGTGCTCATCGATCATCGAACCTATCGCGTCAGACCGGGCACCATGCAAGCCCATCTCGATATCTACGAGCAACACGGTTTTGCCGCCCAGACGCGCCATATCGGAAAACCCGTTGCCTATATGTTCGCCGAGAGCGGCGACTTGAATACCATCGTGCATATTTGGGCCTATGAAAATGCGGGCGATCGCGAAAAAAAGCGCGCCGCCATGCAGGCCGATCCGGAATGGCAGAACTATCTGAAACTGAATCGCGAGGCCGGATATTTGGAAAATCAGGTTACCAAACTGATGATCCCGGCGAAATTCGCGCCGATCATTCGCTGAGCGCACTATCCGCGCCATTTTCTTCATGGACAAGGTCGTCATGCCCGCAACACGCGTGGGCATGACGACCGGTCCGCATCGCTATTGAGATCAGAGACACGCCATGCGCAGCAATGACGGATCGCGAACCGGCGGCGAAATCCTCGTCGATCAGCTTGTCGCTCACGGTGTCAGCCATGCCTTCTGTGTGCCGGGGGAGAGCTATCTCGCCGCCCTGGACGCATTCCATGACCGCGCAATCACGCTCACCGTCTGCCGCCAGGAAGGCGGCGCCGCGATGATGGCGGAAGCGGTCGGCAAGGCCACCGGCCGGCCCGGCATCTGCTTCGTCACCCGCGGCCCGGGTGCCACCAATGCCTCGCCCGGCATCCACATCGCGATGCAGGACTCCACGCCGATGATTGTGGTCGTGGGGCAAG
>CAZXJZ010000171.1:0-10416 GCA_964641065.1 uncultured Hyphomicrobiales bacterium | reverse complement strand
TTCAATCAACACAAGACTTCCGTAGGGAATCACCTTCGGATCCACCGCCCGAATGTATCCGGGCTTGGGCTCGAGCGGGCCGGCGTGCAACTGAACGAAAAGGGCGCGATCAAGGTCGATAAGTTTTCGCGCACATCGGTGCCGCATATCTACGCCGTCGGCGACGTCACCGACCGTATCAATCTCACGCCGGTTGCGATCCGCGAGGGTCATGCCTTCGCCGATACCGTGTTCGGTGGCAAGGAAGTCATCGTCGACCACACCGATATTCCGACCGCGGTGTTTTCGGAGCCAGAAGTCGGGGTGATCGGATTGACCGAAATGGAAGCGCGGCACGCCTATGCGCGCGTCGACATTTACAAGTCGAGCTTTCGCACCCTGAAGATGACGCTCGCGGCGCGCGACACCCGATGCTTCTTCAAGCTTGTGGTCGATGGCGAGAGCGACCGGGTGCTGGGCTGTCATATCGTCGGTCCGGACGCGGGCGAAATGATCCAGCTGGTCGGGATCGCGATCAAGATGAATGCGACCAAGGCTGATTTCGACCGCGTGATGGCGGTTCATCCGACGGCCGCGGAGGAACTGGTCACTATGCGCACCAAGGCCGCGACCTATGTACGCGAGGCTGCGGAATAGCCGCGCAGCCGAATTCGCCGATCGCGGCGCTGCGTTCTAAATCCCGGTCCTGGAGTGACCACCATGACTGCGTTTCGTATCGGCCTGACCCAGCCCCTGGCTCATGATCCCGCGGAGGCCGAGAAGAACGTCGCCGACTCGATCCGTTTCATCGAACGCGCCGCCGCCGGCGGCGCTGACTTTGTCTGCCTGCCGGAGAGCTATCCCGGTCCTTGGAGAATGCCGGCGACGTTCGATCCTGCACCCGCGATGTCGCGTGCCGCGGTCGAGAACAAGATCCATGTCGTGTTCGGAACGCTGGAGCCGATCGATCCGGCGAAAGCGACGGCCTACAATCTGACATGCATGGCCTATCCCGACGGGACAGTCGTCAGCTATCGGCGCACGCATCCCAATGGACCATGGATCTATACCGGCGGAACGGCGTGGGAATTCCAGTATGTGCCGGGGGACGATTACCCGGTCTTCGACACCGTGCACGGCAAGGTCGGCCTTTCGATGTGCTCGGAGGTCTACATGCCTGAGGTGACGCGCGCGCTGGCTTTGCGCGGTGCGGAGATCATTTTCATGCCGGCAGGAACGCCAAAGGGGCGGTTGCACGAAGGCTGGCGAACGCTTCTGTATGCGCGCGCGATCGAGAACCTCGCCATTGTGGTATCGACCCAGAATATGCTGAGCGAGACCGACCGCGGCCTCGCGATCGTAGCCGCTCCCGAGCAGGTCCTGTTCGAAAGCGAAGCGCCCGGATTGTTCTTCGTGGACGCTGACATCTCCCGCATCAGGCAGATGCGCACAGGTCTCGACAGTGTCAGCGCGTCAAAGTCGTTTGGCGCGAAGCAGGGCGTCCTTGGCCCACAATGGCAGCGCCCCGAATTGTACGGCAGTTTCTTTCCGCCGCTGCCGCAACGCGAGGCAGCGGAATAAACCTGCGGAAATCTCCGACATCCGCGTCGATCCCGCCGCGTTGAGGCTAGCCACGGTTCACGGACCGGGCCATCGCTGCCGTTAACTCTTCGCCCGCGGGAATCCTGAATCCTGCGCTTCTGTGATATGGAACCGGATCGGGTCAAAACCGCAGCATCCGGGAATGAGCTTTCCTTCGCGCAGATACCTCCGGCGAATGTGCCGGTTTGTCACGGTGCTTGTAGCCGCCATCATGGTCGCAACGGCGCCGGCTTTTGCACAATCCGCGAAGCCGTCGGACCTCGAGTCGTTGCTCCAGCGCGAGATCGTCGTCGGCACCAAGGAAGCGGCCCCATTCGCGATGAAGGGCCCGGACGGGCAGTGGACCGGTATCAGCATCGAGCTCTGGCGGCGGATCGCGGAGAAGCAGAACCTCAAATTTCGTTTCCATGAAGAGGAAACCGTACCCGGGCTGATCGACGCAACGGCTCAGGGGAAAATCGATATTGCGGTGGCGGCATTGACGGTGACCTCCGCGCGCGAGGAAATTCTCGACTTCACGTCCGCCTTCTATGGCACCGGGCTCGGCATCGCGGTCGCGTCCGGTGAAACCGCAAGCTTCGCGCCGGTGATGCGGACGCTCACGTCCTTCAACTTTCTGCGGGCGGTGCTGGCGCTGATCGGTCTCGCACTCGTGGTCGGGTTCGTCGTGTGGCTGCTGGAGCGGCGCCACAACGAGGAATTCGGCGGCGGCGTCGCCAAGGGGCTCAGTTCGAGCGTCTGGTGGACGACGGTTGCCATGACCCAGCGTGGCATCGGCCAGCAGGGCCCGCGCACCATGCCGGGCCGCTTCGTGGCGATGCTCTGGATGGTGGGCTCGATCATTACCATTGCGGTCTTCACGGCGGCCATTACCTCCGCCCTGACCGTCCGGCATTTGCAGGGCGCGGTCCAGGGCGTGACCGACCTGTCAAAGGTGCGGGTCGGTGCGGTCGCCGGCTCCTCAACCGAGGAGACGCTCAAGAAATTGCGGATTGCGTTCGACAGTTTTCCGACCGCCAGGGACGGCCTGAAGGCGATCCGTGACGGCGACCTCGATGCGTTCGTCTATGACCGGCCGCTGCTGGCCTGGACCATCAACCAGGATTTTCGCCGCAGCATCGAGTTGCTCGACGTGGTCTTCGACCAGCAGCATTATGCCTTCGCGCTGCCGGCCGGCAGCCCGCTGCGTAAGCCGGTCAGCGTGACATTGCTGACAGAAGTGCGAAGCCCGTGGTGGGGCGAGACGCTGTACCGCTATCTCGGCTCGAAAGGGCAGTAGCGGACCCGGCTTCCGGCCCGAAATTCGCGCGGAACGCGGGCGTGGCGGCTTGAACCAAGTGCGGCTATAACGCGGCCAAGACAGACGGGCCGGGGAGATCGCCGCGGCCGCAGGAGTACCGATCATGCCGGAGCGTTGGACGCCCGAAAGCTGGCGCAAGAAGCCCATCGTGCAGGTGCCGGAATACCCGGACCAGGCGGCGCTCGCCGCCGTGGAAAAGCAGCTCGCCAGCTTTCCGCCGCTGGTTTTTGCAGGCGAGGCCCGCAATCTGAAGAAGCAGCTGGCGCGGGTGAGCGCCGGCGAGGCGTTCCTGCTCCAGGGCGGCGACTGCGCCGAAAGCTTCGCCGAGCACGGGCCGAACAATATCCGCGACTTCTTCCGCGTCTTCCTGCAGATGGCGGTGGTGCTGACCTTTGCCGGCGGATCGCCGGTGGTGAAGGTCGGTCGCATCGCAGGCCAATTCGCCAAGCCGCGTTCTTCGCCGACCGAGAAGAAGGGCGATGTGGAATTGCCGAGCTATCGCGGCGACATCGTCAACGGCAACGAGTTCACCCCCGAGGCGCGCATTCCCGATCCGCGACGCCAGATCGAGGCCTATCGCCAGTCCGCCGCGACCCTGAATCTGTTGCGCGCCTTCGCTCACGGCGGCTACGCCAATCTTGCCACCGTGCATCAATGGATGCTGGGCTTCGTGAAGGATTCGCCGCAGGCCCGCCGCTATCAGGAGCTGGCCGACCGGATTTCCGAGGCGCTCGGCTTCATGCGCGCCTGCGGACTCGATCTCGAAAGCCAGACCGAGTTGCGCACCACCGATATCTATACCAGCCACGAAGCGCTGCTGCTCGGCTTCGAGGAAGCGATGACGCGCGTCGATTCCACGAGCGGCGACTGGTACTGCACCT
Source organism: uncultured Hyphomicrobiales bacterium (assembly GCA_964641065.1). Taxonomy (GTDB): domain Bacteria; phylum Pseudomonadota; class Alphaproteobacteria; order Rhizobiales; family Xanthobacteraceae; genus Pseudorhodoplanes. The sequence goes on along the minus strand of CAZXJZ010000171.1, from coordinate 6,654 downwards.
CCGGGCATATGGTCTGGATCGGCGACCGGACGCGCCAGCCCGATCACGCCCATGTCGAGTTCTGCCGCGGCATCAAAAATCCGATCGGGCTGAAATGCGGTCCGTCGCTCAAGCCCGATGATTTGATCCGGCTGATCGACATCCTCAATCCCGATAACGAGCCGGGGCGGCTGACCCTGATCGGCCGTTTCGGCAACGAGAAAGTGGGTGAGCATCTGCCGGCTCTCATCCGCGCGGTGAAGCGCGAAGGCAAGGTCGTGGTGTGGTCCTGCGATCCGATGCACGGCAACACCATCAGCTCGGTGTCGGGCTACAAGACCCGGCCGTTCGACCGCATTCTCGACGAGGTGAAGGCGTTCTTCGCCGTGCATGCGGCCGAAGGCACCTATGCCGGCGGCGTGCATCTGGAGATGACCGGGCAGAACGTCACCGAATGCACCGGCGGCGCGCGCGCGATCTCCGACGCCGAGCTGAACGATCGCTACCACACCTTCTGCGATCCGCGGCTGAATGCCGAACAGTCGATCGACATGGCGTTTCTGGTCGCCGAATTGCTGAAAAAGGAGCGCGCGGTGCACGCCCAACCGTTGCCGCAGGTGGCGGGGCTTTAGCCGCGGCGCGATCCAGCGCAGCATAATGAAGGAAGTCTTGATGCTGAAAAGGCCCGTTTACCGGGCCTTTTTTCATAGCCGGCACGGTTGCGTGCCGCGAAATTTGCCGGCCGTTAACGCTGCGACCGTTGACCCTCTTATGCCTGCCATCGTGGAAAGGAATTGCAGACAATTTGAATCAATTCTGATCCCTAGATGCGCTGCAAAAGCGCACGGCAAAACAGGGGGCTCAACGTGGCGCTTCGGATCTATCCGGCCACGCTACTTGTTGCGATCGCGGCCGTGCTCGGCATGGCCGCGATCGCCAACGCCGCACAGGATGACGCTGCGCGCTGGCCGAACATTTTCGAACCGCAATGGCCGAACGTATCGGCGTCCGCTGGTCGCGATCAGCAAAAGCCCGCGGGCGTCACGGCAGTTGAAAAAACGGCAAGCGTCCCGGCGGCGCCGGTGCTGTCAGCGCCGGAGATGATGGTGACGGGTTCGGCGCCGTCGCCGGTGGCGAAACGCTGGCACGATTTCAAGGCTGCGCCCGTGATCGTGGTGCCGGCCTTCCAGGGCGAGTTCGGGCTGCGCTACTGGATGAATTTCGGCGAGACCGCGAAGAACCTCTACAACATTGCAGGCAACGCGATGGTCTCGCGGCTGACCTATGACGGTCTGCAGGGGCATGCGATCGAAGCCTATGGCCGCGTCGATCACACCTCCGGATTCTATCTGAAAGGTTATGCCGGCATTGGCATCGTCAACCGCGGCAATCTCAACGACGAGGATTTCCCGCCTTTCATCACGCCGTATTCGTCCACCAACAGCGAGCAGCGCGAGGGCACCTTGGCCTATGCCAGCATCGACCTCGGATACAATCTGATCCGCCGGCCGGATTTTCGGCTTGGCGCCTACGCCGGCTATCACTATCTCGATCAGAGCGTGAGTGCCTATGGCTGCGGACAGATCGCCGGCAACAATGCGATCTGCGGCAATCCGGTCCCGAACGATGTCCTCGTCATCACCCAGAGCAATCACTGGAATTCGTTGCGCGTCGGGCTCGACGCGACAATCAGGTTGGGCGGGCCGTTCAGTCTGACGCTCGACGCCGCGTGGCTTCCCTATGTGAAGCTGAATGGCGGCGATTCGCACTGGCTGCGCATCGGCACGACGCCCGGCAGCTTTGCAGGCGAAATCCCGGAAGACGGGCAGGGTAATGGCTACCAGCTTGAGGCCGCCCTGACTTATGCCGTGAACCGCGATGTCAGTGTCGCTGTGGGTGGCCGCTACTGGCGCATGGACAGCAACGGTCTCACCCATTTCGAGGGCAATGTGGTCGGGGCAAATGCCTTTCCGCAGCCGGTCGACTGGACGGTCGAGAGCTACGGCGTCTTTGTGCAGGGGTCGTTCAAATTCGGGCCCTATCCCACGAGCGGCATTTTCTGATTTAGTCCGCCGCGGGCAGGGGGCCGATATGCAGCGAATGTGGCGGGCGACGCTCAATACCATGAACGGCCTGCGCGCTGCTGCGTCCAGCGAGGCGGCGTTCCGGCAGGAATTGATCGCGCTGGCGATTGCCGCGCCGCTCGCCCTCGTCATCGCCACCACCAACTGGTCCGCCCTCGCGATGATCGGGGTCGTGGTTGCGGTGATGATCGTGGAATTGCTCAACACCGCGATCGAGAAGCTGGCCGATCGGGTCACGCTGGAGCACGATCCAATCATCGGCAAGGTCAAAGATATGGGCTCGGCCGCGGTCGGCCTGACCCTGCTGCTCGCCAGCGCGGTCTGGCTGGTGGCGATCTGGGAGCGGCTGTCGGAGCTGATGCGCTGACCGCGCAATTGCGGTCCGGCCATGGCCCGCGCTAGATCAACCCCATGAACGCTCGCCCCGCCGACACCCTTACGATCGCCCTGGCGCAGGTTAATCCCGTGGTCGGGGACGTGGCCGGCAACGCCGCTAAGGTGCGCGCCGTGCGCGAGCGTGCCCGCGATGCCGACCTGATCCTGTTTCCCGAGCTGTTCATAGCCGGTTACCCGCCGGAAGACTTGGTATTGAAGCCGGCCTTTCAGGCGGCCTGCCGCGCGGCAATCGAGGAGCTTGCGCGCGAAACGGCGCAGGGCGGGCCGGCGATGATCGTCGGCACGCCTTGGGTCGAAGACGGCAAGCTCTATAACGCCGCGGCGCTGCTGGAGGGCGGACGGATCGCCGGATTGCGCTTCAAGGTCGATCTGCCGAATTACGGCGTGTTCGACGAAAAGCGGGTGTTCGCGGTCGGGCCGATGCCGGGCCCGATGGCGTTCCGGGGGGTGCGGATCGGGGTTCCGATCTGCGAGGATATCTGGGGGCCGGAGCCGTCCGAATGCATCGCCGAAACCGGTGGCGAAATCCTGCTGGTGCCGAACGGCTCGCCCTATCGGCGCGGGGTGGTGGACCAGCGGCTCAGCGTTGCGGTCGCGCGAGTCAAGGAAACCGGGCTGCCGCTGATCTATGTGAATCAGGTCGGCGGGCAGGATGAACTCGTGTTCGAGGGCGGGTCCTTCGTGCTGAACGCGGATGCTTCGCTCGCGGTGCAGCTTCCGGCCTTCGCCGAGGCGGTGGTGACAACGCGTTGGCAGCGCGGCGCGGAGGGCTGGCATTGCGAAGCAGGCGAGATCGTCCCGATGATGCCGCAGGACAAGTCCGATTACACGGCCTGCATGCTGGGGCTGCGCGACTATGTCGGCAAGAACGGGTTTCCGGGCGTCGTGCTCGGGCTGTCGGGCGGCATCGATTCCGCTCTGGTCGCGGCGATCGGCGTCGATGCGCTGGGACCCGATCGGGTCCGCGCGGTGATGTTGCCGTACAAATTCACCTCGCAGGAATCGCTCGACGATGCCGCCGCGGTCGCGAATGCGCTCGGCATCCGTTATGACGTGCTGCCGATCGAGAGCGCGGTGCTGGGCCTGGAGCAAAGTCTGTCGCCGCTATTCGAAGGTCTCCCGCGTGATGTGACCGAAGAAAATCTGCAGGCGCGCGCGCGCGGAACCATCGTGATGGCGCTGTCCAACAAGTTTGGTTCGATGGTGATGACTACCGGCAACAAGTCCGAAATGTCGACCGGTTACGCGACGCTGTATGGCGACATGAATGGCGGCTTCAATCCGATCAAGGATCTCTACAAGACCGAGGTGTTCCGTCTCAGCGCCTTGCGCAATGGCTGGAAGCCCGATAATGCGCTCGGTCCGGATGGCGTGGTGATCCCGCGAAACGTGATCGAGAAGCCGCCGACGGCGGAGTTGCGCGAGAACCAGAAGGATCAGGATTCGCTGCCGCCCTACGACATTCTGGACGGCATTCTCGAGCGGCTGGTCGAGCGCGAGCAGCCGATCGCGGATATCGTGGCGGAGGGCTACGATGCCGCGACCGTCATGCGCGTCGACCGGATGCTGAATCTGGCGGAATACAAGCGGCGGCAGGCGGCGCCGGGCGTGAAGGTGACGTTGCGCGGCTTCGGACGGGACCGGCGCTATCCGATCACCAACAAATTCCGCGATCCGGGCACGCCATTGCCAAAGCCGGATACGACCATCGTCAGCGCAACGCCGACCAGATCGGACGCGTTCGATTTTTGAGTGGTGTCACTTGCGGCGTGCTGGAATCCGCACGCCGCAATGACTGCAGCCCGCATCATTGCTCGATGAATTTTGGCCCGACGGTGCGGATCGGCTTTTTCGGCGCGTTCGGATCGACCGGCTCGGGCGGGGGAGCGGCAGTCTGGACCGGTGCGGTCGCGGTCGCGCCCTTCTTCTGTCCAGGCGGCAGGATCGGCCGGCCCTTGGCGTCGCGCGGCGCATTCATGACCTTGGCGCGCTCCTCGGTTACGACAATATCGCCTTGCCCCGATTGTGGGGCGTTAGGATCCTCCTTCACCGCATTGGCCCAGCTTTCATCCGCCGCCTTGCAGGTGCAGGTCTTGCTCCACTCGGTCTTGTATTTGAATGCGTTCGGGATCTGCGTGTAGAGCTGGCCGCTGGTCGATACCGCCTGCTGCATGTCCTCGCCTGAGGTACGATGCGAGAACAGCATCACTTCGGCGGCCGGGCACATCCGCTGGCAGGTCGCCTCGTCGTCGACAAAGCGATCCTGCGAGGTCGAGAACGAGATCGGGAAGAAATAGCCGTCGCAGGTGCGCACGCAAACCGTGCGGTACCCGCCCACGCCGGTATCCTGTTCGGGCCCTGAGGTCGAACCCGGCCCGCCGAACAATTGCTCGAAGAAATTGCCCGGCGTCCCGCGTGCGGCCTGCGCGCGGTATTGCGGGCCGCAGTCGTTCTGGGCCAGCGCGTTCAGCACGCTGCGGCGCTGTCCCTCGCGTTCGAAACCGGGGCTGTTGGAACTCTGAAGCTGCTGCAAATCACCCTGCACGCGCGCGAGATTGGTGCGCATCTGCTGGATGCGGGTGTTCAGCGGGGCGCATTGCTCTGACCGGCCGCCGCCGCCGAAAAGCTGGAAGAAATTGGGCTGATCGCAGCCCTGACGCCGCGCCTGGGTCTGCGCGCGGTCGAGTTCGGCCTGCTGGCGGCCCATCTGATCTTCGAGCCGCCGGATCTGGTCGGCGCGCGCAGCATCGCCGCCGGAGCCGATTGAGGCGAGCTGGGCTTCCAGCCGCTGGCAGGTCTGCTCGCGGGCGCTGATCGTCGCCCCCGACGGCGGATAGGCCGGAGGCGGAAGCGGCTGCTGGGCGAGTGCCGCCGATACGGTGCCGGCCCATGTCAATGCCGCCAGACCGGTCAATCGTGCGAATGCTGCCATGAAATTCCCCGCGAACCCCCACGCCCAGTGGACTGGGAATGCGGCGGCGCGATGGTTATCAAATGGAAAAAGCCCCAGTAAAGCGAGAAAACGGCAAAGCGGGAAAACGACAAAACCCCCTAGGGCCGCTCCGGGGTGCCTTCGTCTTCGGGCAGCGCCACATTCCGCGAATCCCGTGCTTCCAGCCGCAAATTCCACAGAATGCCGGACAGAATGATCGCCGCGCCCACGAACACCAGTGCATCGACGGATTCGGCGAAGAAAAAGTAGCCCACCAGCGCGATCAGCGGCACCCGCAGGAAATCGAGCGGTATCACCACACTTGCGTCGCCGTAGCGGAACGCCCGGGCCATGCAGTAATGCGCGGCGAGGCCGGCGACGCCAACCCCGATGATCGGAGCGGTTTGCCAGGGTTCCAGCCGCAGGACGAACAGCGGATCGCTGCCCGACAGCGCCAGCGGGAATTGCAGCAGGTTCATCCAGAAGACGATCGCGAACGTCGTTTCCGTGGAGGTCATCTGCTTGGTGGCGACATTGAAGACGGCATAGAGAAACGAGCACAGCAAAACGAGGAGGGAGGCCGGCTGGAACGCGATGAGTCCCGGCCGCAGGATCACCAGACAGCCGATGAAGCCAAGCACAATCACCACGATACGGCCGGATGTGAGCTTCTCGCCCAGAACCGCCACGGCGAGGATCAGCACCCAGACCGGCAACGTGAATTCGAGCGCGAACACGGTCGCGAAGGGCAGCAGCGTCAGCGCGGTCGCCCAGCAATATTGCCCGCCGAAATGCACCGCCGAGCGGAAGAAGTGCATCGGAATGCGCTTGGTGCGCAATTGCGGCCTGAGCGCCGGATTCACCGCCAGCAACGAGAACAGGATGGTCAGGGCGCCAACGCAGCGTATCGTCAAAATCTCGAACACCGACAGCGAGCCTGCGAGCAGGCGGATTGAAACCGCCATGATCGAAAACGACAGCAGCGTGCCCGTCATCCACAGGACGACACGTCCGATGTTCTGTCTTTGCACGCCGCGCTCGCTTTTCGTTGTCCGCAGTCTGGATGCTACTCGGCGTCGGGCTGGTTTTCCGGACGCGCCTTGTCGAAGGCGGGCAGCTTGGCGCAGGCGGCCTCGACGGCTGCAATCTTCGGGAACGCCTCGACCTGCACCTTGAAACGCCGGGCATTGAAGACCTGCGGCACCAGGCAGACATCCGCCATCGTGACCCGCGATCCGAATGCATAGGGGCCGGGCTTGAGCA
>CAZXJZ010000170.1:0-10438 GCA_964641065.1 uncultured Hyphomicrobiales bacterium | reverse complement strand
AGGTCGAGCTCGACGAATTGTTCAAGCGCGCCGATTTCATGACGCTGCACCCGCCGCTCACCGAGAAGACCAAGAACATCATCGACGCCAAGGCGATTGCGACGATGAAGAAGGGCGTGCGCATCGTCAATTGCGCGCGCGGCGGTCTGGTGGACGAGGTGGCGCTGCGCGCGGCGCTCGATTCCGGTCAGGTCGCCGGCGCGGCCTTCGACGTGTTCTCGACCGAACCGGCAAACGAAAATCCGCTGTTCGGTCATCCCAACGTGATCTGCACGCCGCATCTGGGCGCATCCACCAGCGAGGCGCAGGAGAATGTCGCGCTGCAGGTCGCCGACCAGATGTCGGACTATCTGCTGCGCGGCGCGATCTCCAATGCGGTGAACTTCCCCTCGATCACCGCGGAAGAGGCGCCGCGGCTGAAGCCGTTCATCGCCCTGGCGGAAAGACTCGGTTCGTTTGCCGGTCAGCTTACCGAGACCGGGATTGAGAAGGTCACGATCACCTATGAGGGTGCTGTGGCGCAGATGAAGGTGAAGGCGCTCACCTCGGCGGCCCTGGCGGGCCTGCTGCGCCCGATGCTGCAGGACATCAACGTGGTGTCCGCACCGGTGGTGGCGAAGGATCGCGGCATGGTGATCGAGGAGATCACTCGCGAGGGCGAATGCGATTATGAGAGCCTGATCACGGTGACGGTCACCACCGAACGCCAGACCCGTTCGGTCTCGGGCACGGTGTTTGCGGACGGCCGGCCGCGCATCGTCAACATCAAGGGCATCCGCATGGATGCGGAGTTCGGTCCCTCGATGATCTACATCACCAATCTCGACAAGCCGGGCTTTATCGGCCGCTTCTCGTCGACGCTCGGCGAGGCCGGCATCAACATCGCGACCTTCCATGTCGGCCGCGACGCACCGGGCGGCAACGCGGTGGCGCTGATCGAGATCGACGGAGAATTGTCGTCGCAGGTGCTCGATGCAGTGCGCGCACTGCCGCAGGTTCAGTCGGCCAAGGCGCTGCGGTTCTGAGCGGCTTAGCCGCAAGCGGACCGCCAGGGCGCCTTCGCTTGCGACTGGATGGTGTCAGCCTCGTTGTTGCCCCGCCTTTGCGGGGCATGACAGTAGGCGGCGGCCGCTTCAATCAATAGCGAACGCGCACTAATCGTTATACGTGTCGTGCACCGCGGCCGCGCCGCGTCGCCAATAGCCGGCGGCCCGCAGCCATTTCGGATTGGCGCCATTCTCGGCAACGAGTTGCGCGCGCAGTGCCTTGGCGGTCAGGCTTTCGCACGCGACCCATGCATAATAGTCGCCCTTCGGCAGGTTGAGCCTTCGCAGGGCTTCGGCAAGCGGTTGAGGCGAGCCAGTCTCCGCTCCGTTGCGATGAACCCAGGTGACTGACGCATCGGCTGCATGTTCGAACGTGATTTCGTCTGCAGCGCTGTCCACTTCCGCCAGCACAACAGCACGGGCATTCCGGGGCAGTTCGGCGAGACGCCGCCCGATCGCCGGCAAGGCGGTGTCGTCGCCGATCAGCAGATGCCAGTCGAAGCCGGTTGGGATCACCAGCGATCCGCGCGGTCCGCCGATATTCAGGATGTCGCCGGGCTTGGCCTGTTCGGCCCATTGCGTCGCGGGGCCGGCCTCGTGGAGCGCAAAATCGATGTCGAGGGTATTGGCCGCGGCATCGTAGCGCCGGGGCGTGTAATCGCGGCTCACCGGTTTGGGCTCGCCGTTCACATCGCGCTCGGTCGATACGGCGTCGGGAAAGAATAGTTTGATGTGGTCGTCGAAGCCAAGGCTCTTAAAACCGGCCAGTTCGTCGCCGCCAACCGTGACGCGCGTCATGTGCGGCGTCAGCTTCTTGATGTCTTTCACAACAAGGCGCCGGCGTTTGGTTTCGTGGCGAACCCGATACGGAGTGCGGTCATCGCCATGCACGGGCTCGGCCGTCGTCGTCTGTGACATTTTGTAATTGCTCCAAACAATTGTCGCGTAACGCATAGTGCGAAGATACGGGAACTAGATGGGATCCGCCGACTTTGCCGGCAAGGCGCGCTGGCTGGAGCAGGCAATGCCCTTTCCGGAATGCGCAATTGCCGCGGAAAGGGGTCCGGACCGCTGCTCAGGCTGCCGCTTTCTTTCCCGCCAATCGCGTCGCGAGAAGTACGCCGGCCACGATGAAGACCGTCCCGACATAATGAAACCATTGCGGCACTTCGCCCAGCAGCAGCAATGCTTGAAGCGATCCAAACACGATGATGAGCGGATACAGCGCCGCGACCGGATTCGGGCCAAGCAGTTGGACGCCGCGATTGTAGCAGAGATAGGCGAGCAGCGATGGAAACACCGCGAAATAGAGGACGACCGCAGCCATGGTCAGATCGATCGGCGGCAATGTCCGCATCGATAATTCCCATGCGCAGAGCGGCAGGACGATCAATGTCCCCGTGATCGCGATGACGGCCAGGAACGAAATCGGATGGATGGCCGGGCGCTTGCGCACCAGAGGTGAATAGAACGCGAAGATCGCGATCGCGACCAGAAACCAGATGTCGCCCCGATTGAACGATATCGAATGCAGCACATCCGGGTCGCCGCGCGTGAGGATGACCAGCACGCCGAAGAATGAGGTGATGATGCCCGCGACTTGCCAGAAATTGAGCCGGTCGCCGACCAGCAGATAGGACATCACACCGATCACCATCGGCATCGTGCACTGGATCAGCAGACCGTTGATGGCGAGCGTATATTGCAAGCCCCAATATGAGGGAATCGAATATCCCGTGGTCCCCGTAAGGCCCAGCAGGCACAGGATCGGAAGATGCGATCGGATCGCCGGCCAGTCGCGCTTCAGATAAGGCCAGGCGAATGGCAACAGGATCAGCGCGCCGATGCCCCAGCGCAGCACGCTCAAGGTCACGGGCGGAATCGCGCCAGCGACGTGGCGGCCGAGCACGATGTTGAGCGACCACATCAGATAGGTCAGGACAACCAGCAGATAGGCCTGCTGATTGAGCCAGCCGCCGAAGCGGCCGAACGCACTGGCCATCGAACGCCCCCGGCGGGTTGATGGATAAGCCCGCCGGACGGCGGCCCGGATTTAGGTACACAAGCTCCGCCGCATCCGGAAGGCCGTCCGCCGCATGCGGGCCCAGCGTTAACCCTCCCGGCCGCGAACCTTCCCAAAATTTCATGCTTTTCAACCGCTTATCGCCACGAATCCGGCCATTCGCGGGTCTCATCGTCTTGCCTCAGGGCCACGCTTGCCGTATCCGGAACGGGCCTCGCTAAGGCCGGGCAGATCAGTCAAGCGTGAGCCGCGGGCCGCGCGCCGCGGGAGGAAACTGAACGGATGGCGAATGTAGTTGTCGTCGGAGCGCAGTGGGGCGACGAAGGCAAAGGCAAGATCGTCGATTGGCTGTCCGAACAGGCCGATATCGTGGTCCGCTTTCAGGGCGGCCACAACGCCGGACACACGCTGGTCATCGACGGAAAAGTCTACAAGCTGTCGTTGCTGCCGTCCGGCGTGGTGCGTCCCAACAAGCTGTCGGTGATCGGCAATGGCGTCGTCGTCGATCCGCATGCGCTGACCACCGAGATCGATCGGCTGAAGGAGCAGGGCGTCGCGGTGACGCCGGACAATCTGCGCATCGCCGAGAATGCGACGCTGATCCTGTCGCTGCATCGCGAACTGGAAGCGATCCGCGAATCCGGCGCCGCGCGCATCGGCACCACCAAACGCGGCATCGGGCCGGCCTACGAAGACAAGGTCGGCCGGCGCGCGATCCGGATGATGGACCTTGCCGATCTGCCCGCGCTGCGCAGCAAGATCGAACGGCTGCTGGCGCATCACAATGCGCTGCGGCGCGGCAACGGGCTCGCCGAGATCGCGCCCGACACGGTCTATGACGAACTCGCCGCGGTGGCGCCGCGGATATTGCCCTATCTCGATTCGATCTGGTCGCTGCTCGATACCAAGCGCCGCGAAGGCCGCCGCATCCTGTTCGAGGGCGCGCAGGGTGCGCTGCTCGATATCGACCACGGTACCTATCCTTACGTGACTTCGTCGAACACCGTCGCGGCGCAGGCCGCGACCGGCTCGGGGCTTGGTCCCGGCGCGATCGGTTATGTGCTCGGTATCTGCAAGGCCTACACGACCCGGGTGGGCGAGGGGCCGTTCCCGACCGAGCAGGACAACGCCATCGGCCGCCTGATCGGTGAACGCGGGCACGAATTTGGAACCGTCACCGGGCGGCCAAGGCGCTGCGGCTGGTTCGACGCGGTGCTCGTGCGGCAGACCGTGCGGACCAGCGGGATCAACGGTATCGCCCTGACCAAGCTCGATATTCTCGACGGTTTCGAGGAGATCAAGGTTTGCACAGGCTACCGCCTCGAAGGGCGGATGATCGATTATCTGCCGGCGAGCGAGCACGCCCAGGCGCTGGTCGAGCCGGTCTACGAGACCATTGAAGGCTGGCGCGATGCGACTGCCGGAGCCCGGTCCTGGGCGGATTTGCCGGCTCAGGCCATCAAGTATGTAAGATGGATCGAGGAACTGATCGGGTGTCCGGTGGCTCTTTTGTCCACTTCGCCCGAGCGTGAGGATACAATTCTCGTTCAGAATCCGTTCGAGGCGTGACACGATGAGCAATCGGGGCTGCTCTGACATCCGGAGCTGTTCAGGAACGCATGGCTGACTATCAACCTCTGATCCAGCGCGCGATTGCCGGGCTCGACAAGAATACCGGCGAGGCTCGCCGCGCGCTCTATGAGCGGGCGCGGACGGCCCTGGTTGCGCAATTGCGCGGGGTCAAGCCGCCGCTGCAGGAGGCTGAGATCACCCGCGAGCGGCTCGCCCTTGAGGAGGCGATCCGCAAGGTCGAGGCCGAAGCCGCACGCCGCACCCGCGTCGACGCGCCGGCTGCCCCGGCGGCTCCGCCTGCCGCCGCTCCGCGTTTCCCCAATGCCGCGGCCCCGACACCGAACCGCCCTGCGCGTCCGCCGGCAGCACCTCCGCCCGGACCGGGAATGCCGAAACCGCCGGCTCCGGGCGGCAATCCCGCGCCGGCCGCGGCAAGGCCCGGCCCCGCTGCCGCTGCACCGAAGTTCCCTCCGGCGCCGCCGCGTCCACAGCTCCCCGGCAGTACGAAACCGCTGGCAACGCCTCCCGCGTCACCCGCTAGCGCCGCCCGGCCGGCCCGCGATCCGTTTGCGGAACTCTCGGGAGATTTCGATCGCCTGATGGAGCCGCGGCTCGCGCAGGAGGATTTCAATCGCGAGATGCGTCCGCCCGTCCCGGATGACGGGCGCAGTCAGGCGACGGACCCCTTCCGCGAACCGCCGCCGAATCGCGGCGCCCGCCCGCCGCGGGATATGGCCGAAGCGGAAGACGAGGAACTGGAAGAGGATGAGCGGCCCAAGCGGACCATCGGCGGTCTCGTCAAGGCGTTGATCGCAGTCGTGCTGGTGCTCGGCATCGGCTGGGTGGCCTGGTCGCAGCGCGGATTGGTCACCGAGATGCTGCAATCGCGCAGCGGCTCGAAGCCGGAGGTGGCAGACAGCAAGACCGGGCAGCCGGCCGCCGGGCGGCCGAAGATCACCGATCGTCTCGGATCGCAGGACACGCAGTCCGGTCCGGCGGTCGCGCAGCGCGTGGTCCTGTACGAGGAAGAGCCGAACGATCCGCAGGGCAAGCGCTATGTCGGATCGGCGATCTGGCGCACCGAAACCGTGTCGCCCGGTCCGGGCCGTCCGCCTGAACTGGCGATCCGCGCCGATGTCGAAATCCCGGAACGCAAGCTGAATATGTCGTTCTCGATCCGGCGCAACACCGACCAGACGCTGCCGGCAAGCCACACCATGGAAGTGATGTTCAACCTCCCGCCGGACTTCCCTGCCGGCGGCATTTCCAACGTCCCGGGCGTGCTGATGAAGCAGGCGGAGCAGACGCGCGGCACGCCGCTCGCCGGGCTCGCAGTAAAGGTCACCAACAATTTCTTCCTGATCGGCCTGTCGGCGGTGGAAGCCGACCAGGCGCGGAATACCCAGCTTCTGAAGGAGCGGGGCTGGTTCGACATTCCGATCGTCTACAACAACAACCGGCGCGCCATTCTCGCGATCGAGAAGGGGACGCCGGGCGAGCGGGCCTTCCAGGAAGCCTTCGCGGCGTGGAAGCAGTAGCGGTCTTTATCGATCGCAGGGTGGATTGAGGGCAGCGAAACCCACCAAGGCTTTGCACGGTAACGATGGGTTTCGCATTCGCTCAACCCATCCTACGCAGGACATCCAGGCTGCCGCCTCAATGCACCCGCATCGAGCCTTGCCCGGGCTCGATCAGCGCCTCTGTGAAGGGAAATTCCAGCACCACCTCGCCCTCCTCGTCGGTGACTTCGATGGCCGCGCGCATCAGCCGCGGTTCGGCGTCCTCGTCGTGGAGAATGTCGCGGATCATGGCGCGGGCCATGGTCCAGGCGTGATCCGGGTCGCGCAGCTCGGCGCCGTCGGTATCGCGGATCAGTTCCCCGTCGATGCGGGTGTTGAAATAGTAGCGGGGCATAACGCAAGTCTCGCACGCAGCTGTGACAGGATCGCGGCGGAGCCTGCCAAAATCTCTGTCCAATTTGCTCTTTATGCCATTGCCGGTACCCTCGCGTAAGGTGGGAACTGCGCCATGATGGGACGAATTCTGCTCGCGGGGCTGCTGCTCTGGGCCGGGGGCCTGGCGACCGCGCTGCCGTCGCTGGCGCAGAACCCGGTCAGCCGCAAGGCCGACCTGCAAACCAAGCTGGCGAAACAGCCGCTGACCTTCTTCCTGGCGCGCGGGGCGGAGGATTCCTGCGGTCCGGGCTGCCGGGACTGGATCGCCGCCGACGGGCAATTCGACGAGGGATCGGCCGCCCGGTTCCGGGTGTTCCTGGCCCGCACCAAGGCAGGGGACCTGCCGATCTTCTTCAATTCGAACGGCGGCCTGCAGGAGGAGGCGATGGCGATCGGCCGGCTGATGCGCGAGCGGCGGATGCGCGCGGGCATCGCGATGACGCGGCCGGATCTCTGCGTGCGCCGGCCGAACGAGCCGGTGGTGTGCGAGACCGCCAAGAAATCCGGTAAGCCGCTGGCGTCGCAATGGACCAGCTTCGACGCCAGTTGCAATTCCGCCTGCGGTATCGCGCTGATCGGTGCGGCGGAGCGCTGGGTGCCGCCGGGCGGCGGGATCGGCATCCATTCGCCGGCCTATTACTGCTTCCTGCGCAGCGGGCGCATCGTCGGCCAGAAGGGCGCAGGCCGGCTGGCCGAGCAATGCCGGCAATTCAGCGCACAAGGCGCGAAGGAACTGGCCGCCTATGCGCGCGAAATGGGAATCTCGCAGGGCTATGTCGAGGCAATGGCCAAGGTGCCGCATAACGAGATCCGTTATCTGACCCGCGAAGAACTAAACCGCTTCGGCATCGACACCAGCGATATCGCCGAGACGCCCTGGATGGGCAAGCCCGGCGCTGCGCAGGTGATCGTGAAGGTGTTGCTAGAAGCGACCGGCGCGGATGGCGCCAAACGCATGGGCTGGCTGGAACTGCAATGCAACGCGCGGGGCAGCGGTCCGGCGTCTTCCGCGATCGTGTTCGTGCGTCCAGCGATCGGCGGCGACGCGGGCGAGGGCACCGATGTCCAACTGACTGCGGGTCGGCGCAAATTCGTGTTCCTGCCGCAGGATATGTCGATGCACAACAATCCGACCGAGCCGGATGCGCCCTATCTGCGCCGCCGGCTCACGGTGGCGACGCCCGATATCGCCGCGCTCGCCACGCAGCCGGGGATGGATCTGCGGATCACACCGAATGCCGGTGCGCCGGATGCGAAGACGCAGGTCACGCGCATTTCCAATGGCGGATTGCAGCAGCGATGGAATGCGGTGGAGCAGAGTTGTGAAAAAGGAGATTGAGTAAGGCGCCGCTCTCGTCGCGCGCCCGAGGCTTGGCCCGTGTCTAGCGCGACATGCAGAAATTCACTTCGCTTCCGAGCGAGGGAAACAGCGAGCCGAAGGCGACGTTCAGCCTGAGCCAGAATGCCGAATTCTCGATCGCATGACCGTTGTTGCGGGTCAGGTACGAGCCGGAAAGAAAACGCAAGCGCAGGCCCTCCGATTGCGCGAACAGTTCGAGCCGCTCAGGCGACAGGATGCTGACATGACCGAAGGGGCGGGCGCGCTGCCGCAGCCTTCGCTCGTAACCGAGATCGGCAATCAGCTTCGGCATGGTGGGTGAACCACCCACAATCAGTCCGTCCTGCCTCAGGAACGGCAGGAACGCGCGCAGGCAAGCCTCCGGCGTATGGAGATGCTCAAGCAGATGAAGGTACACGACCACGTCGTAGTGCCGGTCCAGCGCGGGGCGCGCTCCGGATTCGACATTGAAGCGGGTGTAATGCGTATAGCCCTTGGCGGCCAGCATCGCAGGGTCGCCTGCGATGTCGACCGCATCCCAGCGCTGGAGGATGGAAGGCCGGCCAGACGCGCTGCCCGACATCATGAAGGTGAGCATCTGTCCGCGATCGACACCGACTTCCAGAACATCCAATGGCCGGCCCAGCGCTTTCGCATGCGCTTCGATCAAATGCCGGACGAACCAGTAGCGCAGAAATCGCAGCGGATAACGCGTCAGACGATCGCCGGGGAAATACTCAGACATGCGATCGATCGCATCGAAGGCGTCAAGGCGCCAGCCAGCCGGCCAGAACGCTGTGGGAAGGGCGGCCGACATCAGGGGACGATCACGACCGGTGCGAGTGCAGCCGCGGCCCCGACATTGATGGCGGCAACCTGACGCGCCCCGCCGCGAAGCGCCATGCCGGCGAGGAAGATAAACATCGCGATCATTGCCGTGGTGGCATGACACGACGATAGCCCCGTCAGCAGAACAAGGCCGGCCACGCCGAGAGCGCAGCCGCACCAGGTGCGCCCGTACAGATCCACGCCACATCCGTCAAAGAAGGACTTGATGGCAAAATTGCCGGATAACGTCATCAGCGACAGCACGATATAGACTGCGGGAAGGCTGTTTTCGAACGCGGTTTCGAACGCGAGCGCTGTTTCGTTCAGAGACCAGAGTAGTTCCACTGATGGACATCCACGATCAGAAACAAGGTGCGGCCTTTTTCTTAATTCTACGCGCCCGACTGATCAAGTCGTCCGCGACAAACCGCATCTTGATCGATTGCAACGCGTCAGGAGCCGGCATTCCATCCATGTGAGGAGCACAAGACGCCACGGCGTTTCGTCCCGTGACGGGTGTTGCGTGCTGAGCGGCGATGCCGACTATTTCAAGCTCACCTCGGCGACCTTGTCCTGGTAATCCTTCTTCGGGTCGGCGCCGAGCAGCATCTTCACGCCGGCAATCAGGCTGTATTCGTCGAGCCATATCTCGGCGCGTTCGGCATCGAAGCGCAGCAGCGCGAGATTGGGATCGTCCTTGCCGCCCTTGAACCAGGCAGCGACATAGGGATTCCACAGCCGCTCGATCGTGGCGCGATCGTTGTCCTGCGCGATATGTCCGTGGATGGTGGCGAACAGGTCGTGACCTTTCGAGGCGAAGGTCGCATCGGCATGCGCGCCGTTGCGCAGGTTCTTGACGAGTTCGCTGTCGCGCGCGGTGAAGAACCAGATCGGACTGCGTTCTTCCTCGACCTGCGCGGTCATCGGTCTTGCATGCCGGTCTTCGACGCCATCGACGCCCAGCATCACGGTCATGTCGGATTTGAGGGCTTTCCAGAATTTGGCTTCCAGTTCTTGCGGCGTCGGCATGCGTCTCTCCTGTTGCTGCAGGACAGAAGCCGGATCGGGGCCGTGCGGTTCCCGGCGTCGGCAGAAGCGGGCTCGATGCGCAGGCGATGATGCCCGCGTGAGCGGGGATGCCGGACGCAGGCCTTGTAAAGAAAAAAGCCGGGCATTGCTGCCCGGCTTTTTCTTCGTTGATTTGGCTTTTGTTGCCGCGCGCGGATCAATGCGCCGGAAGCGCTTCCTGCTGCTTCGGCGTTTCCATCGCGGCAACGCGGTTCTTCACCGCCTTCTGCACCTTCTCGAAGGCGCGCACCTCGATCTGGCGCACGCGCTCGCGCGACACGCCGAATTCGGCGGCAAGTTCCTCGAGCGTGACCGGATCGTCGGCCAGACGCCGCGCCTCGAAGATGCGGCGTTCGCGATCGTTCAGCACGGTGAGGGCGTGATCGAGCGCGGACCTGCGATTGTCGAGTTCTTCGGTTTCGGCGAGCACATGCTCCTGGCCCGCGGACTCGTCCGCCAGCCAGTCCTGCCACTCGCCGGAATCGCCATCGTCGCGGATCGGAGCGTTGAGCGAGGAATCCCCGCCCAGCCGCCGGTTCATGTCGACGACGTCCTTCTCGGTCACGCCGAGGCGCTTGGCGATCTGCGCCACCTGATCGGGCTTGAG
>CAZXJZ010000169.1:0-10466 GCA_964641065.1 uncultured Hyphomicrobiales bacterium | reverse complement strand
TGGAGGAAAGCCCCTCGCCCGCACTCAACACCGCACAGCGCGACCGGATCGGCGAGATCTGCGCCAATGCGATGCGGGAGATGAAATATCTCGGCGCCGGCACCGTCGAGTTTCTCTATGAGGACGGCGAGTTCTATTTCATCGAGATGAATACCCGCATCCAGGTCGAGCATCCGGTGACCGAAATGATCACCGACATAGATCTGGTACTGGAGCAGATCCGCGTCGCGGCCGGCGGCGAATTGCCGTGCCGGCAAGAGGACCTGCGTTTCCATGGTCACGCCATCGAATGCCGGGTGAACGCGGAAAGCCCGGTCAACTTCCGGCCGTCGCCGGGGAAAATTCTGCATTATCACCCGCCCGGCGGGCTCGGCGTTCGGGTCGATTCCGCCGCCTATCAGGGCTACACCATCCCGCCCTATTACGACTCCATGGTCGGCAAGCTGATCGTGCACGGCAAGACCCGGCAGGAATGCCTGATGCGGCTGAAGCGTGCGCTCGACGAATTCGTGGTCGACGGGGTCGAGACCACCCTGCCGCTGTTCCGGACGCTGGTGCGCAATCCGGACATCATCGACGGCAATTACTCGATCCACTGGCTGGAAAAATTCCTGGCCCAGGGCGGCATGGACGGCTGAGAAAGCGGGGCGCGGGCCGGAACAAAATGCGTCGGCCGGCGTTTGGTCAGGTTATCGACTCCACGAGGAGCGCCTTCCCGCCATGAGTTCCGTTGAGACGGCCGGTCCTTCCCGGTCGCCCGGTGCCCAGCCGATCCTGCTCGCGCTGGGCTTTGTTATCCTCATTCTAATCAGCGCAGCGTCGATCTTTTTGACCGAACGCTCGCGCACGGAATCCGACCTCGTCATTCACACGATGGACGTGCAGAACCGGCTTTCCCTGATCCTGCTAAACCTGCGGCGTGCGGAATCGGCGCAGCGCGGCTTTCTTCTCACCGGCCAGTCGCCGTATCGCACAGAGTACGAGCAGGCCGTCAAGAATACCCTGCCTGCGCTGCAGAGCGCCCGCGACGCGATCATCGATAACGAGGACCAGTCGCGCGATCTGGCAACCGTCGCGGCACTTGCCGCCAGCAAGCTGACCGAGATGGAAAACGCGATCGCCCTTTATGACAAGGGAGATTTCGCAGAGGCGCAAACACGCGTGCGCGGCGGCGAAGGCCGCGACCTGATGGAGGACATCCGCACCCGCGTGCTCGACATGATTGCCGATGAGCGCCGCCTGCTCGACAGCAGACGAAACGATTCCGCCAGAACCAGCAAGTTTCTGCTCGCCGCCAACCTCGCCGGCACCGGCATCATCCTGCTGATCGGCGCGATATCCGTCTACCTGGTCCAGCGCAACAGCCGCCAGCGCGAACAGGCCCGGCGCGCCCTGATCGAGGCCAACGAAAATCTGGAAAACACGGTCGCCGAACGCACCGCCGACCTGCGCGAAGCCAACGACGAAATTCAGCGTTTCGCCTATATCGTCAGCCACGATCTGCGGTCGCCGCTGGTCAATATCATGGGATTCACAACAGAGATTGAGTCTATTAAAAAAGACACATTCGAGCAGCTTTCCGCCATGCAGGAAAAAGATACCGAAGCGGAGCGGAAGACACTAGAATTGTCAAAAGACTTTGATGAATCACTGGTTTTCATCAAAAGCTCGATCGGCAAGATGGACCGGCTGATAAACTCGATCCTGAAACTGTCCCGCGAGGGGCAACGGACCTTCAAGCCTGAATATGTGAGCATGGACCAGTTGATCAAAACGCTGACCGATGCGGTCGCACACCAGGCTGCGGAAAAGGACGCCGAAATCACGGTCGAGCCGCTTCCACCGCTCAAGAGCGACCGGCTGGCGCTGGAACAGATTTTTTCCAATCTGGTTGACAATGCACTGAAATATTCGCGCGCTGACCGCCCGGGCCGGATCAGAATTCGCGGGCGCGTCGACAATGCACAGGTTGTTTACGAGGTTGAGGATAACGGTCGCGGGATCGCGCCCGAGGATCATCAGCGCGTCTTCGACCTGTTTCGCCGCGCCGGCGTGCAGGATCAGAAAGGTGAAGGCATCGGCCTTGCCCATACCCGCGCATTGGTCCGCCGGCTGGGCGGCTACATGACGCTGAAATCGGTGCTCGGCGAAGGCTCGACGTTTATCGTGACGTTGCCGCGCCGCATGCAAGAGGACGAAAGACAAGCCGCATGAGCGAACACGTTACCATCGTTATGATCGAGGACGACGAGGGCCACGCGCTACTGATCGAGCGCAACATCCGCAGGGCCGGCGTCACCAACAACATCCTGCCGTTCAAGAACGGCACCGACGCCGTGCACTTTCTGTTTGGCCCCGACGGCTCAGGCAGCGCCAATAGCGGCCGCGCATTGCTGATCCTGCTCGACCTCAATCTTCCCGATATGAGCGGCGTCGATATTCTGAAGCGGGTGAAAGAGAACGAGCATCTGAAGCTGACGCCGGTCGTGGTGCTGACCACCACCGACGACGAGCGCGAGATCAAGCGCTGCTACGATCTCGGCGCCAATGTCTACATTACCAAGCCGGTGAACTACGAAAGCTTCGCCAACGCTATTCGTCAGCTCGGCTTGTTCTTCTCGGTGATCCAGGTGCCGGCGACGGACTGAGCCATACGCATGCCGAAGAGCGTCCTTTATGCCGATGACGACCCGGGGATCCGCCGGCTGGTGGAGCGCGGGCTCGGCGCGCAGGGCATTCGCGTGGTCACGGTGGAGGACGGTCTTGCGGCGGTCGAACGGCTGCAGGAGGAGCAGTTCGACGTCGTCGCGCTCGACCATCATATGCCGCGCCTTGACGGGCTTGGCGCGCTGGAGCGCATCCATCAGGTGCCGAACCATCCTCCGGTGATCATCGTCACCGGCGAACAGGATTCCACCGTGGCGGTCGCCGCCCTCAAGGCTGGCGCCTTCGATTATGTGCTGAAAGATGCGTCCGGCCAGTTTGTCCCGCTGCTGCTCGCAGCGCTCACCAGCGCCGCCGACGCCATGCGGCTGCGCCGCGCCCATGAAGCCGCCGAAGCCGAACTGCGCGAGCAGCGCGACCGCTTCGAGAAGCTGGCGGTCGAGCGCGCGATGCTGCTGCGCGAGGTCAATCACCGCGTCGGCAATTCGCTGCAACTGATCGCGGCCTTCCTGCAGTTGCAGGGTGGTTCGTCCAAGAACGCACAGGTCAAGGTCGCGCTGACGGACGCCACCCGCCGCGTGATGGCGGTCGCCCAGGTGCACAAGCGGCTGTACACGTCGGACGACGTCCAGTCGGTCTCCGTCGACCAGTATCTCGCGGCACTCGTGGACGATCTCGCCAAGACCGATGCGTCGGACACAACCGCCCTCAGTCTCGCCGCCGAGCCGCTCGATCTCGATCCCGACCGCGCCGTCGCGATCGGCGTGATCGTCAACGAGCTTGTGCTCAACGCGATGAAATACGCCTATCCCGACGAAAAGGGGCCGATCCGGATCGGGCTGAAGCGGGTCAACGGCAAGCGCGCCATGCTGAGCGTGGAAGACGACGGTATTGGCCACGACATCAAGACGCTGCCGCGATCGACCGGGCTCGGCCGCTCGATCGTGGGCGCGATGGCGACACGGCTCGGGGCCGATGTGGTGTACGATCCCGCCCATAGCGGCACCCGCGTGGTCATCACCTTCGAGTGCGCCGCTCCACCTGCGGCGGCCTGACCGGAACGCGGCCTCGCCGCGATCCATTGCAGGTTGGCCGAATCCTGCATATCTCGGCCTTATGACACTTGCGGCATTCGTCCCCGTTGCGGGTCGCGGTCTGTCGGCCGGGTTGGCACTCGTGCTCCTGTCGGCCCTGCCCGCTGATGCGGCATCCACCTTCGCCGACAGTCGCGATTCCTTGCTCGCCACCATCGCCAATCCCGACGCGGCGTTCGTGCTGCTGCTGGTCGGCATCTACGCGCTGCTTCTGGAATTCGCCAATCCCGGCACGGTCCTGCCCGGCATCGTCGGCATCGTCAGTCTGGCGCTGGCCGCCCTCGCCTTGTCCGCGCTGCCTGTTCAATATGGCGCGCTGGCCTTGCTGGTCGCGGGCATCGCATTGATGACGGCGGAAGCGTTCACACCCGGGTTCGGCCTGCTGGGGCTGCTCGGATTCGTCGCCTTCGTGGCGGGCGCCTATTTCCTGTTCGATGCGCCTCCCGGCCAGATCGAGATGCGGGTGTCGATGCCGCTTCTGGTCGGCGCCTCGCTCGCCAGCGCCGGTTTGATCTTCTTCGTGGTGGGCGCAGCGGTACAGGCGCGCAAGCGGCCGACGGCCACCGGCGCCGAGCAATTGCTGAGCGAACACGGCACCGTCATCGACTGGTCCGGAGACCACGGCAATATCCGGATCCATGGTGAGGTGTGGGCGGCGCGCGGCACGCGTCCGCTGATGCCGGGTGACACCGTCCGGGTCACGAAACGCGACGGCCTCGTGCTGGTTGTCGAACCCATGTAGCTGGAGAACGAACATGGTTGGATATCTGCCGGCCTATGCGGCGTTGCTGATCCCGGCCATCGTCGCTCTCTTTATTTTGTTCAATTCCTTCCGCATCACCCGCGAATATGAGCGCGGTGTTGTGTTTATGCTGGGCCGGCTGTGGAAGGTGAAAGGCCCCGGCCTGATCCTCATCATCCCCTTCATTCAGCAGATGGTGCGCGTCGACCTGCGCACGCGCGTGCTCGACGTCGAGCCGCAGGACGTGATCTCGCGCGACAACGTCTCGGTCCGTGTCAATGCGATCGTCTATTACCGCGTGATCGATCCGGAAAAGGCGATCGTTCAGGTCGAGCATTTCAGCGAGGCGACGAGCCAGCTCGCACAGACCACGCTGCGCTCGGTGCTCGGCCACCACGATCTCGATGAGATGCTGTCGGAGCGCACCAAGCTCAATTCCGATATTCAGAAGATCCTCGACGAACAGACCGACGCCTGGGGCGTCAAGGTCGCCAACGTGGAAATCAAGCAGGTTGATATCAACGAGACCATGATCCGCGCGATCGCCAAACAGGCGGAGGCGGAGCGCATCCGCCGCGCCAAGGTGATCGACGCGGAAGGAGAATTCCAGGCGGCGCAGCGGCTCGCCGATGCCGGCGCGATCTTCGCCGAGCGCCCGGAAGCGATGCAGCTTCGCTATCTCACCGCGCTGCAGAACATTGCCGGCGAGCGCGCGTCGACCATCGTGCTACCGCTGCCGATGGACCTCTTGAGCAAGCTAAAGAGCTAACGCTGCTTCCGCGTTGCTCGCGGCGTCGTCGGCGCCGGACACCTGCTCCGCAAGCAGCATCTCGACCGCTTCGCAGGCGCGCGCCGGACTGTATGGCTTGCGCAGCGTCGCCGCGTTGGGAAGCTTCTGCAATTCCTCCAGCCGCCACCAGCGGCCGGACGCGAACAGGATCGGCAATTGCGGATTGGCGGCACGCACCTGCTCGGCAAGGCCGACGCCGTCAAGCTCGCCAGGCAGGTTGATGTCGGTGAACAGCAGGTCGACCCGCCCGCCATTCGACAGATGCGCGATCGCCTCCTGCGCATTGGCGACGGCATGGACCGCATGACCGGATTCGCTCAACGCCTCGCCGATGATCTCGGCGATCAGCGCTTCATCCTCGACCAGGAGGACGCAGGTCTGTTCACGCGCGGTCGGCTTTTCAACCGCCGCCGCCACGGCCTTGCGGACGGACTTCCGTTTTGAGGACTTCTGCGTCATGCTCCACCCCTCGTTACGCATCACATGCGGGCGGCTAAACCTTGGCTCGCTGATTTGTTCGCAAAGTGTCGAAAATTTAACGGGCTGAGGGATAACGCGACGTTAAGTTAGGGTCATGGCCAGCAAGGATTCGGCACGGGAAACAGGCTTTGTGGAGATCACCCCCGAGGTGCTCCTGAAAGCCTATGCCTGTGGCATTTTCCCGATGGCGGAAAATGCCGACGATCCCTCGCTGTACTGGTTCGAGCCCGATATGCGGGGCCTGATACCGCTGGACGGGTTCCACTTGCCGAAAAGGCTGGCGCGCACGGTACGATCGGACCGTTTCGAGATTTACATCGACCGCGACTTCGAGGCGGTGATCGATGCCTGTGCCGAACCGCAGGCCGGGCGGTCGCGGACCTGGATCAACCAGCGCATCCGGTCGCTCTATTGCAAGCTGCATGAGATCGGACATTGCCACTCGGTGGAAGCCTGGAGCGACGGCAAGCTCGTCGGCGGGCTCTACGGCGTCAGGCTCGGCCGCGCGTTTTTCGGCGAGAGCATGTTCCATCGCGAGCGCGACGCATCCAAGGTCGCGCTGGTTCATCTGGTGGCGCGATTGCGGGCGGGCGGATTTGCGCTGCTCGATACCCAGTTCGTGACCTCGCATCTCACCAGCTTCGGCGCCGTCGAGGTCAGCAAGCGGCACTATAATCGCCTGCTCGAACGCGCACTTGAAGGGGAAGCCGATTTCTTCGCGCTCGACCCGGACCCGCTGCCGGGCACAGCCGCGCTCGCAGCACTCGGCCAGAGCCTCGGATAATCAGCGGATCGGCGTCGGGAACGGGTTGCCGCCGCCACCGCCGCCGCTCCGCTGCGGTTGCTGCTGCGTTGGTTGCTGCTGCGGCTGAGGACGCGGCCGCGCCGGTTGCGGCTGCTGCTGGGCGCGTGCGGGCTGCTGCGCCTGCTGCGGACGCGTGCGCGGGGCCTGATCCTGCTGCTGCGCCTGGTCGGCCTCGTCCGATTCGACCTCCGGGATCACCTCGGAAGGCCCCTGCAATCCGAGTTGCGGCGGCGCGGGCTGCTCCGCCACATTCATGGTCGGTTGTTTGCAGTCATTGAGCCAGACGTCATAAATCGGATGCTCGACCGCATTCAGACCCGGGCTGGCGGCAAACATCCAGCCTGAGAAGATTCGGCGCACTTCGCCCTGCAGCGTGACTTCGCTGACTTCGACAAAGGCGTCGGTCGCCGCAGCCTCTGTCGGCGGCCGGGTGTAGCACACGCGCGGCACCACCTGCAGTGCGCCGAACTGCACGGTTTCACCGAGCGCCACATCGAAGGTGATGATCCGTCCGGTGATCTTGTCCAGTCCGGAGAACACGGCGGTCTGGTTCGGAATCTTCTGGGTCGGCGGGGCGGCCACCACCTCGTCGCCGGGCTGCGGCGTCGTATTGGCGGGGGCCGCAGTCCCGCGCGGCGGACGGATATTCGGCGGCAACGCCTGCTGGCGGCTACCGCCCTGTGGCGGTGGCAGCGGCTCGGTCTGGATCTGCTGCTGCGGACGGCGCGAACTCGGCGGCGGCCCGGGCGGCAGCCTGTCAGGGAATTGCGGTTGCTGCTGGAATTGCGGCTGTTGCTGTTGCTGCGGCTGACGTCCGCCCGGAACGTTGCTCGGCGGCCGCGGCGGCGGATCGCCGAATATCGATCCGAACTGGGCCACGGCATCGACCGGAGAAAGGCATATCAAAGCGATGCCCGCCGCCGCAGCGACGAGCCCGGCAGCACGCCGTCGTATCGAAACGACCTTCATCCAGGCCCCAAACTGAGCACCCTCGCCCGCCCTGCGATTATGCAATTCTCCGGTTAACATGCCGATTGCGGCGGCGAAAGGGCGATCAGCGGTAATGTGGCCCGGCACCGGGCGGCGTGTCGCACCCGCTTGCCGATCGCGCCGTGGGGCTGCATGGTGATGGAACCAGAGCGCCGCAAAGGCGCCGGTTCGAGGGAGGATATTTTCATGTCGTTTGTCACCGGCCGCGGGGCGCTGCTCGCCCTCGCCGCATGCGCCCTTCTGCAACCTGCCGCGTCATTCGCTCAGGATTATCCCACACGCCCGGTTTCCATCGTGGTTCCGCTGGCCGCCGGGACCGGAATGGACTCGCTGGTCCGGCTTTATGCAGACAAGCTGCAGACCTCGCTCGGCAAACCGGTGGTCGTCGAAAACCGGCCCGGCGCAGCATTGATGCTGGCGGCGACCGCGGTCGCGACCGCGCCCGCTGACGGTTACACGCTGCTGGTTTCGACCAGCGCGCCAATGGCCATCAACCAGGTGCTCTACAAGAAGCTGAACTATAATCCCGAGAAGGACTTCGTGCCGATCTCGCTCTATGTGAAGTCGCCCTTCATCCTGGTGGTCGATCCGAAACTGCCGATCAACTCGGTCCCCGATCTGATCAAGTATGCCAAGGAGAGCAAGACGCCGCTGAGCTATTCGTCTCCGGGCGCAGGCACCGCGCTGCACCTGTCGTCGGAATACATGAAGCAGCGTTACGGGCTCGACATCACGCACATCCCGTACAAGTCGTCGCCGCAGGCCGTGGCCGACATTGCCGCGGGTCACGTTTCGATGGCGTTCGCCGAAGCCGGCGCTTCGCTGCCGCTGATCAAGGATGGCAAACTGCGCGCGATCGCAGTGTCATCACAGTCTCGCCTGCCGTCGCTGCCGGACGTGCCGACCTTCGCCGAAGCCGCCAACGCGCCGGATTTCGAGGCGGTGTCGTGGCACGCCCTGCTCGCGCCGGCGGCCACACCGAAGCCGGTGGTCGATCGTCTTCATGCCGAGATGAAAAAGATCATGGGCGATCCGGAGATGCAGAAGCTGGCCAGCAATATCGGACTGATCCCGGTCGATACGCCGTCTGTTGACGGCATCCAGCAATACTTCAAGAGCGAGCGCGACAAATGGGGATCGCTGGTGCGCAAGCTCAACCTGGAAGGCTCGATGTAGCACGCGCGGGTGTCATTGCCGGGCTTGCCCCGGCAATCCATCCCTTTTCGAATAGCTGGTCTTTTGATGGATGCGCGGGTCAGGCCCGCGCATGACTGAACTGAAAGTCCGACGGCCTTACCGCCCCGGGGTCCAGGCCTTGTAGTCGCCGGTGGCTTTCGGCCGGCGGCCCTGCGCCAGCGTCGAGCCGGAGGGCCGGTAGGCGCCGGGCGTGCCCGTCAGGTTCGGGCGGTGCGGCTTCTGCCAGGGCCGCGCCTTGTATTTCTGCTCGGTCGGCGGCGTGTCGACGGTGTGGTGCATCCAGCCGTGCCAGGCCGGGGAAATTGTCGACGCCTCGGCATAGCCGCTATAGATCACCCAGCGGCGCTCGAAGCCGAGCACCGGATCGATCTTGCCGCCCTTGGTCCGGAAATAGCGGTTTCCAAGCTCGTCCTCGCCGACAAGCTCGCCATAGAGCCAGGTCCAGAGCTGGGTGTTCAGCGTCTGGCCGTTCCACCAGGTAAAGAAGCGGATAAAGAAGTTTTTCATTGCCGCCGCGCGTTCCGTGAGGTGCGCGCCCCTCATGCCACCGCCGCTCCGGGAAGTCCAGATCGTCTGCATTTGCAACCGATTTGCATTTGAAAACACAATGCTTGCGCCGCCGCCGCCGCCGGCCTAGATCGCCCGTTCATCCACCAGCGGTCGCCAATGAAACGGGTTCAGATTCTCGCCGCAGGCAGCATCGCGGTGGGTCTTGTCGTCCTTGCTCTGAAATATCTCGCCTGGCACCTGACCGGCAGCGTTGCGCTGCTGTCGGACGCGATCGAGAGCATCGTCAATGTCGCGACCGCCATCGCCGCGCTGATCGCGATTCGCTTCGCCGCGCAGCCGGCCGATGCCAATCACCCCTACGGGCACCACAAGGCCGAATACATCTCCGCCGTGATCGAAGGCGCGCTGATCATCGTTGCGGCGATCGCGATCTTCCACGAAGCGTATGGCGCACTGCGCGCGCCCCGCATCGTCGACGCGCCCTGGATCGGGCTCGCGGTAAACGGCGGCGCCACGGCGATCAACGCGGTCTGGTGCTATGTCCTGATCACGCAGGGACGCAAGCGCAAGTCACCCGCCCTCGTGGCCGATGGCCGGCACCTGCTCACCGATGTCGTATCGTCGGTGGGGGTGCTGTGCGGCGTGTCGCTCGCCGCCCTCACCGGCTATGTCATCCTCGATCCGATCATGGCCGCGCTGGTCGGCGTCAACGTGCTGTGGGCGGGCTGGCGGGTGATGAAGGAATCCGTCGGCGGCCTGCTCGACGAAGCCATACCGGACGGCGAACTGGCCCGCATCCGCGCTGTCATTGCCGCCAATGCCGACGGCGCGATCGAGGCGCACGACCTGCGGACCCGCCACGCCGGACTTATGACCTTTGTCGATTTCCATCTGGTGGTGAAAGGCACGATGACCGTCACCGAGGCGCACGAAATCTGCGACCGGCTGGAACGCGCGATCAAGGCCGAAATGCAGGACGCGCTGATCTCGATCCATGTCGAGCCCGACGACAAGGCCAAGCATGCCGGGATCGTCGTGCTGTAGGGCGAACGTTCAGAACGGCAATCCGACATAATTCTCTGCCAGCGATCCCTTCGCCAGTTCGGACGAGAACAGATATTGCAGGTCGGTCTCCTGCAGCTTGTTCTCATACGGGCTGTTGGCCGGAAAGCGATGCAGCAGCGTGGTCATCCA
>CAZXJZ010000168.1:0-10484 GCA_964641065.1 uncultured Hyphomicrobiales bacterium | reverse complement strand
CGGGGGGCCCTGTGGGGGGGGGGGGGGGGGGCGCCCCCCCCCCGCGCGGGGGGGGGGGGGGGGCGCGCGCCGGGGGGGGGGGGGGGGCCATGACCAGAGCAAGCCCCCACCCCGATCTCCTTCGCGCCATGCGCTCAGTCGATCGACCCTCCCCCGTAAACGGGGGAGGGAGAAGAAGGAGAGGCGAGAGGGAGACCACCAATCTCAATCCTGGTTCTTCGCGAACACATATCCGGTGCCGCGCACAGTGATGACGCGTTTCGGCTTTTTCGGATCGTCCTCGATGGCGGCGCGGATGCGCGAGATGTGAACGTCGATCGAGCGGTCGAAAGCCTCCAGCTGTTCGTTCTTCAGAAGCGTCATCAGTGCGTCGCGCGACAACACCCGTCCGGCATTCTGCGCCAGCGCGAGCAGGAGCGCGAACTGATAGCCGGTGATGCTCTTTTCCTCGCCATCGAGCCGGACCTGGCGTCCGCCGGTATCGATTTCGAGACGGCCGAAACGCAGCATGTCGGGCTTGTGCTCGGACTTGGCGCGGCGCAGCAGCGCACGCAGCCGCGCCAGCAATTCGCGCGGCTCGAACGGCTTGGGCAGATAATCGTCGGCGCCCATTTCCAGCCCGACCACGCGATCCATGGCGTCGCCGCGCGCGGTCAGCATCAGGATCGGGGTCTGGGATTTTTCGCGGATGCGGCGGCAGACATCGAGGCCGTCCATGTCCGGCAGCATCAGATCGAGGATGAGGATGTCGAACGGCTCGCGGTCATGCAGCGCGATGCCGCCGCCGCCGGTGCCGGCGATGGCGGTCGCAAAGCCGGCTTCGCCGAGATAGTTCGACACCATTTCGGCGAGGCGCTTGTCGTCTTCGATGAGCAGGATGCGATCGGTCACGGTGGTGGCAGTTTAAAGCAGGAGAGGGGGTGGGGGTCTACGCCTTGGGGACTATTGCGGGCCCCCACCCCTTCCTTTCCCCGGGCGAGGGAAAGGAGTTCAACGCCCGGGACTATGCCTGCTGCAGGTGTCTGTTTTCGTTCCGCCAGGTAAAGTTTTGTAAAGCTCGAGCGGCCTCATCCGGGCTCGACGAACAGCCGGTACAGCACGTAAGCGACGAGACTCGCGCCAATCACCCACAATCCGCCGATGCCGCCCGGCCAATAGGCCCCGCAATAGGGGCATGTCGGGGTTGTCACCGTGGGTGTCTCCTTGAGGGGAGCCTTGCAGGCGCGGCATTTCATGTTCGTCAGACCGAGCCGTGATCGCGTTGGAAGGCCGACACGCTCATCCACGCGCGACCATCGACAGGGATCAACTTTACGGCGGAGTGCCCCCGGCTTCTGATCGGTGATTGCCGCAACTGCAAACCTGAGCCGTGAAAGTCCTGTGAGTTTGCGCCGATGTATCTCTTCGGCAACAGCCGGGACGCGCAAACCCGTCTATCCTTGTGTGGATTGTTTGATCATTGATCCGGGAATTCCACATGCGACGGCTTCTGGTCGGTGTTGCGATGGCAACCGCTCTGATGTCGACATCCGCCCACGCACAGAACTGGACCGGCTTTTACATCGGCGCCAACACCGGTGTTGGCTGGGGCGATGCAGCGAGCATCAACGAGCCGGTCGATCCGGCCAGCCGAATCTTCTTTCGCTCGGGGTTCACTGATTTTGCGCCCGGATCGTTCGATACGGCGTTCGATCAAAAGGGATGGATCGGCGGTTTTCAGGCGGGCTTCAACTGGCAAGCGGGCGCCTTTGTTTGGGGCGTTGAGGCCGATCTTCAAAAATCCGCGATCAGCGGGAGCGGCTCGCAGCGGGCTTTCCTGAACCCTTCGGCACTTGGTTCGTCCTTCGGATTCGACGTCAACGCACAAAGCGAACTGCAATGGTTCGGGACCGTGCGCGGACGAATTGGATTTCTGATGACGCCGAACCTGATGCTCTACGGGACCGGCGGTCTGTCCTACGGCGAGATCGAAAGCAGCGGGAGTGTGGTTCTCGCACCAAAGGGTCCATCCTTCGTAGGCGTGAGCACTCCTTCGGGCACTTTCGCCTGTTTTGCGACCCCCGCCAATCCGACGTCGATCTGCTATGCGGGTAGCGGAAAAGACGTACGCATCGGATGGACCGCAGGACTGGGTGGCGAGTGGAAGCTCGATGCAAACTGGTCGGTCAAGCTCGAATATCTGCGCGTTGAACTGCAGGGCACGTCGATCAACCTGGTGAGCCCATCGCCGCCGAGCACATCGGGCGTGAGCTCGAATTTCGTATTCGACGACTTCGCTTACAACATCGTGCGCGTCGGACTGAATTACACGTTCAACTGATCCGCAGCCTCGCAACAGATGCGAGCCTGAGAAATCGTCGGGGTGGAGGCCAGCCTTCGCGGGGACTTCGAGCCGGCCCCCACCCCAACCCTCTCCCGAATGACCAGCACGCGGGAGAGGGGGTTTTCAGATCAGCCGCGGCGCCAGGGCGGCATCATCATGCCCATGCCGGGGCCGCCGGGCGGCAGGCGCTCGGCGAGCTTCCGTCGCTGCTCGGGAGACAGCACTTCGGCGGCGTCGCCCAATGCCTGGGTGATGCGTTTCGATACGCTGTCGGCGAGCGCGATCTGGTCGGCGCGCAGCTTCTCGATTGCATTGCGATCGATGGTGGTCGCCGTCATCAACTCGCGAGCCTGCAGGCGGGCGGCTTGTGCGCGCTCGCGCGCCGGCAGCACGTCCTTCAGCATGGCGCGGACGATGCCGCGCAGCTTTTCCTGCTGCTCGTTATTGGCATCGAGTTCGATCGACAGATGCCGCACCATGCGGTCGGCGCGATCCTCGATCTGGGCGGGATCGAGCGGCACGCTGCCCCAGTGGCCGCGCGCGCCGTGCCAGCCGGGGCCGAAGCCGTACGGATTGCTGAAGGCCTTGGTGACGGCGGCGCCGGTAATGACGGTGGTGGCGGCGACCAGCGCCGCGAACAGGATGGTCCGGCCGCGGCGGGTGCGCGGAACGGGCGGGCGGACGACGAGCGCATGCTGGCGCTGGTCGATCGGGTGATCCGGGCGGATATCGGTCATTGGGTGGTCTCCAGAAGCGATGTGGCGTCGGCCACGGATGCAATCTGGAGCGGGCCCGTTTCAGGGCGATGTGCGCGGTGTAAAGTTATGTAAAGGTGGAGGGCGCCTGTGCCGGTCGCCGTTTCACGCCGATTGCGCTCCCACCGCGTCAAGCACGAGATCGCGCAGCCAGCGATGGCCGGGATCGCCTTCGTAGCGCTTGTGCCAGATCTGGATGAATTCCAGCTCCGGCACTTTCATCGGCACCGGAAACACCACGAGCCCCGTGGAGCGGCGGAAGACCGACAACAGCCGCCGGCGCGTATGGGCGACAAGGTCGGTGCCGCGGATCAGCGACGGGATGCTGAGATAGTGCGGCACCGCGACCACGATACGGCGCGGGATCCCCATCGAGTCCAGAATCTCGTCGACCTGAATGCCGGTGTCGCGATGCCGCGCGACGGTGACATGCGGCGCGTCGAGATAATCCTGCAGCGTCATGCGTCCGTTTTTCAGCCGGGAATTGCGCTTGTCGGCGACGCAGATCAGCGTGTCGCCATAGAGCCGGCGGCTGAACAAGTCCTTCGGTACATGCGGAAACACGCCGATGGCGAGATCGATGGCGTCGTCGGCGATGCGGCTGCAGGATTCCTGCGGGCCCGACGTGCTGATGACGAGATCGATGTTGGGCGCGTCGCGACGGATGCGGCGCACGATCGCCGGCAGCGCCTCCACGCTCATGGCATCGCTCATCGACAGCCGGAAGGCGCGCTGCGTGGTCGCCGGGTCGAATTCCGCGCCGGTTGAGACGATGGAGCGGATATCGGCCAGCACGGACTGCACCTGCGGGTGCAGCGACAGCGCGCGGCCGGTCGGTTGCAGCCCGCGCGGGCCGCGGACCAGCAGATCGTCCTTGAACAGATGGCGCAGCCGTTTGAGCGCGTGGCTGACCGCGGGCTGGGTCACGCCGAGCTTTCCTGCGGCGCGCGAGGCGCTGCGTTCGGCGATCAGGGCGTCGAAGGCGACCAGCAGGTTGAGGTCGATATTGCGCAGGTTCATGGCTATCAATGCTGTTTATACGATTATGACAATAATGAAATTGCATTGATAGGCAACCTGCGCAAAGACAGGGGCAACAAGCGCCCAAGCGCTTCCATGCTTTTTCGGGAGGTTCCGATGCAGACTGTCGGCCATCGCCGCTACGTCGCCGTGCTGTTGCCCTACGACCGTTCCTTCAAGATCGACGAGCAGGCGTTCCGCAATTACGTCCGCTATTTCGCCGACGACAAGCGCTTCGCGCGCGAGGGCGGGCTGTGCATCAATCCGGAAGCCGGCGAGATTTTCTACATGACGCGCGAGGAAAAGCGCCGCGTCCTCGAAATCGCGATGGAAGAGGCGCACGGCAAGTTGCCGATCATCGCCGGAACCTGGGCGCTGACCACGGAAGAGACGGTCGAAACCGCCAGGGACTGCAAGGCGCTCGGCGTCGACGGCATCTTCGTGACGCCTCCGGGCGGCGCGCAGGACGTGACCTCGTGCTGGGATGCCGATGGCTATCCGGAAATCTGGCTCGACCAGATCATCGCGCAGGATCGCGCCGTCGATCTTCCGATCGTCACGCATCCGGTCGGTGGTGCGAAGCCGCCGTTCTTCCCGGGACTGCCGCTGAATGCCACGCTGCGCATCTGCCGCGAAGTGAAGAACGTCGTCGGCTGGAAGATGACCTACACCTATGAAGGCTTCCGCCTGATCGCCAAGGGTCTGCGCGGCCTCGATCGTCCGGTTGCGGTGATGGGTGCGCTGGCCTCGCGCTTCCATGAATATCGCGCCACCGGCATGTTCGACGGCACGCTGAGCGGCTTCTGGACCTTTGCCAAGGAGCCGATGCTCGACCATCTCGATGCCTGGGATGCGCGCGATCTCGAAAAGGCCTGCCAGATCTGGGACAGCGGCCTGTGCGAACTTCAGGAATACATCGCCGACATGGGCCGGCTGCACATCCGCTACAAGACCGCGACCTGGCTGCGCGGCCTCATTCCGAACCCGTTCATGCGGGCGCCGATGCCGAAGCCGAAGCAGGAAGAGATCGACACGATCTACCGGCTGCTCAAGAACCTCAATCTCGATGTCATTGAAATGAAGGAGACCCGCATCGCGGCTTAAGACCGCGCGCGTCCGAACCGGAACCCGGTCGCACAAGACCGGGACATCGAACGAAACCATAAGGGAGATTTCGACATGAAACGCGCACTCGCGCTCTTCGCAGGCATGGCAGGGCTGGTTGCCGCCTTTGCCTCCACAGGCGCATCGGCGCAGACCTATCCGAGCCAGCCGGTCCGCATTGTGGTGCCGTTCGCGGCCGGCGGCGCCGTCGATACGGTGGCGCGCGTGGTCGGGCAGAAGATGTCGGAATCGCTCGGCCAGCCGGTGGTGATCGAGAACCGGCCCGGCGCCGGCGGCAATCTCGCCGCGGACGCGGTGGCGCGTGCGGCACCCGACGGCTACACGGTGTTCCTGACCACCAACGGACTGGCCATCAGCCCGTCTCTGTATGCCTCGCTGCCGTTCGACGTGAACAAGGATTTCATCCCGGTCACGCAACTCATTGAATCGCCGCTCCTGCTGGTTGCGTCCAACAAGCTCGGCGTCACTTCGGTGAAGGAGCTGATCGCGCTGGCGAAGCAGAAGCCCGGCGTTCTGAATTACGGCTCGACCGGCATCGGCAATCCGCTGCATCTGTCGATGGAGATGCTCAAGGGCGAGGCCGGTATCGACATCGCCAACGTGCCCTACAAGGGCGATGCACCGCTGAATACCGCGCTGATCTCCGGCGAGGTCGATCTTGCGATCGTTCCGATCGCGACCGGCCGGGTGAATGCCGATAACAAGCTGGTCAAGGGTCTCGCCGTCACCAGCGCGTCACGCGCGAAGGTGATGCCCGACCTGCCGACGGTGGCGGAGCAGGGCGTCAACGGCTTCGACATGGGAAGCTGGCAGGGCTTCTTCGTTCCGGCCAAGACACCGAACGAGATCGTGCAGAAGCTTTATCAGGCGGCCAAGAAGGCGCTGGAGGCGCCGGATGTGCGCGAGCGGCTTGCGACCTTCGTGGCCGAGCCGGTCGGCAGTTCGCCGGAGCAATTCGCGAAGAAGTTCAACGACGACGTGGCGAAATACGCGAAGATCGTCAAGGAGGCGAAGATTCCGCTGCAGAAATAACGTGGATGGCGGATGGCGTATCTGGCCGCCGGACGTCATCCGCCGTTTCGACCGCAAGGCCGGCGGTCATCCGGTGCCGTTTGTCCGGCGGAAGGGCTCCTGATAGTGTCGTGGGCGCGGCACCAGGCCGCCACTCCAAGGGAGCCACTGGGCCATGCAGGTTTCACGTTGGCTGGCAGCGACGGCAGTCGCATCCATGCTTGCTGTGGTCCCGGCGATCCAGCAACCTGCGCAAGCCCGCGCGATCGTCGGTTTCTCCGGCAATTACGCGGCCGGCACCGTGGTGGTGCGCAACAATGAGCGATCGCTGTATTACGTGCTCGGCGGTGGGAAGGCTGTGCGCTATCCGGTTGGCGTCGGCCGCTCAGGCCTGCAATGGAGCGGGACCACCTTCATCAACAACAAGATGCTGCGGCCGGCCTGGGTGCCACCGGCCATCGTGCGGCGCGACAAGCCGAACCTGCCGTCGGTGGTCCCCTCCGGCGCGCCGAATAATCCGGTCGGCGCGGCGGTCCTGTTTCTGGCCGGCGGCGAACGCGCCATCCACGGCACCAACAATCCAAAATCGATCGGCGGGGCGGTGTCCTATGGCTGCATCCGGATGTTCAACGCGGACGTGCTCGACCTGTATGATCGCGTCAGCTTTGGAACCAAGGTGATCGTGACGCGGTAGGGCGATGCGCTTCCGCCTGCTCGCGTGAGTACGACACGTCGCTAATCGGACCTGCTCAAACCTCGCACGGCACTGGCTCCGCGATCCGACGGCGTCTGCGCCGACCATTCCGCCATCGGTGCGGTGCGATAGCGCGGCAATTCGCGCTCCAGCGAGAACACCACGCAAAGCGCCAGGCTCGCCCACACCGCGGCGCTGAAATAGAGCGACATCCACGGGATTTCCTCGCGCCACTCGGAGATGTCGTGCGTCACCACCCAGCGCCGGTTGACGTCGCGCAACCCCTCGAGCGGATGCAGCGGCTTGCTGCCGCGCGCCGTCTCCTCGCGCCAGCGCTTGACATACATCGGCACGTCGACGGTCGCGAGAAACGCCAGATAGCCGGCGATGCCGACGATCGTGACGACCAGCACCGCGCGAACCGGACCCTCGAATTCCGGAATGAGCCGGAACAGGCCGAGCCCGACAATGAAGAACGCCACCGCCCAGATCGAATTCTCCAGCGCGTTGGCCCAGTATTTCTTCGTCAGCACCGCATACCAGGAAAAGGCTTCCGCGATCAGGATCAGCGGCACGATGACCAGCGCGGCATTCAGCGTGGTGTCGGCGCCGGTCATGTCGCCGAGCAGATAGAGGATGATCGCCCATTGGACGGCGAAGCAGATTTCCGCCACCGTCGCGACACTGCGTCCGACCATCACGCTGGAGAGCCAGGTGTCGAACAGGCAGATGCGCTGCACGTCGGCGCGCGGCAGGAGCGAGCGGAAGGCGCAGCCGAATACGTAAGCCGCGCACAGCGCCAGCATCACGCCGATCCCGGCATTGCCGCCGATCGCGCCGGCCTGCGGTTCATGCAGATTGCGATAGAGCGCGAACCAGACCGCGATGTTGATGAGGCTGACAAGCGAGAGAAGGCCCCACCAGCGCGCCACCGGATTCGACCAGGCCAGGACTTGCGGCGGGCGTCGGACCGTCATCAAACCACTCCGTAAGAAAAGTTGGTCTGACATTTATCGGTAGTAATTCTGTCATAATCAAATGAGGCTGGATCGCGGCAAAGAGGCGCGCGGAGCGGAACCGTGAGTACGGAACCTGTCGACATCGTTCTGCCATCGGCGCAACGGCTGCGTTACCAACGGCTGTCATCCGGCATCTTCGACGTGACCGTCGGGGAGACCGAGGCGCTGCCGAAGGCGGCCGCGCCGTTCTACAACTTCTTCAGTGATTTCAGGCTGATCGAGCAGACCGGCCTGATCATGGCGAAGCCCGGACTGACATTCGGTACAAGTTTCGTACTGTCGTCCGACGACTTCGGCGAATTCATTCCGATGACCTGGATCACACGGTTTCCGGCCGGCGGAGTCGTGTCGGGTGACGGCACGGTTTTCGAATGCGATCGGATGTCATGCGACGTTCCGAACCGAGCGGTGACATTCCAGAGCTATACGTTTGAACAGGCCTGGGAAATGGTACCCGGCGAATGGGTCTTCGAAATCTGGTGCGAGGAGCAGAGGATTGCCGATCACGCTTTTACGGTGATGACGGCGGTTTCCCCTAGCTGCTGAAGACACTGAAGATCGCTGCAAAGAATGCGGCGATCGCGGCCAGCACGCCGAACACGATCGCGACCAGGAATTCCAGCACTGTCTCGACCGGATCGGAGACTGCGCTTGCCGACAACAGCGCGATGCACACGCCCGCTGCGATCACGAGCGACATGAGCGCGCTCAACGCCATCAGCCAGAGGATCAGGAACACCAGTCCGCCGGCGATCGTCATGGCGATGATCCGCCGGCTTAGGCTGCTGGCCGGCGCACGCTGCGTGACCGGTCGATCCGGTGCGTTCATGACGGGTGTCCCCGCAAATGTTTAGGCTCAAGCGGCGTCAGCGCGCCGCCGCCTTCTTCGTCTCCGCCAATTCCAGCACGTGCGTCTGCTCCGGAATCGTCTCGGTCGCGAGTGCGCGCCGGTCGATGTCGGCGATCTTGGTGACACCGGTCAGCGCCATGGTGATGTCGAGTTCCTTGCGGATGGTCTCGATCGCGGTGGTCACGCCCTGCTTGCCGAGTGCGCCCAGCCCGTAGATGTAGGCGCGGCCGATCAGGCAGCTCTTCGCTCCGAGCGCCAGCGCGCGGAACAGGTCCTGCCCGGAGCGGATGCCGCCGTCGAACATCACCTCGATATCGTCGCCGACCGCATCGGCG
The DNA here is from genome assembly GCA_964641065.1 of uncultured Hyphomicrobiales bacterium. GTDB lineage: Bacteria > Pseudomonadota > Alphaproteobacteria > Rhizobiales > Xanthobacteraceae > Pseudorhodoplanes. The sequence continues at coordinate 1,352 of CAZXJZ010000168.1, read as the reverse complement.
ATCTTCGGCAGCATCGCGATCGACGACGGCGCGCCGTCGAGCTGGCGGCCGCCGTGGTTCGACACCACGATGGCGTCGGCGCCGCTCTTCGCTGCGAGCCTCGCGTCGTCGACGTCGAGAATGCCCTTGATGATCAGCTTGCCGGGCCACAGCGAGCGGATCCAGGCGACATCCTCCCAGCTCAGGGTCGGGTCGAACTGGCTGGCGGTCCATTGCGCCAGCGAGTTGACTCCATCCATGCCCTTCACGTGACCGGCGAGATTGCCGAAGGTCTTGCTCTTGGCATTCATCATGCTCATCGCCCAGCGCGGCTTCGACATGACGTCGAGCACATTGGCGAGCTTGAGCTTCATCGGCACGGTCATGCCGTTCTTGATGTCGCGGTGGCGCTGGCCGAGCACCTGCAGATCGACGGTGAGAACCAGCGCCGAGCAATTCGCCGCCTTGGCGCGCGCGATCAGGTCGGCGATGAAGCCGCGATCGCGAATCACATAGACCTGAAACCAGAATGGCCTCTTGGTCGCCTCCGCCACCTGTTCCATCGAACAGATCGACATGGTCGACATGCAGAACGGCACGCCGGCCTCGTTCGCGGCTTCGGCGGCGAGAATTTCGCCATTGCCGTGCTGCATCCCGCACAGCCCGATCGGGGCGAGCGCGATCGGCAGCGAGGCCTTCTGCCCGACGATGGTTGTGGACAAGTCGCGCTTGTCGACATTGACCAGAACGCGCTGGCGGAGCTTGACCCGCTCCATGTCGGCGCGGTTGGCGCGGAAGGTTTCCTCGGCATAGGAGCCGGAATCGACATACTGGAAGAAGGCGCGGGGGACGCGCTTTTCGGCGAGCTGGCGCAGGTCTTCGATGCAGGTGATTGGCGTCATTGGCGTTTCCATCCCATATAGGCTGGATTAGCACACTTCGCGGGCGCGAACACGTGCGGGAACAGCGGGCTGGCTCGAACCGGCAAGGGATGATCGGCATGAATGCAGGCAGGAAACACGGCGACCACGAGTCCGAACAGGCCAAGAAAGAGCGGCTGGAAAAGGAGCGGCTTGACAAGGCGCTGGACGAGGGGCTCGAGGAGAGCTTTCCCGGCTCCGACCCTGTGAATGTGGTGCAACCGCCGCACTCCTCGCAGGACAAGGACGAAATTTGAGCCCTGAGGCACCGGCGGCGCCGGCGTTAACGCTAAATCGCCGGCCAGCCCGGCTTGCAACTTTTGCTCACAACTTTTGAAGCCAATCCGGCTAGGATAGTTATTACACGGACCTGATCTGGGTAACGGGGACGGGGGTTCCAGCGTGACACGTCGTTATTTCGGCACCGATGGCATTCGCGGGCGCGCCAATGGC
>CAZXJZ010000167.1:0-10512 GCA_964641065.1 uncultured Hyphomicrobiales bacterium | reverse complement strand
CCGCCGCCGGGTCGCCGCCGGCATCGATCTTGTACTGACCCTTGCCGTCATAGCCGAAGCGCCGCGTCTTCAGGATCGCCGGCAGGCCGACCTTGCGCACCGCCTCGAACAATTGCGACGCATCGCTGACCGGCGCATGCGGCGCGGTGGCGATCTCGAGATTGTTGACGAATTCCTTCTCGATCATCCGGTCCTGCGTGGTCGCAAGCACCCGCGGATCCGGCAGCACCGGCTTGCGCTGCGACAGGAAGGACGCGGTCTGCGACGGCACGTTCTCGAATTCGTAGGTGATGACGTCGCAGTCTTTGGCGAAGCGCGACAGCGCATCCTGGTCGGAATAGGGCGCGACGGTCGCGCGCTTCACCACGTCGAGGGCGCACGATTCTGCGTCCGGCGCATAGACATGGCAATTCAGCCCGATGCGCGAGGCCGCCTGCGCCAGCATGCGCGCCAATTGGCCGCCGCCGAGAATCCCGATGGTGGAGCCGGGCGGAAGCGGGCCGTTGTCGCGCTTGAACATCATTTGGTCCGCGGGGCTGCCGCAATCGCCTTTGGCCTCTTGGCGACGCTCGCGGTCTGCGCCTTGCGCATCGCTTCAAGCCGCTTGGCCAGCGGCTTGTCGTGAAGCGCCAGTACGGCGGCGGCCAGTAGCGCGGCATTGATCGCGCCGGGCTTGCCGATCGCCAGCGTACCGACCGGGATGCCGGCCGGCATCTGCACGATGGACAGGAGCGAGTCCTTGCCCTCCAGCGCGGTCACGTTCATCGGCACCCCGAACACCGGCAGCGTTGTCATCGCCGCCGCCATGCCGGGCAGATGCGCGGCGCCGCCGGCGCCGGCAATGACGATCCGGTGCTTCTTGTGAGCGGATTTTGCGAAGGCATAAAGACGGTCGGGCGTGCGATGGGCGGAGACGATCAGCGCCTCGTAACCGACCTTCAGCCGGTCCAGAGTCTCGGCGGCATGCTGCATGGTTGCCCAGTCGGACTGGCTGCCCATGATGATGGCGACGGGCTTCTTCGCGGTCGATGTTTTCGGCCGGGAGGCCATGGAGGCAAATCCTGCAGGCAAAAAAGCGAATCCGGAGCGCGAATCCGGAGCGAAAGACGCGGCAAAGTACAGGCAGCAATGGACCCGGAGCAAGCGAAGACCGCCGATCCGGAGCCCGAATCGGCGGCCTGAAGACGGCCGGAAGGCTGATCGCGCTCAGTTCTCCGGAGCGGCCCGATAGCGGCTGACGGCGACGCCAACCGCCGCCGCCACCGCGACGCCGGCAAGGCTGAGCAGCACTTGGCTTTGCGCGTCCCCGCGCAAAGACCGCGCTCCGTCGGCAACGTCGTCAAGCAGCGCCCGGCCGGATCGTTGCGACCGCGCCAGCATGTCCCGGCCCAGCTCCTTCGCATCACGGCCCATGGCCTGGGCTTCGTCGGTAAGGCGTGCCGCAGTGCTGTGGGCCTCGTCTGCCAATGAGGACGCTGTCGCGTGTATGTCGTCGGCCGCTGCCGATGCCCGGTGCTGAGCATTGCCGATCAGCGAGGAGGCTCTGGACTGCACGTCGCTGGCGATCTCGGCGGCCTTGTCGCGAACATCGTGCGCCGTCGCCCGCGCCGTCTTGGCCGCGGCCGAGGCCGCGTCCTCGATCCGATCGCGCGCATCGCGAACCGCGTTCTGGACCGGATCGTTGTCCGAACCGCGAAGCAAGCTGAACAGACCATATCCGACCAGAGCGGAGGCGACCGGCGGATTCTTCCACAGCTTCCAGCCGATGCCTGCGCCGATGGCCGCTACTGCGGCCGGATTCTGGATCGCCTTGTCCTTCAGGTCATCGAGAACATTGCGCACCATCGACAGACCGCTTTCCTTGGCGCGGTCCATCAGATCATCGCCGGCGTCACGCGCCTCGGCCTTGACCGTGGTTTTGAGCTCGTCGAACGTTTCACCCGACGTCAGCACCGACAGGTTGCCGGCCAGGCGCGCGCGTGTCGCACGGATGTCGCGCTCAAGGCGATCGAGGTCTTCGCTCATAGCTGTGCCTTTGCCGAGCGGGCGTCAGGCTGCCGGCTGCCGGGCTTGCTTTCGCCGCTGCCGGTCAGATTGCTGGTGAAGTCGGTGGCGACATCGCGTACGACCTCGCCAATCGTGTCGGTCGAGAGCTTGCGTTCGACCACCGCGTCCTTCAGTTGCTCGCCGGCCTTCATCGCCGCGTTGGTCATGCGTGCCACCGCGGCGCTTTTCACAAGCTCTCCGGTCTCGGACGCGGCATCGGCGGCACGCCGGCCGATCGGGCCCAGCGTCTCGCGTTCAAAGCGCGTCGATGGGAATACCGCGGCTGCAAGGCAACCGGCAGCAAGACCCGCCACGGCGATGGAGACCGGATGGGCCTCGATAGTGTTTTCCAGCGAACGATAAGCGCTGCCGGCGGCTTCGCGGGTCGACTGATAAGCGGTGTCTGCGACTTCACGCGTCCGCCGGGACGCGGTCTGGCCGAATTCGGACGCCTTTTCCGTCAGGTCGTGCGCGGTCCCGGAGACGTAGCCGCGCACATCATCCGCAGCGGCTGCAACCTTGCTGGCCAGGCCTTCGCCGGCAGCGGTGGCATCAGACGCCATGTCTTCTGCGCTGTCGTAATAACTGTCCGACGCGGCACGCTTGCGGCGCTTGCGCTGAGGCTGGGTGCTGTTCAGGCTGCTCGCATGCCGGAGCATGAGCGCGACGCCTGCGCCCAGAAGCAACAATCCTTCCGGATTTTGACGGATAGCGCGGGCAACACGATCGATTGTGGTCATGACAGGGATTCCTTCGCCGTGGCGATGTCTTGTTTGACTTGGTTGAGCGCGCGGGTCGGGACCTTCTCGCGCGACAGGTGAGAGCGAGCGACCAGGAACGCGATCAAAGCCAGCGCGATCGCTGCGGCTGCGACGATCAGACAGGCTACGGCCCCGGTGAACCCCGTAGCGATCAGAGCAAAGACCGCAGCCTGGCAGAGCAGCAGCAACGCCACCAATCCGAACAGGCCAGCCGCCATCATGTAGATGACGGCACGCACATGATCGGCGACGATCAGCGACATCTCCGTCTTGGCGAGCTTGATCTCCTGCTGGAACAGCAGGCCGATATCCTCGAATACCTCGGACAGCGCGCGTCCGAAGCCGGACGTTCTAAGCGCGTCACGCACCGTGAAACTCCCTGGCGGGCTTTTCGTCCGTTGCCGGCTGGGTGCTCTTGATGGTCCGATAGACGAGGAAGCCGGCAAGCGATGCCAGCCCGAACACCAGAGCCGGCTGCCGCCGCGTGAAGTCGATCGCGTCGTCCCACAATTCCTCGGCGCTCTTGCCCTGCACGGTTTCGGCATAGGCATCGAGCTTGTTGGCCACTGTGTCGGCGAAGCCGGCGAGCGGCGGAGCATTGCGCGAGAGTTCGTCGGCGGCGGATCGGATCGAGGATGCGGCGTGGCCAAGATAGGCTGCGCCGGTCTCGACCTGACGGTCGAGCATCCGGCTCACTTCGCCTCTCACCGAAGAAGCCGCATCGGTCGCGGTATCCTTCACGCCCCCGGCGGCGCGGCGCCCGAGGCTGGCGGCTTTTTCAGCAGTATCGCTTGATGCGCGCTCTCCGCTGCTGCGGGACGTGCGCGGGGAATGGGTCTGGTTCATCGTTGCCTCCGGTTCGTCGGGCAACGGCGCGACCCCTGCTTTGTTCCGGCGGGCGGGCGGCTTGGTCAAAAGAAGTGCGGCTTGGCGGCCTCCCGACGGCCGCTGCCAGCAAACGCCCGGATTTGCGACGTCTTTCTTTTCAGACCGCGGTGCGACAGCGGTCGGGCCCGCCGTGGCTCAAGCGCTGATATCCGGCGTGAGCTGGTCCTCGATAAAGGCGATGCGGTCGCGCAGGATCAGCTTGCGCTTTTTCAGGCGCTGGACCTGGATCTGGTCGCGGCCGAGGGATTCGGTCAGGGCCTCGATGGCGGTATCGAGGTCGCGGTGCTCCTGCTGCAGCCGCGCCAGTTCGTCCCGCAAAATTCGCTCTTCGTCGGCAGTCATGCGAATCGTCTTGTGAAAACCCTGTATCTTCAGAAGCTTGGCACGGTCGTTGCCAGTGGGCTCCTGCGCTCACTTGTGCCGCGTAATCGGAACCCGTTCAAGCGAAGCGAAAAACTAACGAAAAGCGGGGATTTGCCGCAACGCAGCAAATGGTGCTGTCGACTTGCCACAATCTCCGTGTCAGACTTGATACGTGAGGACTCCATTCAAACGAGGAGGCCAAATCCCCCATGTCCATGCAAGAGCATCTTGTGGAGCTCAAGGCCCGTCATCGGGCGCTTGAGAACGAAATCGCTGACGCTATCGCGCATCCGTCGACCGACGATGCCAAGATCGCCGAGTTGAAGCGTCGCAAGCTTCAGGTGAAGGACGAAATCGCGCGGATGCAGGCTTCGTCCAGCATTCACTGATCGGGCGATTTCAACTTCGGATTATCGCGTGGCCGCCGGCTCCCGAACGGAGACCGGCGGTCTTGTTTTTTCGCGGCCTTGTTTTTAATGCCGCCGCAACTGACATTGCACCCGCTTGGCAAAAAAGGGGAGGCAGCATTGGGATCGTTGGCGAGGGGGCCTGCAGCGTTGCTGCGCGGTGGTTTGGCGGGGCTGGCTCTCGCAGCCGCTGCGACCATGGCGACGGCGCCGATGGCGCTGGCGCAGGATTATCCGACACGTCCGATCACGCTGATCGTGCCGTTCCCGCCCGGCGGCGGCAACGACGCCCTGGCGAGGATCATCGCCGACAAGTTGTCGACCTCACTCGGCCAGCAGATCCTGGTCGACAATCGCGGCGGCGCCGGGGGTGTCATCGGCACGCGGGCGGTGGCAAAGGCCGCGCCCGACGGCTACACGCTGCTGCTGGGCCATACCGGCACGATGGGGATCAACCCGAGCCTCTACGCCAGTCCCGGCTATGACACCCGCAAGGATTTCGACGCCATCGGCCTGATCGCGGTGATGCCGATGGCGTTCATGACGCAGCCGTCGGCGCCCTACAAGACGATCGCGGACCTGATCGCGGCGGCGAAGAAGGAGCCCGGCAAGATCAATGTCGGCTCATCGCCGAAGGGCACGGGCTCGCATCTGTGCGCCGAATTGTTCATGGCTTCGGCAGGCGTGAACATGAACCTCATTCCCTACAAGGGCACGGCGCAAAGCATAACCGACCTCGTCGGCGGGCATGTCGCGGTGGCGTGCAACATCATCCCGCCGGCCTTCGGCAACCTGAAGGCGGGGACGTTGCGTCCGCTCGCGGTGACGTCGGCCAAGCGCTCCAGCCATTTTCCTGACGTGCCGACGGTGGCGGAATCCGGGCTGCCCGGCTTCGAGGCCGATCTCTATTACGGTTTGCTTGCGCCGGCCGGCACGCCGCGTCCGATCATCGAACGGCTGAACAAGGAATTGCGCGCGGCGCTGGCGCAGGACGACGTGCGCGCACGCATTGCCAACGATGCCGCCGAGCCATTGTCGAGTTCGCCGGAGGAGCATAAAGCGATGCTCGACCGCGACGAGACCAAGTGGTCGACGCTGATCAAGAAGCTTGGCCTGAAGATCGACTGACATGCGCGCTGCCGCCGCCCTTGCGATTGTTCTCTTGCTTGCCTGCGGTGGCGCGCGCGCATCGGCCCAGGCGGCGCCGCAATCGACACCGTCTCAAACCGTCCCGGCGGACAAGTCCGCCGATGACGCAAAGCTCGATCTGCAGAAGCCGGAGGAGGAAAATCCGAAGGCGGCGGAGAGCTGGTGGCAACGGGTGCTGCGCGCCGCGCCGAACTGCAAGTCATTCACCGATGGCTGTCGCACCTGCAGCCATACGGTCTGCTCGAATATCGGGATCGCCTGTCAACCGAAGGACTGGTCCTGTAACGACGACACTCTCAATCCAACGCCCGAGGCCGTGCCGGATGAAAAGCCAAAGCTCAAACAATAAGCGGCTGCGTGCCGTTCAATCCGTCACCACGCTGGTGCTGTGCGGCCTCTGTGCCGCATCGCCCTCGCAGGCGCAGGACGTGCGCGGCCTCGAGGTCTGCACCGCCGAAAAGCAGATGGATCGCCGTACCTCCTGCCTGCAGGCCAATACCGAGTTTCTGCAGACCGCAATCGAGCGCGGCGCGCGCGACGCGCGGCAGAAGCTCGACGCGGCGGGGAAGGAGCTGGCATCGGCGCGAAACGAGATTGCGGCATTGAAAGCGGCATTGGCCGCGACCCAGGCGCGGCTCGACAAGCTCGAGAAAGCCGAGAAGCCGGCTCCGGCCAAGCCGAAATGAGCGCGCGCTAGAAGCGCAATTCGAACACGCATTCCGCGGCGCCGGCCGCTGCGCAGGCGGTCTCGACGGCTGTGGTGCGAGGATCGACGAGTTCGCGATACAGCCGTTCGAAGGTTGCGGCGTAGAAATCGCACACCGGTTCACCGGCGTTTGCGCCGCGGCTGATCGGCCCGCCGGCGATCACCAGCCGCAGCGGATGGCCAGGCCTCACGCTGAATGTGCCGGACCCCGCGAATGTCCAGGCATGGCGGCCGATCGCCCTCAGCAGCAGGTTGCTCGACAAGTGTGACGGCAGGCGCTTCAGCAGAATTTGCGCGAATTTCGGAATGCGGTGCGCCAACAGGTAGTCGCCGGTGCGATGCCCGGCCTGCCAGCCGAACTGGCGCGCGCGTGCGACGCCGAGGCGGTCACGCAACACCGCATGCAGCGCGGTGACCTCGTCCTCGTCAATCATCTCGTCCGGCATGGCGTCGAGATAGCGCGACAATCCGGCGGCCGCGAACAGGGACCGGGTCGCCGCCGCACCCATCTCCTCGGCGAGCAATTCGGCGACACGGATCACCGCATTCGGTCCGATACGGCCCGCCGCATCGCCGCGACCATGCTCGCCGGTCAGCGCCAGGGTGGCGTGCATGAGAGTCAGTGCACCGCCGATTGCGGCTGGCGCGCCCCGCCGGCCAGTGCTTCGAGCTGGGCTTCGCTCAGTTGCTCGGCGCCGCCGCCGCAGGCCATTACGCTCGCGGCCCGATCCGCCGCCTTGTCCTTCATTTGCGCGCGCAACGCGGCCTTGCGCTCCTCGGCCTTGCGCGAGCGATCGGCGGCGGCCTCCCAGTCGGCCATCTGCGCGGTCGCGATGGTGCGGGACTCGTCGAAATGGAAATCGACATTCTTTTTCGATTGCGGTCCCCAATATCCGACCTTGCCGAGATCGTAGAAGGTGCGCTGGAAGCCGGCCTTCATGAAGGCCTTGAGGCAACCGAGCAGATAGCGCCGGCGATAGCCGGTGCCGCGCCATGGATAATGGAACAGGGCCTTGTTCATGTAGAAGCGGCGATAATTGTGCATCACCCGGTCGAGAAGGGTGGCGCGGTCCATCGCCGCGGGCTTCATGATCGGCGTCACGAAATTGTACTTGTCGAAATCGAACACCTCGACCTTGTCGCGCATCTCCTGGAATAGCGGCGAGAACGGCCACGGCGTATACATCGACCAGTTGGCGAGATCCGGATTCCAGTCGCGCGCGAAGCGATAGGTTTCCTCCAGGGTTTCGACGGTCTCATTGTCGAGACCGACGATGAATTGCGCTTCGGTGAAGATATCGGCCTCGCGCAGCAGCTGGATGGCGCGCTTGTTCTGCTCGACCTTGGTTTCCTTGTTGAACAGGTCCAGCTTCATCTGCGCGGCGGCTTCGGTGCCGAGCGAGACATGCACCAGCCCGGCCTTGCGATAGAGCGGCAGATATTCGACATCGCGCATGATATCGGTGACGCGGGTGTTGATGCCCCATTGCACCTTGTCGGGCAGGCCACGCGCGATCAGTTCCTCGCAGAAGGCGATGAATTTCTTGCGGTTGATGGTCGGTTCCTCGTCGGCAAGGATGAAGAAGCCGACATTGTATTTCTCGACCAGCAGTTCGATCTCGTCGACCACCTTTTTCGGGTCGCGGATGCGATAGTCGCGCCAGAACTTCCATTGCGAGCAGAACGAGCAGGTGAACGGGCAGCCGCGGGCCATGTTCGGGATCGCCACACGCTTGCCGAGCGGGATGTAAATGTACTTTTCCCATTCGAGGAGCGACCAGTCCGGCACAATGCCGTCGACATTCTTGATGGTCGGCGCCGCCGGCGTCGCGACGATCTCGGAGCCGGCGCGATAGGCCAGTCCCTTGATCCGGTCGCGGTCATGCGGCCAGCGGCCCTGGTCGATCGCCTGCACCAGTTCGAGCATCACCTCTTCGCCCTCGCCGCGAACGATGGCGTCGATCCACGGCGCCTCTAACAGGACCTGCTTGAACATGAAGGTGGCATGCACGCCGCCAAGGACCGTGATCGCGTCCGGGCACACCTCCTTGGCAATCTGCAGCGTCCGTTCTGCCTTGTAGATCGAGGGCGTGATCGCCGTGCAGCCGACGATGTCGGGCTTCTCGCGTGCGATCTCGGCGCGCAAGTCCTCGTCCGTCAAATGATTGGTCATCGCGTCGATGAAGCGGATGTCGGTATAGCCCGCGGCCTTCAAGGGTCCGGCGACATAGGCGACCCAGGCTGGTGGCCAGTTGCCCGCGATCTCCGCGCCGCCCGAGTGATAATTCGGATGGATCAAGAGGATGCGCATGGTCGGCCTCCCTTTGCGGACAATCTGATTGTCAATTTATGTTGACATCAAGATTGTCCGAAATCGGAGACGACGATTTGATCTGGGTCAAGCGCCGGGAGCGCCCGCAGCCTTGCGATCCATCCGCGTAAAGATGACGCGCTATTTCCGCGCCAGCGCCGCGTCCGGTATGGCGACCGACTGCGCCATGGCCTGCCGATAGGCAGAGATGACGCCGTCCACCATCGCATCGACTGAGAAGGACGATGCCACCCGCAGCCGCAATTCGGCTGCAAGCGCGATGGCAGCGGCCGGATCATCCAGCGTCTGCACGATGGCATCTGCAAGCGCTCCGGCATCGCCGGCCGGGATCAGCGCGTCCGACAGCGAACCGAAGATTTCCGGAATGCCGCCGACATTTGTGGTGATCAGCGGCTTGCCGGCGGCCGCCGTTTCCAGAACCACATAGGGCAGCGACTCGGCGCGCGACGGGATCACCATGATGCGGCCAAGCGTCAGCGCCTCGCGGGCCGGCATGGCGGACCTGAAGCGGATGGCCTTGTCCAGCGAGAGGCGCGCCACCTGCGCTTTCAGCGCGGCCTCATCCGGGCCGCTGCCGATCAGGGTCGCGGTCACCGGCCGGCCGGCGGCATGAAGCGCGGCGATCGCATCGATCAGGATGTCGATGCCCTTCACCGGACGCAATTCGCCAATGAACACCAGATCGGTCGCATCCAGCGCAGGCGTGATCGGCTCGAATTCGGCTTTTGCCACGCCGTTATGAATGACGCGCACGATGCCGTTCGGCGTGCCGATCTTCTCGCGGAAGATCTGGCCGCTATAGGCGCTCTCGAACAGGTACAGCGACTCGCGCAGCAGCAGCATGCGTTCCAGCGTCAGGTACATGCGGCCGGACCAGTTGCTGTGACTGAGCAGCAGGCTGCCGCCATGCGGCGTATAGGCCCGCACCACACGGTAGCCGGGAATCGCCAGCCGCGCATAGGCGCCGCCCTTGGCGCCGTGACCATGGATCACGTCGGCGCCGCTGTCGCGAATGCGCTGGGTGACATGCAGGACGGCGGGAAGATCGAGCGGGCTGAGCGGCCGGCGCATCGGGATGCGCGTCAGGCCCAGCGCCAGATCCGGTGCGAGGTCCGCGAAAATCGCGTCCGACCGTGCATCGCCGGTCGAGGAATCCGCAACGATGCCGACGCGGTGGCCCCGCGCGACCTGCCCGCGAACCAGATCGACGACATGGCGGAACAGCCCGCCGACGGGAGCGCGGAAGACGTGGAGGATATTGAGCGGCATGACAGGCTTTGTCGATCGTGGGTGGCTTTACCTCAACGCGCCCGAAGCCGGTTTCGATCAGGATGGAAGCCGCGATCCTGCGGATTTACGCCGTCTGCTTTGCGTAATGATTAACGGCCTCGAGAATGATGAATGAACCGTAAACGGCGCAGAACGCCGCACCCGCCGTCAGAGACGGAAGGAGGCGCGGACCGCGTGCGCAAGCTGCCGGAGATGCGACAGGTAGGCCATGATCGCGCGCTCAGACCTCCTTCGCCAAGTCCCGCGCCAAGTCGCGTGCCAAGTCGCGCGCCATGTCGCGCAGCCTGAATTTCTGGATCTTGCCGGTACTCGTCTTCGGCAAGTCCCGGAACACGATATGGCGCGGCACCTTGTAGCCGGCGAGATGCTGCTTGCACCAGGCGATCAGGTCCTCGGTGCTGGCGCTTGATCCGGGCTTGAGCTCGATGAAGGCGCAGGGGGTCTCGCCCCATTTCTCGTCCGGCTTTGCGACCACGGCGGCGGCCTGTACCGCGGGATGCTTGTAGAGCGCGTCCTCGACTTCGATCGACGAGATGTTCTCGCCGCCGGAGATGATGATGTCCTTGGAGC
>CAZXJZ010000166.1:0-10830 GCA_964641065.1 uncultured Hyphomicrobiales bacterium | reverse complement strand
TGGAAAAATCCTGCGCCAGACGCACCAAGGCGTCATAGATCGCCTGGTCGCCATGCGGGTGATATTTACCCATCACGTCGCCGACGATGCGCGCTGACTTCACGTATTTCTTGTCGGGCGTGTGGCCCTGCTCGTGCATCGAATAGAGGATGCGCCGGTGCACCGGCTTCAGGCCGTCACGCGCGTCCGGCAGCGCCCGCGACACGATCACGCTCATCGCGTAATCGAGATACGAGCGCTTCATCTCCTCCGTGATCGACACGGGGCGAATGTCCGGCGGCAGAGCGCCTCCGGCGGCGGGGTTTTCGGGATCGGCCAAGAAGGGTTATCCGGGAAGCTTGAAAATCGGCCGGATCAATAGCCGATTCACAATCGCATTGCCAATCATTTCAGGCTGCGGATGGCCGAATTTTTGCAGTTATTTCAGTGTCTTATTCACCCCCTTCCGGACCTCATGAGGGCTGCCCCAGCATTGCCTTTTTTGCGCATGCGAGAACAAAAAAAATTCGCGGACCTTGTCGAATCCGGCCCCGACGGATCGTCGCGAGGCAGGACGGCCACCGGCCTCCGAAAACCGAAGGAGACAGAACGATGCGTGTGATGGTGTTGGTCAAGGCGACGAAGGATTCCGAAGCCGGCATGAAGCCGACTACGGAAACCGCGGACATGTTCGAGGCCATGGGCAAATTCAACGAGGAATTGGTCAATGCCGGCGTGATGCTGGCCGGCGACGGCCTGAAGCCCTCCTCGCAGGGCAAGCGTGTGGCCTTTGACGGCCCGGGCCGCACGGTCATCGACGGCCCGTTCGCCGAGACCCGCGAGCTGGTGGCCGGCTACTGGCTGTGGGAGGTCAAGGATATGGCCGAGGCGGTCGAGTGGGTGAAGCGCTGCCCTAATCCGATGCCAGGGCCCAGCGAGATCGAAATCCGCCCCCTCTACGAGATGTCCGACTTTGCCGAAATGCTGAAACCGGAAACCGCCGAACGGATCGAGCGGAGCCGGGAGAAATTGGAAGACCGCTAAGGGTCCAGGTTGGCCAATTGCTTGCCATGCGCCCCGTCTTTTTCGTAAGCCGGGCGCGTGGCAACGCCCGATATCCATAAGTCGGTTGAAACCGTTTTCCGCATCGAACGAGCCCGCCTGATCGGAGGCTTGACGCGGATGGTACGGGACGTGGGGCTCGCCGAGGAACTGGCACAGGACGCGCTGGTGGTTGCGCTTGCCGACTGGCCAGTGAACGGCATTCCGGTCAAACCCGGCGCGTGGCTGATGGCGGTGGCGAAACGCCGGGGCATCGACAGACTGCGCCGCGAGAGGATGCTTGCAAGCAAACACGCCGAGATCGGGCGTGAGTTCGACGAGGCGCGAGACAACCTCGTCGAGGACATCGAAGCGGCACTGGACGACGACATCGGCGACGAATTGCTCGGCCTGATCTTCACAGCTTGCCACCCGATCCTGTCGCCGGAAGCGCGCGCCGCACTGACGATGCGTCTGATCGGCGGACTGACGACCGACGAGATCGCGCGCGCCTTCCTGTCGAGCGAGACCACGATCGCCCAGCGCATCGTTCGAGCCAAGAAGACGCTACGAGAGACCGGCGTGACGTACGAAGTTCCGCGAGGCGCGGAGCGGCACGCGCGCCTCCCGTCGGTTCTTGAAGTGATCTATCTGATCTTCAACGAAGGCTATGCCGCCACTACCGGTCACGACTTGATCCGCCCGGCCCTGTGCGCCGAGGCGCAGCGTCTTGGGCGGATTCTCGCCGGCGCATTGCCGGACGAACCGGAGGTTTTGGGTCTTCTTGCATTGATGGAAATTCAAGCCTCGCGCCTGACCGCCCGGGTGAACTCTGACGGCTCGCTGCTTCCCTTGACCGAACAGAACCGCGCCCGTTGGGATCAGCTTCTGATCCGCCGCGGTCTTGCCGCGCTCGACCGCGCGGTGGCGCTTGGCGGCAGCAACGGGCCTTACGCCCTGCAAGCCGCACTCGCCGCCTGTCATGCAAGGGCTCGCACCTTGAGCGACACCGATTGGCCCAGGATCGCATCGCTCTATGACTCGCTGCGCGACGTCACGCCTTCACCCGTGGTCGAGCTCAATCGCGCGGTGGCTCACAGCATGGCCTTTGGCCCGGAGGTCGGGTTGAAGCTTCTGGCCGAAATCGAACACGCCGCTGCCTTGCGCAACTATGCACCACTGCCGGCAGCCAAAGGCGATTTTCTGTTTCGGGCGGCCCGTCTGGCCGAGGCGAGGATCGAGTTCGAACGCGCGGCGAGTCTGACCCGCAATACGCGTGAGCGGGATTTTCTGTTGGGACGCGCCGCGGCCTGCATCGCGTGATGCCGGCCGCCCGCTATTTGCTTTTCACCATCCGCTCCCGTGCGGCCTTGAAGCCGGTCACGAAGCGATGCAGCGTGTGCGAGGTCTCGCCGCGCTTCAGCATCACCTCGACCAGCGAGAATTGTCCGCGGCGCGTGATCGCCGCCTCCAGGGCCTCGCGCAAGCCCTTGCGGGTGGTCACGCGTTCGCCGTGCCCGCCCAGCGACGGCGCGATGGCCGCAAAATTCCAGTCCGACAGATCGTTGAATGCCGATTCCGGCTGGAATACCCGCAGCATCTCCCATGAGCAATTGTTGAACAACACCACGATCGGATCGAGGCCGTAGCGGCGGCAATTGCCGAGTTCCCAGCCGGTCATCTGGAATGCGCCATCGCCGACCAGGATCACCGGGCGCTTGCCGGTTGCCACCGCTGCACCGATCCCGGCGGGCACGCCGAAGCCCATGCCGGCGTAATAGCCGGGCGCGGCGAGTTCGGTATTTTCGATCTCCATCGCCGTGAACAAGCAGTCGCCCATGTCCGCGGTCATCGGCATCGGACCGTGGCGGTCGAACAGATCGTTGATCGCGCAGGCAATGTCGGATGGCGCCACCGCCTTGTCGTCGGCTTTCAGACCGCGGGGGTACTGCGTCCGCGGCCGCTTGATCTTCGACGGCTTCAGCTTCGCCGCGCCGGCCCGTTCGATCAGCGCGTCGACCAGAACATCGAGCGGCAGGCCGGCATAGGTGTGGTGGCCGATGCGAACCTGCCGGTCGCTGGCCAGCATGGTGCGCCGCGGATCGAGCGTGCGGCTCGACAATGCAAAATTGGTGTCGCACAGGATCACGCCGAGCAGAAGCGCCGCGTCGGACTCCTCCACCAGCGCAGTCACGGTCTTCTCACCCGCAAGACCGAGATAGGTCCCCGCGACGATGTCGGGCGCACCCGCCAGCAGCCCGCGCCCCATGAAAGTGGTGACCGCCGGCAGACCGAGCTTGCGCGCCAGTTCGGCGACCCGGCTTTCGATGCCGTAGCGGCGGATTTCGACATCGACCACGAGCACCGGGCGTTTCGCCGCGCGCAGGCGGGACATGATCTCGTCGACGCATTCGTCGAGCGCCTCCGCATCGACGCGCGGCCGCTTCAGCGCCCGCACCGGAGCGCATTCGACGTCCACCATGTCGCGCGGGATTTCGATATAGACCGGAAGCGCGCGCTCGCGCGCATTGTGCAGCACGCGCGCGATCTCGGCCGGCGCGGTTGCCGGATCGGTCAGCACCGCCTGGTCGCAGGTGATTTCGCGGAACACCGCAAGCTGGGTATCCACGGTCCGCGCCTGATGATGCAGCAGGAGCCCGCTCTGCCGCTCCAGCGCGCCGGGCGCGCCTGCGATCACCACCACTGGAGAGCGCTCGGCATAGGCGCCAGCAACCGCGTTGACGACATTGAAGGCTCCGGCGCCATATGTGACGACCGCGACGCCGATGCCGCCATGGAACCGCGCCGCGGCGTCCGCCGCGAAACCGACCGCAGGTTCGTGGCTCAATTCGTAATGAGGCAGGATCCGTGACTGCTCGATCGCCTTGTAGAAGGGCAGCACGAAGTCGCCCGGGATGCCGAAGATTTCACGGGCGCCATGCGCCTTCAGCGCGCGCAGGAGAACGGTTGCAAGCGTGGCCATGAGAGAAAGTCTCGCATGCCGCCACCGACACCGCTAGCTCCCGAACACCACCCTGTGCATGATCCGGCCCGGCCACAGCGTGAAGATGCCCGCTATCACCAGCGCACCGAGGAACAGCGACGTCATCGCGCGCTTGTGGCTCGCGACCTGATGCCGATGCGCATGCCAGACCGCGACTGGCAGCATTACCAGCGTAAAGACAGCCAGCAAGTGGATCGGACTCCATTCGCCCCATACACGCAATTCATGAATGAAGAACGCGGTGACGCACACCGTCGCCATCAGCGCGACCCAGGCCCATCCGACCGTCCGATGCGGCAGCGTACCCTTCGGCGACGCGAACTGCACCAGGCCGATCGCGAAGGCCGACAGCGCCGCCGCCGTGTGAATCTGGATTGCGGGCGAAGCGTTGAGCAGCGGTTCCAGCGTCATGATGGCTTCACCACAGTTGCGGCCGCGTGATCATCAGCCAGAAGATCGCGATCATGGCCGCGAAGGCCGGCCAGCCGAGAATGAACCAGTAACGGAAATAACGATCGTAATCCGCTGGCAGCGAGGTCCCGCTTGCCAGCGCCGTCAGCGCAAGGTCGCGCATGCGCTTCTGGAACCGGAGCACCGGCAGCCAGCACAGTCCGACGAACAGATAGAGCGCGACCGCGGCGACGATCCACGAGTCGAGCAGCGAATAGCCCGCAACATACGCCAGCCAGATGCCGGTGACCGGCTGCACCACCGCCGCACTCGCCGTGAAGACCGCGTCCGCGATCACCACGATGGTGGCGGTCGCCGCAATCGCCGCGACATTGCGCGAGCGATGCGCCATCAGCATGAAAAACGCGATGCCGATTCCCGTGCCGAACAGCACCGCCGCACCGAGAATGTGCGCCAGTTTCAGCAGATGGTAGAGCTCGGGCAACCTAATCCCCGCTCGTCCCCGCGAAAGCGGGAACCCAGAGCTCAACATGCTGGATTCCCGCCGAAGTTTAAACTCGAGCCGCCCGAAGCGTGGGCCCGGGCGGGGAAATGATCGGACGAAAAATCCGGTTCGCTACACGAAAACGATCAGAACGGAATCTCGTCGTCCATGTCGCGGCCGCCGCCGCCCGCCATTGCGGGTTTGCGTGATCCGCCGCCGCTGCTCGGTCCGCTCGAACCGAAATCGCTGCCGCCGCCGTAATCCGACACCCGGTCGCCGCCGCCACCCTTGCTGTCCAGCATCGTCAGCACCGAATTGAAGCCCTGCAGCACCACCTCGGTCGAGTATTTCTCGACGCCATCCTTGTCGGTCCATTTGCGCGTCTGCAGCGCGCCCTCGATATAGAGCTTCGAGCCCTTTTTCACGTACTGCTCAACGACCTTGCACAGCCCCTCGTTGAACACCACGACGCGGTGCCATTCGGTCTTTTCCTTACGCTCACCGGTATTCTTGTCACGCCAGGTTTCCGACGTCGCCAACGAAAAATTGGCGATCGGCCGGCCATCCTGGGTGCGCCGCATTTCCGGATCCTTGCCGAGATTACCCACAAGGATCACCTTGTTGACCGAACCCGCCATCACATTCTCCCGTTCCGAACACGGCGCAATCGCGCCTTCCAAAGTCCCTGCACCCTAGAGCGAAGCCCGGCCGCAAACCCGTGCAACTCGGCGTCATCGGGCCTTTTCCACAACTGGGCGCGTTGCCCAGAGGTTCAATCCCCAAAATATGGGCAAAAACCCCAAAGTTCATGGTTTGTTCTTATCATGGCGCGCTCCCCCGCGCAACCTGACCGCGCGCGTTATTTGAGCTTCGGCAAGGCCTGCCGCAGTTTGAAATAGCCGGGCCAAGGGTCGCTACGGCCGATGAATTTCCGCGCCTCGCCGACCGCGACCGGATGCGCGTTATCGAGCCGCGCCAGCTTCTCCCATGACACCGGCACCGCAACCGGCGCGCCCTTGCGGGCACGGGTCGAAAACGGAGCAATTGCAGTGGCGCCGCGCTGATTGCGCAAGTAATCGACGAAGATCTTCCCGCGCCGCTTCGCCTTGGACATGTTGGCGATGAAGCGCTCCGGCTCGCGCTCGGCCATCACCCGCGCCAGCGCTTCTGCGAATTCGCGGTGCTCGTCCCAATCGTGCCCGGGCTTCAGCGGCACCACTACATGCACGCCCTTCCCGCCTGTCACCATCGGGAAGGATTGCAGCCCGATCTCTTTGAGCATCGCCCGCATGTCCTTGGCGGCCTCGCGCACATGGACGAAATCCAGCCCCTCGTCGGGATCGAAATCGAACACCAGCCGGTCCGGTTTCTCGACCGCGTCGACATGGCAGCACCATATGTGCAGTTCCAGCACGCTCATCTGCGCCGCCGCCACCAGCCCGCGCTCGTCCTCGATATAGAGATAGCGGTCGCTGCCGGATTTTTCGCGGATCGAGATTGCCTTGAATTCGTCCGGCCAGCCGTCCGATGCGTGCTTCTGGTAGAAGGTCTCGCCGCCAACGCCGCGCGGCGCCCGCACCAGGCTCAAGGGACGGTCGGCAACATGCGGCAGCATCAGGTCGGCGATCGAGAGATAATGCGCGATCACGTCGCGCTTGGTGATCCCGCAATCGGGATACATCACGCGGTCCGGATGGGTAACGCGGACGCCGGCAATCTCCTCGGCGCCGTCGCGCACCGACGAGACCACGCGCGGGCTGACCGCCTTGCGCACCTTGCTGGCCCGTGTTTTCGCAGGGGCCTTGCGAACCGTGGTCTTCTTGCTCGCGGTTGTTTTCGCACCGGCCGCCTTCCTGGCCGCTGGCTTCTTCTTCGCGCTTTGCGTCGCCTCCTGCCGTGGCACCGGCGCCTCCTTCACCACCTCGGTGGCCGGCTTGTCGGAGCGCAGCCCCTTGAACGAGCCCTGACGAACCAGCCCCTCCCGCGTCCATCCCCGGAAGGCAATCTCCGCCACCAGCTTCGGTTCCAGAAACCGCGCATGGCGCGCGATATCGCGCGGCACATCGGGCACCGGCGGCGTCTTGCGCGCCAGCGTCTTGAACTGCTTTGAAAGACTGTCGAGCCCCTCGCCCGAATAGCCAGAGCCGACCCGGCCCGCATAGCGGAAGGTGTCGCCCTCGCGCAAAGCCAGCAACAGAGATGAGAACGGGCGACCGGCCTTGTCGGAGGGCCGCCAGCCGATGATGACGAATTCCTGCTCGAAGCCGCATTTGCTTTTCAGCCAGCTTCGGGTGCGGCCGGAGCGATACGGCGCGTCGGCCTGTTTGGAGATCAGCCCTTCGAGCTTCATGGCGCAGGCCTGCGCGAACGCTTCGGCGCCGTTGCCCACGACGTGATCGGAATAGACCAGCGGCGCCGCGACGCCTTTCAGCAAAGCCCGCAGTTTCTGTTTGCGCTCGGTGAGCGGACGCCGCTGCAAATCCTCGCCGTCGAGCTCCAGCAGGTCGAACAGGTAATAGGTCAGGCTGCCCTGGCCGGTCGACAACGCATCCTGCAGCGCCCCGAAATCGGTGTGACCTTTCGCGTCGGCGACCGCGATCTCGCCGTCCAGCAGCGCTGTTTGACAGGGAAGGCTTTGCAGCGCCGGCACGATGCGCGCGAACCGGTCGCTCCAGTCGAGGCCGTTGCGGGTGTAGATCGCGACCTTGCCGCCGGCGATGGCGGCGACGCCGCGATAGCCGTCATACTTGATCTCGTGCAGCCACTCATTTCCGTCTGGCGGGCCGTCGACCAGCGTTGCCAATTGCGGTTCGACGAAGGCCGGCAGTTTTGCCGACGCTTGTTTTGACCGCTTTGCTACGGACTTTTTTTTTGAGCCGCTGGCTTTGGCGCTCGATGATCTGGCGCTCGTTGCCTTGCGCGTTCCGCCAACGATCTCGGGATCGTCCTTGGCCGCACTGCCACCCTTCCGGTTCGAGTGCCAGACCGCCTTGCCCCCGCGCTTTCCTTGCGCGATCTCCTCCATGCTGCGCCCGGATTTCACGCTGGTGAGTTCGGTCTCGACCGACGACGTGCCGCCGCGCCGCATGTAATCGTCGAGCTCCTTGATCAGCAGCCAGTTATCCTTGTCCTTCGGAGAGCGCTTGCGAAGTTTCACCAGCGCCCATTTGCCGTGCAGCCGCTCGCCATGAAGGATGAAAGCGAGCTTGCCCTTCCTGAGCTGCTCCTCGACGTCGGGCTCCTGCTCCTGCGGCGTCCACGTGCCGGTGTCCCACAGCATAACGGTGCCGCCGCCATACTCGCCCTTCGGAATGGTGCCTTCGAAATCGCCGTAATCGAGCGGATGATCTTCGGTGCGGACCGCCAGTCGCTTGTCGTCGGGATCCTCGCTGGGGCCTTTCGGCACCGCCCAGCTCATCAGCACGCCGTTCCACTCGAGGCGGAAGTCGTAATGCAGCGCGCGCGCGGCATGCTTCTGGATCAGATAGCGAAGTTTGGATGCCTTCTTCTGCCTGCCGACGACGCCTTTCGGCTCGGCGGTGCGCGCGAAGTCCCGCCTGGCGTTGTACTCGCGCAGTGATCCGCGGGGCATCGGTCAGCGATCCGTCACGCCGCCTTGCGGCGGCTGGCCTTTTTGGCGGTCTTGCTCGCAGTCTTGGCGCTCTTGCTCTTGGCGGTTTTGGTCTTGCTTGCGGGCGTCTTGGCTTTTCCGGCCGATGCGGACGACTTGGAATCGCTGCCCTTGCCGGTGGGTTTGCCGTCACCAGTCTTGTCGCCGCCGCCCTTGCCGACGCTGCGCTTGAGCGCGTCCATCAGGTTGATGACGTTGGAGACCGGCTGCGCTTCCTCGATCTCGCGCGGCGGACGCTTCTCTTGCTTGGCCTTGATCAGCTCGCGCAACGCGGCCGTATAGGTGTCCTTGAATTTCTCCGGCTGGAAGTCGCCTGCCTTTTTCTGGATCAGCTCTTCGGCCAGCGACACCAGATCGGCATCGACCTTTTTCGACGGCAATTCGTCGAATACGTCGGCTTTCTTGATCTCGTCGGCATAGCGCAGCGTCTCCATCAGAAGACCCTTGCCGTAGGGCTTGATCGCCACGATCGATCCCTGGCCGCGCACCACCAACTGTCCGAGCCCGATCTTCTTGGTCTTCTTCAAGGCGTCGCGCAAAACGATATAGGCCTCGGCCGCGTCTTCATCTTCCTCGGACGGCACGATGTAGAATGGCCGGTCGAAATACACTTCGTCGATCGCATCCTCGTCGACGAATTGCGACAGGTCGATCGACTTCTTGGCCTCGAGCTTGACGTCGTTGATTTCCTCGTCGGTCAGGAGAACGTATTTGTTCTTCTCGACCTCGTAGCCCTTCACGATCTCCGACGCTTCCACCGGACCGACGCCCGGCACCACCTTCTCATAGCGGATGCGCTTGCCGGTCGGCTCGTGGATCTGATTGAACGAAATCCGGCTGGTGGACTTTGTGGCCGGCAGGACTTCGACCGGGATCGAGACCAGTGCCAGCCTGATCCGGCCCGACCAATACGCACGCGTCGGCATGGAAAACCCCTCTCGCGGGACTGCAGCGGCATTCAAGGTCATAAAACGACCGCCGCCAAGTCCGGTTCCCTGCCCTTATGCACCGTAAGGGTTGCGAAATCGCGTATGCGCAGCTCCTTATTTGCGTACCTATACTGTGAATAGAATACGATTGTTGCAGGCGGGTGACAGCGCGCGCGGCGAACGGCAGATATAGTCCCCGGGACGATTCCAGAAAGCCTGGGGAGGCTCTCATGCGTGCCTTGAAAATTGGATACACGATCGCTGCAACGGTCCTGATGACCGCGGCCGCTCACGCTGCTGACATCGCGCGCCCGGTCTACAAGGCCGCGCCGGTCGTCGCGCCGATGTACAACTGGTCCGGTTTCTATGTCGGCGGCCATGCCGGCTGGGCTTGGGCCGATTCCACGGTCGATGGCACCACAGGAACCTTCGACAATGGCGGGCCGCAGAGCCAGAAGCTGAAGCCGGACGACTGGATGTGGGGCGGCCAGATTGGCTACAACTGGCAAGCCGGCAACTGGGTCGTCGGCATTGAAGCAGACCTTGGGGAACTCAATCCCAGCGCCAACGTAACGTTCTTCGGCCCCGGCAGCGCCGGAAACGACGACATCTTCTCCGTCAGCTATGGCCGCTACTACACCGTGACCGGCCGACTTGGCTGGGCAATGGACCGTGCCCTCTGGTACGTCAAGGGCGGTTATGTGAATGCGAAGATCTCGCAGCTAGCCGGTGACACCGACGGCGGCGCCCTTGATCCGACCGATTTCGTGTCGGTGTCCAAGAACCGCGGCGGCTGGACGCTTGGCGGCGGTCTCGAATACGGACTGACACCGAACTGGTCGGTCAAGGTCGAGTATCTCTACATGGACTTCAGCAACGTCTCGATCGCCAATCTTGATCCTGGCAGCGAGACTTATACCTTCAGCGACAGCGTGCAGACTGTGAAGGTTGGCGTGAACTATCGGTTCGACTGGGGCAAGGCTCCGGTGATGGCGAAATACTGAGCCATCCGCGCTCGGATCTCTCAAAGGGCCGGCCTCGCGCCGGCCCTTTTGCTTTGGATGGGCCCGTAGCCGCGCAGCTTCCGGCGCGGCCCGTGAGTTCCGGCCGGTCTCTGTTGACAGATAACGCCCATGCGGCCGCCGGGGGTGGAAAACCGCAGGTGTTCTCACTACGTTCGCCTGACCATCCGCCTGCGTCGAAACGCGTGCCGGACGTCCGCCGTAACTTTGCAGAGCCCCGGTACCCCGGCATGAACGACCTGTTCGACAAGAGCGCCAAATCGTCCCGTCGCGCCGATAGCCGCGTGATCGCCATCCGCGGCGCCCGCGAGCACAACCTGAAGAATATC
>CAZXJZ010000165.1:0-10838 GCA_964641065.1 uncultured Hyphomicrobiales bacterium | reverse complement strand
TTACCTCTGACAGCGCCTCGGCGCCCCCCTTGAACGGAATATGCACGGCGTCATAGCCCGCACTGGCGCGGAAACGCTCCGCGCTCATGTGAACGGCCGAGCCGACGCCCAGCGAGGCGAAGTTCAGCTTGCCCGGATTGGCTTTGCCGTAGGCGACGAAGTCCTGAATCGTCTTGATGCCCTTTTCAGGCGAGATGATCAGCACATTGGGCACGCTGCCGATCATCGACATCGGAACGAGATCGCTGTCCGCCTTGAACGGCAGATTGGGGTAAAGCGCGGGCGCAACGGTATGCGCCGAGGAATGCACCAGCCACGTATAGCCGTCGGGGTCTGACTTCACGACCTGCGCCGCGCCGATGGTGCCGCCGGCCCCGCCGCGGTTCTCCACCACGATCGACTGGCCGAGCTGGGCCTGCAATTGTTCGAACACGATGCGCGGGATGATATCGGTCGCGGAGCCGGCGCCAAACGGCACCACCGCCTTGATCGGCTTCGACGGCCACGAATCTGCAAAGGTCGAGGGCGGTGCTGCCAGCAAAATGAGCAGGGCAAAAAGTGGATAGCGACGCATGCAATGTCTCCGAACGGTTCGGAGACATGACAGCAAGAACCATGCCGTCGCGCCCGCGTTGCGCGGGTCAACAACGAGCCGACGACGATCGCGCGGCTTACTCCGCGGCGACCGCGCGCGGCCGCTCCACGTCGGGCACCTCGACCAGTTGCGGCTCCAGCCGATGCTTGAGCATGCGGTCGAAGCGGTCGAGATAGATGTAGATCACCGGCGTGATGTAGAGCGTCAGCAATTGCGACAGGCACAGTCCGCCGACCACCGCGATGCCGAGCGGCTGACGAAGCTCCGCACCGGCGCCGGCGCCGAGCGCAATCGGCAGCGCGCCGAAAATCGCGGCCAGTGTCGTCATCATGATCGGACGAAAACGCAGCAGCGCGGCTTCGCGGATCGCGGCTTCGGCTGAAAGTCCGACGCGCCGCCGATCGATCGCGAAGTCGATCATCATGATCGCGTTCTTCTTCACGATGCCGACCAGCATGATGATACCGATGATCGCAATCACCGACAGGTCCATGCCGAACAGCCACAGCGTCAGGATCGCGCCGATGCCGGCGGACGGCAGACCCGAAATGATGGTGATCGGATGAATGAAGCTTTCATACAGGATGCCGAGCACCACATAGGCGGCGAACACGGCTGCGAGAATGAGCAGGCCCTGCCCCTTCTTCACGTCTTCGAACACCTGCGTGGCACCCTGCCAGCTCGACGTCACGGTGGCGGGCAGATTGGCTTCGCTCTCGACCCGCTTGATCGCCTCGTTGGCCTGCCCGATCGAGAAGCCAGGCGCGACATTGTAGGAGATGGTGACCGACGGCTGCTGGCCCTGGTGGTTGACCTGAAGCGGTCCGACGGTCGGCACCAGTTTTGCGACCGACTCGATCGGGATGGTCTGGCCGGTCGACGTCTTGATGCGCAGCTTCGACAGATAGGCCGGGTCTTCCTGGAATTTCGGAAGCGTTTCCATGATGACCTGGTAGTCGTTCGACGGCGTATAGATCGTCGACACCTGCCGCGAGCCGAAGGCGTTGAACAATTCCTGCCGGATCTGGTCGACGGTGATGCCGTAGACGGCCGCCTTCTCGCGATCGATGTCGACCAGCAATTGCGGATTCTTGATGTAGAGGTCGGTTGTGACGTCGCGCAATTCGGGCAGCTGCGCGAACCTGCGCTCGAGCTCGGGCGCCACCTTGTAGAGCACATTCGTGTCTCCGCTCTGCAAGGTGTATTGGTATTCGCTCTTGGAGATGCGCCCGCCGATATTGATGTTCTGGATCGGCCGCGGGAACACCTGGATGCCGGGCACGCCCGCCGTCGCACGCATCAGGCGTCCGATCACCGCGCGCATCGGCTCGCGCTCGTTCTTTGGCTTCAGCACGACGAACATACGGCCGGAATTGGCGGTTGAATTCGGTCCGCTCGCGCCCACCGTCGAGTTGATATACTCGACCGCCTTGTCCTGCTTGATGATTTCGGCGATCTTCGCCTGCCGCACCACCATCGCCTCGAACGACGTGTCGGTCGCAGCCTCGGTCACGACGATCATGAAGCCGGTGTCTTCGGTCGGGAACAGACCTTTTGGATAGATGTAGTAGAGCCAGACCGTGCCGAGAAGCGTGGCGACCGTCACGACCAGCGTGACCGGCTTGTACTTGATCGCCTTGTCGAGCGTCCATTCATAGCCGCGCAGCCAGCTGTTGAACATCGACTCGAACCAGCGCAGCAGGAAGAAAGGCTTCTTCTCGGCTTCGTGCGGATCGTGCCCCTTGAGCATGCGGGCGCACAGCATCGGCGTCAGCGTCAGCGAGACGAAGCCGGAAATAATGATCGCGATCGAGATCGTCATCGCGAATTCGCGGAACACGCGGCCGACGATTCCGCCCATCAGCAGGACCGGGATGAACACCGCGATCAGCGACAGCGTAATCGAAACGATCGTGAATCCGATCTCGCGCGAACCCTTCAACGCCGCCTCGAACGGACGCATGCCGCCCTCGATATGGCGGACGATATTCTCCAGCATCACGATGGCGTCGTCGACCACGAAGCCGATGCACAGCGTCAACGCCAGCAGCGTCATGTTGTTGATCGAGTAATCGAGCACATACATGACGGCGAAGGTGCCGACGATCGAGATCGGCACCGCCAGGCCGGGAATGATGGTCGCCGACAGCTTGCGCAGGAACAGGAAGATCACCAGAAGCACGAGCACCAGCGCGATGAACATGTGCCCCTGGACATCGGCGACGGCCTGGCGAACCGACAGCGAGCGGTCCATCAGCATCTCGACCTCGACCGAAGCGGGGATCGCCGCCCGCAAGGACGGCAGCCGGTCCTTGATCGCATCGACCACGGCCACCGTGTTGGCATCCGGTTGCCGCTGGATCGCGAGGACGATCGAACGTTCGCCGTTGAACCAGCTTGCGACCTTGTTGTTCTCCACGCTGTCGAACACGGTCGCGACTTCGTTGAGTTTGACCGGCACGCCGTTGCGCCAGGCGACCACCACGTTTTCGTAGTCGGCGGCCTTGTCGAGTTGAGGCGGCGCCTGCAGCGTGATGTTCTGCTGCGGCCCTGACATGGTGCCGACCGGGACCGACGAATTGACCTTGGACACCGCCTGGCGGACGTCGTCGAGCGAAAGTCCGCGCGCAGCCGCCTTTTCCGGGTCGACCTGAACCCGCACTGCAAATTTCTGCGCGCCATAGACCAGCACCTGCGCCACGCCCTGCAGCTGCGAAATCGACTGCGCAATGACGGTGTCGGCAAACTCGTGAACGGCCGACAATGGCAAGGTACCGGACCGCACCGCGATGAACAGGACCGGGAAGTCGGACGGGTTCACCTTGCGGAAGCTCGGCGGGGTGGTCATTTCGACCGGCAGACGCCGCTGCGCGATGGTGAGCGCGGTCTGCACGTCGAGCGCCGCGGAATCGATGTTGCGATTGAGATCGAACTGG
Source organism: uncultured Hyphomicrobiales bacterium (assembly GCA_964641065.1). GTDB lineage: Bacteria > Pseudomonadota > Alphaproteobacteria > Rhizobiales > Xanthobacteraceae > Pseudorhodoplanes. The sequence continues at coordinate 7,307 of CAZXJZ010000165.1, read as the reverse complement.
ATGGTGATGCGGGTCGTGCCCAGCGAGGACGACGACGACATCGACGAAATGCCGGCAATGGTGGTCAGCTGGCGTTCGATCGGAGACGCGATCGAGGCCGCCATGGTTTCCGGGCTCGCCCCCGGCAGGGTTGCGGTGATTTCGATGGTGGGAAAGTCGACGCGGGGCAGCGCGGAGACCGACAGCAATTTATAGGCGAAAAATCCGAACACTATAAAGGATGCGGTGATGAGGGTCGTCATCACCGGCCGGCGTATACAGGCCTCGGATAGGTTCATCTCAGGCTCCAGGCTTCCCCTTGCTGCGCGGAGCGACCCGCGAGCCATCGACGAGTTGCAGCTGACCGTCGAGCACGACTGTCTCGCCTCCCTCCAGTCCCTTGGTGATCACGGATTGCATGTCGATGGTGCGCCCGACAGTCACGTTGCGCACCTTCGCAACCCCGTTCTCGACCACGAATACGAACGGTCCGGCCTGGCTGACCTGCACCACCGGCGATGGAACCACCACGGCCTTCTCGTTGCGCAGGACCACCTGCGTATTCACCAGCGTGCCCGGCCACAGCAATTCGTCGGTGTTATCCATGGTCGCGCGCACCAGGACCATGCCGGTCGACGGATCGACCGTGTTCTCGATCATCGTCACCTGGCCGGGTGCGGCCCGGCTCTCGCCCGGCGGCAGCGCCTCGACGGTCGCGGTTTCGGCCGCCAGCGCCTTGCGAAGGTCGGGCAATTGCCGCTGCGGCAGCCCGAAGGTCACGTAAACCGGTTTGATCTGATTGATGGTCGCGAGCGGCGCGGTGTCCGCAGGGCGTACGAAATTGCCGACCTTCACATTGGCCGCGCTGATACGGCCGGTGATCGGTGCGCGGATCGCTGTCCAGGACAACTGCACCCTGAGATTTTCGAGGGTCGCACGGTTCGAAGCGGCAAGCGCGCTCGCGATATTGACCTGGGTCTGGGCATTGTTGAGCGTGACTTGGGTCACCGCGTTCTTTTTGACCAGTTCGTTGTAGCGCTCTACGTCGCGCTGCGCCTGCTCCTGCTGGGCGACAGCCCCGGCAATCACCGCCTCGACCCGCTTGATCTCGGCATCGAGCTGGCGGTTATCGAGGGAGAACAGGAGGTCGCCGGCATTCACCATGGCGCCGTCCTGGAAATGCACCGCAGTGATCACGCTTTCGAGTCGCGCCTTGATCGCGACGCTTGCAATCGGCGTCACGGTCCCGAGCGCTTCGAGCCTGACAGGGACCTCGCGCAAGGTCGCGGTGACCACCTCGACCGGGATGACCCTGGGCGGCGGCCCCTTCTTCTCCGCCGTCGCGCCTTCGGAATTCCACAACCGCGAGACCGGACCGGTCACCCCGTCGAACAGCGACGGCTGCACCGCATAGGCGGCAACGCCCACGGCAACCAGCGCGGCCAGCGTGACGGACCATTTCCGAGCGCTCATGGATAATTCTCGACCCGGCGCGAATTCTCCCGCAGGGTTTCCCTCAAGTTTTGTACAGCGTTGACGCGCCCGGGAGTGATCGGGCCGTCAAAACCTCGTACCATATCCATGCAAGAACCGCACCCATCCCGCCAATGTGCGGTAAACACCGCAACCGCGAATTCTATACACGGCCGGACGGCGGACGCCGGTCTTTTCCATTAACTTTTGGCAATCACCCCCGATGCGTATCGCCACCTGGAACGTCAATTCGATTCGCCAGCGGATGGACAATCTCTGCGCCTGGCTCAGTGAGCGCCAGCCGGACGTCGTCTGCCTGCAGGAAACCAAGATCACCGACGAGGCCTTCCCGCGCGATCGGCTCGAGGAGCTGGGCTACAATCTCGCCGTGCATGGTCAGAAAACCTTCAACGGCGTCGCGATCCTGTCGAAATACCAGCTCGACGAGGTCACGATCGGCCTGCCCGGAGACCCGTCCGACGATCATGCGCGCTTCGTCGAGGCCGTGATCGCGCACCCGGACGGCGCGGTTCGCGTCGCGTCAATCTATCTGCCCAACGGCAACCCGGTCGCCAGCGAGAAATATCCTTACAAGATGAACTGGATGGACCGGCTTTATGACTACGTGCGCGAACGCCTTAAGCTGGAGGAGGAGCTTGTTCTTGCCGGCGATTACAATGTGATTCCGGCCCCCGAGGACGTCCACAATCCTGCCGCCTGGGCCGAGGATGCCCTGTTTCGTCCGCCAACTCGCGAGAAATTCCGCGCGCTGACCCATCTCGGCCTGACCGACGCTATCCGTGCAGTGACCGACGCTCCGGGGCTCTATACGTTCTGGGATTATCAGGCGGGTGCCTGGCAGAAGAACTGGGGCATCCGGATCGATCATCTGCTGCTGTCGCCGCGGGCCGCCGATCGGCTCACCGCCGCGGGCATCGACAAGCATGTGCGCAACTGGGAAAAGCCGTCCGACCACGTTCCGGTCTGGATCGACCTCAATTTAACCGCCAAATAGGGTGCCGCTCCGGGGCACCCCGCATCGGCAGGACGGCCTCGCGCTCAGTCCCGCCGGCCCCGCATGTAATTTTCGAGATACAGCACCGCCATCTGGCGCTCGCCGTCGGTGGCCTGCTTGAAGGCCGCGTCATACATCTCGACGACCCACTTCTCGCCCGCGGCACTCTCGCGCGCGAGAGTGAGCCACATCAAGCCACGCGCAGCCTGACGCGGCACCACGTCGCCCTTGAAGATCAGGTGGCCGAGCAGCGCCTGGGCACGCCCCTGCCCCTTGTTGGCGGCCAGATTCAGCCAGCGCAGCGCCTGGCGCGGATCCTTTGCGACCCCCTTGCCGTCGAGAAACAGCCGGGCCAGTGAATATTGGGCGTCCGGATCCCCGAAATACGAGGCGGCATAGGAATACATTTCGCGCGCGCGCGCCGGATCGGCCTTCACCTCAGTATCAGCGATGCCGTCGAGATAGTAATGGCCGAGCTGAACGAAGGCATTGGCGACGAAGCGGGCCTGCGGCAGATGCGGCGCCTCCTCGGCATGGGTGTTGGCGATCCGGCTGAAAAACTGAAACGCCCGCAACTCGTTGCGGGGAACGCCGTCACCGACGGCATACATGCGGCCGAGCTTCCATTGCGCGAGCGCGTATCCGTGATCGGCCGCGTATTGCAGCGACGACAGAGCCTTGTCGTTCTCGCCGGCCTTCAGCGACGCCGCACCGGACCGGAAAGCCTCGATCGGGGTCACATCCGGCCTGGTATTGGCCGGCGTGGTGGTGCCGTCGAACGCGAAAGCCGGCGCGAGCCAGAGCGCGCAGGTCAGAGTGCTGATCCGTGCGAGATTATTCATCCGCATAGCTGATCTTCTCAGCCTTCGCGCCCGGATGGGTGATCGCGCCGCTGACGGCGGGTCCAACCTGCTGCGCGTATTTCCAGAGATAACCGGAGCCGTGGCCGTTATCGCGTGGCGCCCACGTCGTCCGGCGCTTCGCCAATTCCTCGTCGGACAGCTTGACGTTCAGCGTGCCGTTCTCGGCATCCAGCTCGATGATGTCGCCGTCACGCAGCAGCCCGATCGGGCCACCGATCGCCGCTTCGGGGCCGACATGGCCGACGCAGAAGCCGCGGGTCGCACCGGAGAAACGCCCGTCAGTGATCAAGGCGACCTTGTCGCCCATGCCCTGGCCATATAGCGCCGCCGTGGTCGACAGCATCTCGCGCATGCCCGGACCGCCGCGCGGACCCTCGTAGCGGATGACCAGGACCTCGCCTTCCTTGTAGGTGCGGTTCTTAACCGCCTCGAAGCAGGCCTCTTCGCCGTCGAAGCAGCGCGCCGGGCCGGTGAACTTGAGATTGTGCATGCCGGCGACTTTGACGATCGCACCCTCGGGCGCCAGATTGCCCTTGAGGCCGACCACGCCACCGGTCGCCAGCAGCGGCTTCGAGGCTGGGCGCACGACATCCTGATCCGGATTCCATTTCACGGATTTCAGGTTCTCAGCAATGGTGCGCCCGGTCACAGTCATGCAATCGCCGTGGAGATAGCCGCCGTCGAGCAGAGCTTTCATGACCAGCGGAATGCCGCCTGCTTCAAACAAATCCTTGGCAACATAACGGCCGCCCGGTTTCAAATCCGCGATATATGGTGTCCTTTTGAAGACTTCGGCGACGTCAAACAGCGTGAAGTCGATGCCCGCCTCGTTGGCAATCGCGGGCAGATGCAGTGCGGCATTGGTCGAGCCGCCGGAGGCCGCGACGGTGGCGGCCGCGTTCTCCAATGACTGCCGCGTGACGATGTCGCGTGGACGCAGACCGGAGAAAATGAGGTCCATGACCTTTTCGCCGGCGGTCATGCAGAACTGGTCGCGCATCTCGTAGGGCGCGGGAGCACCGGCGGAATAGGGCAAAGCCAGGCCGATCGCCTCCGACACCATGGCCATGGTGTTGGCGGTGAATTGTGCACCGCACGCACCGGCCGAAGGACACGCCACCTGCTCGAGCCCGAACAGATCCTCGTCGCTCATGGCGCCGACCGAATGCTTGCCGACCGCCTCGAACACATCCTGAACCGTGACCTGCTGGCCCTTGAAGGTGCCGGGCAGGATCGATCCGCCATAGATGAAGATCGACGGCACATTCAGCCGCACCATCGCCATCATCATGCCCGGAAGCGACTTGTCGCAACCGGCCAGACCCACCAGCGCGTCATAGGCGTGGCCGCGCATGGTCAACTCGACCGAGTCCGCAATCACCTCGCGCGACGGCAGCGACGCCCTCATGCCGCCATGGCCCATGGCAATGCCGTCGGTCACGGTAATGGTGCAGAATTCGCGGGGGGTGCCGCCGGCGGCTGAGACGCCTTTCTTGACCGCCTGTGCCTGACGCATCAGCGAGATGTTGCAAGGCGCTGCCTCGTTCCAGCATGAGGCCACTCCGACCAGGGGCTGATGGATCTGGGCGGTCGTCAGGCCCATCGCATAGAGGTAGGAGCGGTGCGGGGCCCGTTCGGGCCCTTCGGTGACGTGGCGGCTGGGCAACTTGCTCTTCAGATTGGTCTTGGCATCCATTTGGACTCGTTCGCGCTCCCCGCCACGCCTCACGTAACAAACCTCTGTCACGCCGCTATTTCTGACGCTTCCTGTGGGTGAGGCCTATGGCCAAATCGCGGCATCGGGGCAGTGAGACCAAAATGTCTCTAATGTGTGGCGGAGAAGCCACGGGCAACTGGGCCGCAGGCCTAGCGGCACGCGTGACGCGTCCGCAAATGTCATGAGAAACGCCGCCAGGACCCATATCCAGTCCGGGCGAAGACAAAACGATACGATCTACCGGTGTCCGATCAGGCCGACAGCGTGACGCGCTTTGGCGGACGAGGACACCGAAGCGATCGCCGCCGCGATCCGCAGGCGGACCAGCTGATCCTCGAACGGGCTCTCTCCAGGGGTGGCTAGCAGCCAGTTTTTCAATGCCCGGATTGAGGCGCGCTCCGCCTCGCTTGCCGGAAAGGATTTGCGCTTCTGCTTGTTGGTTTGCATCGCACCTGCTCCGATTGAGCCGCCAACGGACGAATCAGCAAGTCCGTTCCAACAAGGCTGAATCACGATTGCGGGACGTCAGAGCCCTCGCCTTTGGCGCCGCCGGCACGGTAAACAAACCGCGTGCCCGCAAAGCTGACCCGCTCCTTCTTCGATCGCTCCGTGCATGAGGTCGCGCCCGACCTGATCGGCGCGACGTTCCTGTTCGATGGCGCGGGCGGACTGATCGTCGAGGTCGAGGCCTATCACCACACCGATCCGGCGGCGCATTCATTTGGCGGCATGACCGCTCGCAACGCGGTGATGTTCGGACCGCCGGGCGTTGCCTATGTCTACCGCTCCTACGGCATCCACTGGTGCGTCAATGTCGTGTGCGAAGCGGAAGGCTCCGCCAGCGCGGTGCTGATACGCGCGCTGCAGCCAACGCAAGGCGTTGCCGCGATGCGGCGCAGGCGTGGACTCGAGGACGAGCGGCTGCTGTGTTCAGGACCGGGACGGCTGTGCGAAGCACTGGCGATCACAGGCGCCGAGAATGGCCTTCCGCTGAAACGTCAGCCTTTCGAACTGCGCGCGCGCGCAGCGGATGTCGACATCGTGAAAGGTCGGCGCATCGGCATCACCAAGGCGGCCGATCTTCCCTGGCGCTACGGGCTGAAAGGCTCGCGGTATCTCAGCAAGCCGTTCCGCCAGCTGTGAAGCGACCGACGCGTCAGCCCTTCGCGGGCCCTCCGCTTTTTACGTCCTTGATGTCGGTGAAGACGACGCCCGGTGCGCGCTCGCGCGTGTAATCGAGATTGAACTGGTTACGGGCGAGGAAGACCGGATCGCCGTCGAGATCGTCGGCCACGCTTGAACCGTTGTTGCGCACGAAGGTGTCGAAGGCCTTGGCGGCCTCCTTGGGGTCACCCTTGCCGTCGGATGCGATCCAGCGCGCCAGCGTAAACTCGCTCTGGTCCCAGCTCACCTCCAGGCCGTATTCGTCCATCAGCCGCACCCGCAACACGTCGAGCTGCAGCGGACCGACCACCCCGACTAGCGCCGGCGAGCCGTCATGCGGCCGGAACACCTGCACCACGCCCTCTTCCGCGAGCTGCTGCAGCGCCTCTTTCAGCTTCTTGGCCTTCATCGCATCCGGCAGCCGCACGCGGCGCAGGATTTCAGGCGCGAAACTCGGCACCCCGAGGAAGTTGATGTCCTCCCCCTCAGTCAGCGTGTCGCCGATCCGCACCGAGCCATGATTTGGGATGCCGACCACGTCGCCGGCGTAAGCTTCGTCCGCCACCGAGCGGTCCTTGGCAAAGAAGAATTGCGGGGCGTTGAGTGCGATCTGCTTGCCGGTGCGGACCTGCTTGACCTTCATGCCGCGCGTTAGCTTTCCTGAGCAAAGCCTTGCAAATGCTATACGATCCCGGTGGTTGGGGTCCATATTGGCCTGGATCTTGAACACAAAGGCCGACATCCGCGGCTCTTCCGCTTCCACCATCCGCTTGTCGGCCTTCTGATCGCGCGGCGGCGGCGCAACACGCCCCAATGCATCAAGCAGATCGCCAACGCCGAAATTCCTCAGCGCGGAGCCGAAGAAGACCGGCGACAGATGGCCTTCCCGAAAGGCCTGCATGTCGAAACCGCGGCAGGCCTCGCGCACCAGTTCAAATTCGGCCTCGATCGCCGACGCATCGAGATTGGGATTCAGCGCGGCGACGTCACGAATGCTCATCTCGCGCAAGGTGCCCGCCTTGCCGGCATCGCCCTCGAGCAGCCGCACGCCCCCGCTTTCGACCTCGATCGTCCCGGTGAAGTCACGCCCCTGCCC
>CAZXJZ010000164.1:0-10855 GCA_964641065.1 uncultured Hyphomicrobiales bacterium | reverse complement strand
GCCGACATGTCGCGTCACTTCGGCGAGCGCCGCGGGTCATTTTTTCGAACGGCCGCAGATGGGGAACCCCACCCAGAAGCGACACCAGCAGGCCCGCGTCAGCCATGACCCCGACCGCCGCAGCCGCGCGGCGCGTAACCAGCAGCTTCAGCAGTTCCATGCGCACCCGCTCGCGCGACAGCGAGGCAAGTCCGTCGCGCGCGGCGATGCAGGCATGCAACGCGGCCGGATCGGGCTCGCCTTCGCCATAGGCGGCGTGAAACCGGAAGAAGCGGAGGATGCGCAGATAATCCTCGGCGATGCGGGCCGCGGCATCGCCGATGAAGCGAACGCGCCGCAGGTCGAGATCGGCAAGCCCGCCGACATAGTCATGCACCGCCCCGTCTCGCGACGCCGACAGGGCGTTGATGGTGAAATCGCGCCGCTCCGCATCGCGCCGCCAGTCACGGCCGAACGCCACCTTCGCCTTGCGGCCATAGGTTTCGACATCCTCGCGCAAGGTGGTGACTTCGAACGGAACGCCGTCGCAGACGACCGTCACGGTACCGTGCTCGATCCCGGTCGGGACGACGCGCAAATGCGCGGCCTGTGCGCGCCGCACGACCTCATCCGGGCGAGCGGTGGTGGCGATGTCGATTTCGCCGACCGGCTCACCGATCAGCGCATTGCGGACCGCGCCACCGACCACGCGCGCCTCTTCGCCATCGCGATCGAGCAGACCAAGAAGACGGGCCAGCGATCCCCCGGTCAGCCACGCGGCATCCCGAAGATGCGGCCGCTGCCCGCTCATTTGAAATGCCCGGGGATGAGCTTCCCGTCTTCCATGTGAGGCGGGACATAGGTCGAGCCGGCAGGCTGATAGCCGATTTGCCCGAGCATGACGAAGCCCGCGATCATCAGAATCACCGCTGCGGCCGTCAGCCAGCCGACGGTTTTGGCCGGCCAGGATTCCGCCTGCAGAACGCCGGCGCGCGTTGCGTACAGGAACAGCGCGTAGACCGCGAACGGCGTCAGGAAAAGCACGATTTCAGTCAGGATCGGCCGAATCATGCGCCGTACACCTTGTCACGGAGGCTGCGGAAAATGCCCGCAGTCACGCCCCAGATATAGCGCTCTCCGAACGGGATCGCATAATAGCTGCGCATCATCCCCTGCCATTCCCGGCTATGGGTCTGGTGGTTCGACACTTCCATCATGAACGACAGCGGCACCTCGAAGGCATCCTCGACTTCGCCGGGATTGAGCGTCAGCGTGAAGCCCGGACGAACGCGCGCCACCACCGGCACGATCCGGTAGCCAAGCGTGGTCATGTAGACGTCGAGATATCCGAGCGGTTCGACCTCACTCGGAGCGAGACCGACCTCCTCGTTCGCTTCGCGCAACGCGGCCGTCAGCGGACTCGCATCGGTGGCGTCGATCTTGCCGCCCGGAAACGCGATCTGCCCGGCGTGCTGCTTCAGATGCGCCGTGCGCTGCGTCAGCAGAACCATCGGCTCGTCGCGGTCGATCACCGCGATCAGCACGGCGGCCGGCTTGATCGGCCGCACTGCCGCCATCGCCTTCACAAGCGGATCGGCGTCATGGTCGCCGCGCAGCGGCAGCGAATCGGGATCGGTGAGACCTTGAGGTGGATCGAGCGCCAGAACGGCGCGTGCGCGTTCGAAGAAATCGCTGCGCGGCATTATCTCTGAAGCGGTATCCGTCATTCGTTCAGCTCAAGTCATCGAGTGCGTCGGCCCGGGTCATCGGAAAGAACGCATCACCCGACGCCACCCCGAACATACGCTCGCCGCCAATGTCGCGCTCCTCGCCGAGTTCGACCAGATCATAAAACAGGGCGCGCGTGACCTTGGCCCACAGGTCGCGCCGCACGTGAATGTAAGGCTTCAAACCTCCCGAGCCTTCCTCGCGCTCGAAGCGCATCGCATGCGCCGCGTCGCACATGATCCAATCATCAACATTGGTGCGGAAATGCAAGCGCGGCCCCGACGCCGTGTCCTCTCGCCGCATCTCCACCGCAAGGAACGGCGCATCCTCGACCACGATGCCGATCTTCTCGACCGGGGTAACCAGGAAGTACTTTTCGCCTTCGCGCTTCAGCACCGAGGCAAAGAGGCGCACCAGCGCCGCGCGCCCAATCGGCGTGCCGAGGTAGAACCAGGTTCCGTCGGAGGCAATGCGGATATCGAGGTCGCCGCAGAAGGGCGGGTTCCACAGATGCACCGGGGGCGCCCCCTTGTCCGCGGTCTCCCGGACGGCCGCGGCGATACCGTCCAGTCCCAAGGTATTGTCCTGCCTTCGCTTTGCCATGGTTTGAACTGAGCCTGACCGATGATGCCCGATAGCTGGTGTCAACGCGCAATAGTGATCGGGGCACCATAGCCTGACACCGGAAAAAATAGCGTAAGCTCGGCTGGTTTCAGCCTCGCCGTCCGCCGATTCGACGGTGTGTTTACGATCCGCCTGAAGAACACCTTGGCGCAGTTGTTGCATCGGTTTCGATGGATATATGGCCCTTGACGGGCGACGGACGATGGAAGGAACGAAAACAATGCCGGCAGCCGGCGAAAGCATTGAAAAGCTGGAAGACATGATTGTCCGCGCGGCGGAATCGACCGCGAGCCATGCCCGGGCAGCAAAAGATGCGATCGGCTCCGTCATCTTCGGTCAGGAGCGTGTGATCGAGCAGGCGCTGATCACGATTCTGTCAGGCGGCCACGGCCTTCTGGTCGGCGTGCCCGGCCTCGCCAAGACCAAGCTGGTGGAGACCATGGGCACGGTGCTCGGCATGGACGCGCGCCGGATCCAGTTCACCCCGGACCTGATGCCCTCCGATATTCTGGGATCGGAGATTCTGGAGGAAGCAGCCGACGGCAAGCGCAGTTTTCGTTTCCTGCCGGGTCCGATCTTCGCGCAATTGCTGATGGCCGACGAAATCAACCGCGCCAGCCCGCGCACCCAGTCCGCGCTGCTGCAGGCGATGCAGGAATTGCATGTCACCGTCGCGGGCCAGCGCCACGACGTGCCGAAGCCGTTCCATGTGCTCGCGACCCAGAACCCACTCGAGCAGGAAGGCACCTATCCGCTGCCGGAAGCACAACTCGACCGGTTCCTGATGCAGATCGATGTCGATTACCCGGATCGTGACGCCGAACGGCGCATGCTGTTCGACACCACCGGTGCCGACGAAGCGAAACCGAAAGCGGCAATGAGCGCCGAGGACCTGATTGCGGCGCAGCGCCTGGTGCGGCGGCTCCCGGTCGGCGAGTCGGTGGTCGAAGCCATTCTCGCGCTGGTGCGTTCTGCGCGTCCCGAGAAGGACGACCAGGATGCCACCCGCAAGCTGATCGCATGGGGACCCGGCCCGCGTGCCAGCCAGGCGCTGATGCTCGCGGTGCGCGCCCGCGCGTTGCTCGACGGACGGCTTGCGCCCTCGATCGACGATGTGGTGGCGCTCGCCATTCCGGTGCTCAAACATCGTATGGCCCTGACCTTCCAGGCGCGCGCCGAAGGCGAGACCGTCGATGCCGTGATCGGCCGGCTGCAGTCGCGTCTCGGCTGACGCGATGGCAAGCGAGCCGGACGCCCTCAAGCCAGAAGCCGACGCGGTCCGCCATGCCAGCGGACAATCGCGGACGCTGGCGGCCAGTCTGCCGCGTCTGATGCTCGAGTCGCGCCGGATCGCCGCGACGGTGATCCACGGATTGCACGGACGGCGCCGCTCCGGCTCCGGCGAGAATTTCTGGCAATACCGCCGTTTCATGTCGGGCGAGCCCGCGCGCCGCGTCGACTGGCGACGTTCGGCGCGTGACGACAATCTTTATGTGCGCGAGCAGGAATGGGAGGCCGCGCATACGGTCTGGATCTGGCCGGACCGCTCACCGTCGATGACCTTCGCATCCTCGCTGGCAGTCGAAAACAAGCTTGAGCGAACGCTGGTGATCGCGTTCGCGCTGGCGGAAATCCTGGTGGAAGGCGGCGAACGCGTCGGCGTACCGGGGCTGATGCGGCCGACCGCGAGCCGTAACGTCATCGACAAATTGGCAACGGCGATCCTGCACGACACCGCCGAACGGTCCAGCCTGCCGCCCGGCTTTGCGCCAGCGCCGCTGTCGGAAGTCGTGCTGCTGTCCGACTTCTGGAGCCCGATCTCCGATTTCAGCCAAACTCTCGCGCAATTGTCCGGCGCGCATGCGCGCATCCATGTGGTTCAGGTTGTCGATCCGGCGGAGGAGACCTTCCCCTATTCGGGACGCGTCGAGTTTCTGGAGCCGGAAGGCTCCGGCAGCGTCACCGCCGGCCGCGCCGAGACCTGGCGCAGCGATTACTTCGAGAAACTGACCGCGCATCGCGCCGCCATGCGCGAGGAAGCGCAGCGGGTGCGTGCCAGCTTAATTATCCACCGGACCGACCGTCCCGCCAGCGAACTGGTTCTCGCCTTGCATGCCCGGATGGGCGAAGGCGGCAACGTGCCGGTCGTCGCGGCTTCGCGTGCGGCGCAAGCGGAGGCCGGCGCATGATCGGCGGATTGCCGCTCGGTTTCGCCCAGCCGCTGGTGCTGCTCGGCCTGCTCAGCCTCCCGGCGCTGTGGTGGCTCCTGCGGATGATTCCGCCGCGCCCGCGCCGGATCGAATTTCCGCCGGCCCGGCTGCTGTTCGACATCGCACCGAAGGAAGAGACGCCGTCGCGCACGCCATGGTGGCTGACGCTGCTCCGGCTTTCGCTCGCCGCCCTGCTGATCATCGCGGCGGCCGGACCGATGTGGAATCCGCCGGCCGCAACCTCGGGCGGATCCGGGCCGCTGGTATTGCTGATCGACGATGGGTGGGCCGCGGCCTCGACCTGGGACACCCGCATCCGCACCGGCGACGATCTGCTGGCGCGGGCGGAGGCGGACGGCCGTGCGGTGGCGCTCCTCCCGCTATCGGAAACAGGCCGCGCCGCAACTCTGCAGACCGCTGCGGCCGCGCGCGTGCAACTCCGCAACATGACGCCGAAGCCACATGCGGTCGAACGGGCCGACGCGCTGCCGGCGCTGACGCGATTTCTGGGCGCGACGCCAAGTGCCGAACTGGTGTGGCTGTCGGACGGGACGCAACTTGGCCGCGCGGGTGAATTCGTCACCGGTCTCGCCGGCATTCTGGATGGACGCGCGATCACCGTCATCCAGGGCGGCGTCTCTCAGGCACTGGCATTGAGCGCGGCCGACAACAATGCCGGCGCGCTGACGGTCAAGGTACTGCGCGCTGCCTCCGGCGGAGAACGCGCAGGAAGCGTGCGCGCCTACGATCTCAAGGGATTGCTGCTTGGCGAGGCGCCGTTCGCGCTGAAAGCCAGCGAGCGCGAGACCGAAGCCATGTTCGATCTGCCGGTCGAACTGCGCAACGATATCGCCCGGCTTGAAATCGCCGGCGAACGCTCCGCTGGCGCCGTGCAATTGCTCGACAAGCGCTGGCGCCGCCGCACCGTCGGCGTCATCACCGGCGCCACCGCCGACACCGCCCAGCCCCTGCTCGCCTCCACCTTCTATCTCCAGCGCGCACTCGGCCCGTTCGCAGACATTCGCATGGGCGAGCGCGTCTCGCCCTCGGACATGGTGGTGCGGTTCATCGACCAGAATGTGCCGATGCTGATCCTCGCCGATGTCGGCAACGTCGTCGGCGCCGCCCGTGAACGCCTGGCCAAATGGGTCGAGGATGGCGGCGTGCTGGTGCGTTTTGCCGGCCCGCGACTTGCGGCGTCGGACGACGATCTGGTGCCGGTGCGGCTGCGGCGCGGCGGCCGCACGCTCGGCGGCTCGCTGTCGTGGGAAAAGCCGCAGCCCCTTGCCGGCTTCTCGCGCGAAAGTCCATTCGGCGGCATGCCGGTGCCGAGCGACGTGACGGTCAACCGTCAGGTGCTGGCGGAACCCGATTCCGGCCTGGCGGAACGCAGCTGGGCCACCCTCGCCGACGGTACGCCGCTGGTGACCGGAACGCGGCGCGGGAAGGGCATGGTGATTTTGTTTCATGTAACCGCCGACACCCGCTGGTCCGATCTGCCGCTGTCGGGCTCTTTCGTCGAAATGTTGAAGCGGCTGGTCGCCCTTGCGGGCTCGACCGCAACCGCCGAACAGGCCAGCGCCGAGCGCGACCGCGAAGCGCTGGCGCCGGCCCGCACGCTCGACGGCTTCGGCGTTCTCAGCGCGCCGCCCGGCAGCGCCAAGCCGGTACCGGCCAATTACGTCAACCGCGCCACATACGATCACCCGCCCGGCTTTTACGGGCCACCGGAAGGTCTGCTCGTCGTGAACACCCTCACCGCAACCGACAAGCCGGATGCCTTCGACATCTCGCCGCTGAACGCGCGGCGTGACATCTTCCGCCTGAGCGAGCCGCTCGATCTGCGCGGCCCGATCTTCCTTGCGGGACTGGCGCTGTTGCTGCTCGATGCGTTGATCGTGTTCTGGCTCGCGGGTGGATTGAGCCGGCTGACACGAACGCGGCGGCGCGCGACGGTTACCGGGCTTGCACTGGCCCTCGCAGTCGCGGGCCTCGGTTTTGATGATGCGGCGCAGGCGCAGACGGTTGTCCAGCAGCAGCGGACCGCGGCAGCTACCGCCGCCACCAACGCGTCCGACGACTTCGCGATGAAGGCCGCAAACGAAACCAAGCTCGCCTATGTGATCACCGGTGACGCGGAGACAGACGCCATCAGCAAGGCCGGCCTGAGCGGACTGACGATCTTCCTCGCGCAGCGCACCGCGCTCGAGGGCGGCGAGCCGATCGGGCTCGACATCACTCGCGACGAACTCAACTTCTTCCCGCTGATCTATTGGCCAATCGTGCCCGGCGCGGCAAAGCCCTCTCCCGAGGCGCTGGCGCGGATCGACGCGTATATGAAACAGGGTGGCACGGTGCTGTTCGATACCCGCGACGCGATCATGGCGCCGCCCGGCCCCGGCGGCGAAGCACGCACGCCCGGCATGCTGGCGCTGCGGGATATCCTGTCATCGCTCGATATCCCGGAACTCGAGCCGGTGTCGAAAGATCACGTGCTGACCAAGACGTTTTTCCTGTTGCGCGATTTCGCCGGCCGCTTCAACACCGGCCAGCTCTGGGTGGAAGCGCTGCCCGCGCAGCAGGATCTCGACGACGACGAGACAAGGCGTCCGGCGCGCGCGGGCGACGGCGTCTCCTCGCTGCTGATCACGTCGAACGATCTGGCCGGCGCCTGGGCGATGCGGCCCGACGGCCAGCAGATGCTGCCGATGGTGTCGACCGAACCGCGCCAGCGCGAAATGGCCTTCCGCGCCGGCGTCAACATCGTGATGTACACCCTGACCGGTAACTACAAGGCGGACCAGGTACATATTCCGGCCCTGCTGGAGCGGCTGGGACAATGAATTTCGGCATCTCCTTCGCACCCCTCGTTCCCGCCTATCTGATCTGGGCGGCGGTGGCCGTTGCGGTGATCATTTCGGCGCTGCTGCTGTTCATCGGCAGCCGCGGCGCGCTGCTGCGTGCCACGGCGATGGCCTTCCTGATCCTTGCGCTCGCCAACCCCTCCTTCACGCGCGAGGACCGCGAGCCTATTCCGTCCGTCGTCGCGGTCGTGATCGACAAGAGCCCGAGCCAGAATTTCGGCAACCGGGCGAAGCAGACCGAAGAGGCGCGCGTGGCGCTGATCGAACGGTTGGCGCGCATTCCCAATCTCGACGTGCGTGTGGTGGATGCCGGAGCGGCCGACGGCGAAACCGACGGCACGCGACTGTTCAGCGCCCTCGGCGCGGCGCTGTCGGACGTGCCACCGGACCGGATCGCAGGCGCCTTCGTGATCACCGACGGGCGCGTGCATGACGTGCCTCCGGACGCCTCGCAACTCGGCTTCTCTGCGCCGCTGCATGCGCTGATCACCGGCGAAGCCAACGAACGCGACCGCCGGGTGGTCCTGACCACCGCACCGCGCTTCGGCATCGTCGGACAGTCGCAGTCCGTCGTATTCCGCGTACAGGATGAGGGCGTCGGGCCCTCGACCGCACGCGTCACCATCCGCCGCGACGGCGAGCAGATCGAAACCCGCAACGTCACCACCAACACTGCGGTTCGCGTCCAGATCCAGATCCCGCATGCGGGCCCGAACATCGTCGAGATCGAGGCGTCTCCGCTGGAGAACGAACTGACGCCGGTCAACAACCGCGCCGTAGTCTCGATCGATGGCGTGCGCGACAAGCTGCGCGTGCTTCTCGTCTCCGGCGAACCGCATGCCGGCGAACGCACCTGGCGCAACCTTCTGAAGTCGGATGCCGCCGTCGACCTGGTTCACTTCACCATCCTGCGGCCGCCGGAAAAGCAGGACGGCACCCCGATCAACGAATTGTCGCTGATCGCCTTTCCGACCCGCGAACTGTTCCAGCAGAAGATCGGCGAATTTCACCTGATCATCTTCGATCGCTATGCGCGCCAGGGCGTGCTGCCGATCGCCTATTTCGACAACATCGCGCGCTACGTGCGTGACGGCGGCGCGGTGCTGATCGCGGCCGGTCCCGATTATGCGAGCCCGACGTCGCTGTGGCGCACGCCGCTCGACGTGGTCCTGCCGGCCGAGCCGAGCGGCAAGATGATCGAGACGCCCTATCACGCGCGGCTGAGCGATCTCGGCAAGCGCCATCCGGTGACCCGCGCGCTCGAGGGTGGCGCCAACGAGCCGCCGCACTGGAGCCGCTGGTTCCGGCTTGTCGACGCCAAGGTCGGCCAGGGCTCCTCGGTCATGGAAGGGCCGGATGGCAAGCCGCTGCTGGTGCTGTCGCGCGAAGGTGAAGGCCGCGTCGCACTGCTGCTGTCAGATCACATCTGGCTGTGGGCACGTGGCTTCGAAGGCGGCGGCCCGCATATCGATCTGTTGCGACGGCTCTCGCATTGGCTGATGAAACAGCCAGATCTTGAAGAAGAGGCGCTCCGCGTCACGACGCGCGGAAGCGACCTGTCGATCGATCGTCAGACCATGGCCGAGGCAGTCGATCCGGTGATCGTGACAACGCCGTCCGGCGAGACCCGAAGCGTGACGCTGCAGCAGGCCGAACCGGGCCTGTGGCGCGGATCGACGCCCGCGAACGAACTTGGATTGTGGCGGGCGAGCGACGGCAAACTGACCACGCTGGTCAATGTCGGACCGATCAACCCGCGCGAATTTGCCGAAGTCACCTCTACTCCGGACGCGCTGCGCTCGGTGACCGCCGCGACCGGTGGCGATGCGCGGCGTCTCGACGATGGCGGCCGCGTCAACGTCCCGCGCATCGTTGGCGTGCGGTCGAGCGAGACATTCCGCGGCGAAGACTGGATGGGGCTGAAGCTGCGAGATGCCAGCGTCCTGCGCGGCATCGGCGTGCTGCCGATCTTTGCAGGCATCCTCGGCCTGCTCTTGCTGATCGGCTCGCTGGCCGCGACCTGGGCGCGCGAGGGACGGTAGGCTTCCGTCGTCCGGATGACCGCGGCGAAATCAGGGACGCCCCTGCATTTCGCTGTGCTCATGCGGGCTACAGCTACGAAACCTCGGCCCAATCGGGCCTGACCGCGCCGCTGACGCCCTCGAATGCGCCGTCGGCCAGTTCGGTCACCAGGAGCCGCGCCGGATCGACGGGCCCCGGCATCTTCACGCGCCCGCGCGGAACCCGCTTGAAGCCGACACGCGCGTAATAGGGTTCGTCCCCGACCAGGATCACCAGGCGGTGCCCGCGGTTCCGCGCGTCGGTGAGCGCGCGCTGCATCAGGGCCATGCCGATGCCGCGGTCGCGGAACGGTGGCTCTATCGTGAGCGGGCCCAGCAGCAGCGCCGGCGTGTCCCCGATCCGCACCGGTGAAAGCCGCAGCGAGCCGACCAGCAGCGTTCCGACGCGCGCGGTATAGGACAAGGCGGGGCCATGTCCGATCCCTTCGCGGATGCGGTAGGCGGTGCGGGCATAGCGCCCCGGACCGAAAGTCCGCTCATGCAGGCGCTCAATCGCCAGCGCGTCGTCTTCGGTTTCCGGCAGAATGGTGATGGACAGATCGGTCATTGCGTAAGGAAGCGGCCAAAGGCGGACCGGACGCCGATTAGCACTTGCGGGCGGCAAAATCCATGGCCCGCCACCCTAATTTGCCACTAGCAGGGCTGTCGCAACAAACGGGTTTTTCCGCACGCCGTTTCGTGCTGCGATGCGCCCGGGAGACGAACCATAACCGCCATAACAAGGAGCAGATCATGCCCCGCACTCTGAAACGCGGCCTGTCCGCCGATGCCGTCGAAGCCGCCGATGCCAAAGTGCGCGCCACAGTGGAAGGCATCCTGTCCGATGTGAAGGCGCGCGGCGATGCGGCCATTCGCGAATTGTCGAAACAGTTCGACAATTGGGAGCCAGCCAATTTCCGGCTGAACGAGCAGGACATCGAGCGCGCGATTGCGCAGGTGAGCAAACGCGATCTCGACGACATCCGCTTCGCCCAGGAACAGGTCCGCAACTTCGCGCAAAAGCAGCGCGACACCCTGCAGGATCTGGAGGTCGAGACCCTGCCCGGCGTGATTCTCGGTCATAAACATGTCCCGGTGAACGCAATCGGCTGCTACGTCCCGGGCGGCCGCTACCCGATGGTGGCGTCGGCGCATATGTCGATCGTCACCGCGCGCGTCGCCGGGGTGAAGCGCATCATCGCCTGTGCGCCCCCGCATCGTGGCGGGCCGCATCCGGCAATCGTCGCCGCAATGCATTTCGGCGGCGCCGACGAAATCTATGTGCTGGGCGGCGTGCAGGCGGTGGCGGCGATGGCGCTCGGCACCGACACCATCGATCCGGTCGACATGATCGTCGGCCCCGGCAACGCTTATGTCGCCGAAGCCAAGC
>CAZXJZ010000163.1:0-10858 GCA_964641065.1 uncultured Hyphomicrobiales bacterium | reverse complement strand
CAGCCCGGCCTATGTGGTGATCAAGGCAGCGAACGAGTTCAAGGACAAGACCACCGCCATCAACCAGCTCTGGCAGACCGACTTCACCTATCTCAAGATTACCGGCTGGGGTTGGTATTACCTGTCGACGGTGCTCGACGACTTCTCGCGCTACATCGTGGCCTGGAGGCTCGGTCCCACGATGTGTGCCTCCGACGTCACCGCCACCCTCGACCAGGCGCTTGCAGCCTCTGGCCTGGACCATATCACCGTTACGCACCGGCCGAGGCTTCTAAGCGATAATGGATCGAGCTATGTCGCAGACGATCTAGCCAAGTGGCTCAAAGGCAAAGACATGCAGCATGTGCGTGGGGCTCCGCATCATCCCCAGACCCAAGGGAAGATCGAACGCTGGCATCAGACCCTGAAGAACCGCATCCTGCTCGAAAATTATTATCTGCCCGGTGACCTCGAATGCCAGATCAGCGCCTTTGTCGACTACTACAATCACGTCCGCTACCACGAGAGTATCGACAACCTTACGCCTGCCGACGTCTACTTTGGCAGAACCGAAATAATCCTGGCTGAACGTCAGCGCATCAAGCATGAAACCATTGCCAACCGCCGCTTGCAGCATCGGCTGCAGGCCGCTTAAACTCTAACCCATGATGAGCCAGAGCCTCCCTTCGCGAGCCGACTAAACAGTCTCAAATCATCTGACGACGGACACTCGCGCTCAACACCGGTCCTGTGGGCGTTCCGTTGTCGAGTTGTACAACAGCGACAGGCCCCACACCTCGCTCGGCAACTTGACGCCGAACGAGTTCGCAAGACAAACTCACAAAGCCCGAGACATTGCCTAGAACCTGGACCACAAAACGGGGCAGCTCCAAGCCCGTCATGCATTAAGACTGAAACCGGACCACCTATTAGGGGCAGGCCACTCGCGACATTTCAAAGGCAAAAGCCGCGATTCCATTCCCGGGTTCGAATCCACTTCGGTGCGCCAGCGAACAAGCATTGATATTAAACAACTAATTCTATGTTTCAAGGTGCAAATTTTGCCCAACTTTACGCGGCTTTCTCGCCTTTGGATGAGGATCAATTTTAAGCGGTGACGTTTTCTCGCGTTATCTCGCGTGAATTTCAGACAAATATCTCTCCGGCATCACGTCAGACGGATCGGGGCGGCGCGTGTAGTCGGGATTAACTTCGGCATAGGCGATCACGCCATCCTGCGTGGCGTGCCTGGTCACCTAATGGTTGACAAATAAAAAGGATGTAGGCACCCTATTTTGACGGTTAAGCGAAAATCCAGCGCGATGGGAAATCGGCCTCCAATGCGAGGCCGCGCATTAAGAACTGGATGCAAGCCGAGGAGGAAAAACGTGGAGACGAACATAGGGTCAGCGCCGTCGCCCATTAAGGGGCCAACGCTGGTCAGCGGTCACTTTCTGACCACCGATCTTGATCGGGCGAGGCGTTTCTATTCGCAGTTTTTGGGGTTTGAATGCGTGCGCCATAAGAAGGATGCGCTTCTCATCCGAGAGCCGTCCACCTTCCCCGATGGACGCCCTAAATCAAATCGATGGGTGTTGGAAGTCACATTAGTGGACGAGATTCCATACCCGCAGGGCGTACTAAATCATTGGGGTATCGACGTAGCCGATCAGGCTGAGGTCGACCGCCTGCATCAAAAAGCACAAGAGTTGAAGGCAACATTCGGGATCCGACGCGTGCAGAAGCCTAAACTGCAGCACAATGTGTATGCGTTCTATCTCGAGGACGGCGATCGCAATTGGTGGGAAATCCAGCAGCCGGCGCCCGGATACTCATTGAGCAAGCGCTTGGAAAAGGGCGATCTATTCTGATGGAGATTCCGATGTCTTCAGATGCGACGGATGCGCCAACGGCTCCGGTGATGTCGCCTATTCGGATATCGCACGGCACGATGGAAACTGACGATCTCCGAGCTTCACAGAAGTTCTACAAGGAATTTCTCGGGCTTCATTGTATTCGCCACTCGGAGGTTAGTCAGTCCGTCTGGCGCGGCGGCGAGTGGATGATCGTGTGTGTCGACGCTGGCGATCAGCTTCGACCTCAGCCGCTGCACAATCGTTGGGTCTTGAAAGTCGACGGGCCGGATACCGTTAAAGCCGCACATGCGCATGCCTTTGCTCATAAGGATCACTATAAAATTCGCGAGGTTCTGCCGGTATCAGAGAGCGAAGATGATCGAACGTTCTTTAGCCTTCGGGACAAGGATGGAAATTGGTGGGAAATCACCTCGCTTCCCGACGACTACTTCGATCGGTTGTTTGAACGCGGCGACGTGACGTAGGTCTGACGTGAAATTAGCAACTTTTAAGCGAGGCAGTCGTCTTGGCTGTGGCGCGGTCATTGACGAGCACTTGTTTGACTTCCTCCATCCCGATGTAAGCCGCAAGGCTGAGGCGCAATATGGATCGACCGACGAATTGATCGCTGCAGGCCCCGCTGCGATCGAAAAAATGAAGCGCCATGTCGACAATGTGCGGCAATTGCTCGACACGAAATCCTCCGAACTGATCGAAACCGGGGCTTTGCTGCCTCTGGATGCTGTTGAGTTATGTGCGCCAATTCAAAGGGCCAGAATCATCCTCTCGACAGGGCGGGCCTACAGGAAGCACGTGATTGAAATGATGGGCGAAGGTGCGCCCATGCCCAGCGAACCCAGCGGTTTTCTGAAAAATGCCAATTCGGTCATTGCCAGCGGCGACCAAATCATTCTACCGCGCAGATGTCCGGACATGGTCGATTTCGAAGGAGAATTTGCCATCGTAATCGGTCGCGACTGCCATAATGTGCAAGCGCGCGAGGCACTCAGCTATGTTGCCGGATATACCCTGATTAATGACGTATCGGCGCGTGACTGGAATGTCAGCGGTCCCCAGCAGAACTGGGACAAGGTTCGTCTCGCCAAGCAGATGGCGACGTTCTGCCCGCTTGGGCCGGTCGTCGCGACCGTCGACGAGATCGCCGACCCTGACAACATCAATCTCACGACGCGCCTCAATGGAAGCTTGATGCAATCGGCCAACACAGGCGATCTGATCTTCCCGGTAGCGGAAATCATCGCTTACTTTTCTTCATGGTATCCCTTCAGGCCGGGGGACATCATCACCACCGGCACACCTGAAGGCGTTGGGGCTGGGCGAAAGCCGCCAGTCTACTTGAGAGCCGGAGACACAATTGAAGTTGCTGTCGCCGAAATCGGCGTGCTCAGCAACACGGTCAAGCTCGCGCCGTAAGGCGCCGTAATCGTCAAGACAAAATTTAAAAAAAGCAACTCAATGGGGAATACCTAAATCGGGAGGACAAAATGAACTACCGTAATCGATGGGTGCTACTTCCGGCTGTTGCGCTTCTGCTGGGAATGTTTGCACAACCTGCGTTCGCCAAGACAAAAATCTCTGTCGCGCAGGCAAACGACCCCATCTTCGAAGCCTCGCTGTGGCCGATCATGGCCGGAAAGATCAAGTCGGATATCGTCGATATCGACGTCTCGCTCACGACGATTAATGCCGTCATTCAGTCGATCCCGGTAAAGCAATACGATGTTATCGCGACCTCCGCGAATAGCGTTCCTATCTTCGTAAACCGCGGCGTCCCGCTCAAGATTTTCTCCACCATGATGCGCTACAAGGCCGATGGAACGGCATCTCGTCTTTGGGTTGCGCAGAACAGCAAGGCCAAGACCGTTGCCGACCTCAAAGGCAAGACCATCGGCGTATATGGCCTGAGCAGCGCGGGAACGCTGAATGCCCGCACTGTGCTGTCCAAGGTTTACGGGTTCAATGCGGCGATCGAAGGCGGCGATTTTCGTTGGGTCGAGCTTCCGCTGGCGGTGCTTCCGGGTGCGGCAGCTTCGGGACGAATCGATGCGGCAGTTCTCGTGAATTTTCAGGACTATGCAGCCGAAAAATCAACCGATTTGCGGCCCATCGTAAGTCTTCACAAGGGCATGATGGACGCCATCAAGGTTGCGCAGCCGGCCAATGTGATGGTTGCCTATTCCGATCGACTGGCAGCCAATCCGGACATCTACAAGGAAGTCGCGCGAATGATGCGCGCCTCAATACAATACGTCAAAGAGAATCCGGACGAAGTGTTCGCGGCTATCGCCAAGAAAGGCAATGCGGATCCGGATTACATGAAATGGTGGCTGAACAACTACGCCGATATCTCCTACGCGATAGCACCGGACGATGCGAAAGGGTTTATGGCGACTTGGGGTGCCTCCAAAGAACTGGGCGTGATTCAATCGTACCCTTCGGCCGATTCTCTGATATGGGAGCACGCTTCCAAAGAATAGGTCACGCATGTCGCGCGGCGCGTCTGGCATATCGAGCAGGGCCATGAAACCTCGTCTGACCGATCAAGGCAGTCCTCATCTGGACGATCTCATCGCCGCGCTCCTGATGGGACAGGCCTTGCTTGACCAGCCGGCCCTGTTGCTTCGCCGGTGTCACCAGAGGGCCGACGAGATACTGACTCGCACTATCGGTCGCGACGGGCCGACACGCCGTCAACTTGTGGTGCTGTTCGGTCTCTATCAGAGGCCGAACTCCTCACTGATCGAGCTTGCGCGAGAAACCGGCATCGATCGTGCGACCCTCGCCCAAATTATGAGGCGGTTGCAATCTGGCGGATTCATTCGGAGGAAACGATCCAGCAGTGACAGACGCGCCCATGAACTCTCTGTAACGGCTGAGGGCATAGCGACTCTTCAAAATGCGATGCCCTTGATCGCTGCCGGCCAGGCGGAAATGCTCCGCCCCCTGAAAGTAAAAGAGCGCAAGCTATTGATGGAACTTCTGAAAAGGATGCTTGGCGAGAAACCGAAGCGAAAAGAGCGCCGGGTTAGATCTACAAAAGCTGCGAAGTCTTCGGCCAACCGGGCGCATCACCGAGCCAACACAGAAACGCAGATTCCGCTTTAAACAGGGAACGTGTCGTGAATGACGATCAGAACCTTGCGGTCCGTGTTGTCCGTGCTGAGGATCTGACGCCGGCCGTACGCTTGTTTGAATTTGCGCGTATGGACGGCGGAAGCTTTCCGCAATTCACCGCAGGTGCCCACATTGATGTTCAAGTGGGCGATAGCGAGACACGATCCTATTCGCTCATCAGTTCACCTCACCGACTTGAGCGCTACACGATAGCCGTAGCCCGTGATGACGTTGGCAGGGGTGGATCGCGGTGGATGCACGATCATCTGCATCTGGGCGCGATCGCCTATGTGACCGCACCCAAAAACAATTTTCATTTGAATGAGGACGCGGACACGGCGATTCTGATTGCGGGCGGCATCGGCGTGACACCCTTACTGGCTATGTCTCGCCGGCTGGCCGAACTGAAGCGCCCTACAATCATGTACTATTGCACCAGATCGGCACAGGACACCGCGTTCAAAAGCGAATTGAGCGAATTGCTTGGCACGGCCTTGATCGTGCATCACGACGATGGCATCGCCTCCAATCACTTTGACTTCACCTCTTGTTTGGAAGCGGTACAGCCGGGATCGCATGTTTATGTCTGCGGACCGGCGGGATTTGTCGACGCTGTGAGAACAGCGTCACGTCATTGGCCGCAAGATCAAGTTCACTACGAGATATTTGCGACACCAAAGGCTGCGACCGGATCCCAGATGAAAGGTCAGGTCAGGGATACGGACTTCGGGTTCGAAATCGAGTTGAGCCGATCCGGCAAGATCTTCCATGTTCCGCCGACCAAGAGCATCCTTCAGGTCTTGTTGGAAAACGGTTTCAAGGTCGCCCATATTTGCACGGAAGGTTGGTGCGGCAATTGCCGGGTACGGATGATATCCGGCCGCGCTGAACACAGAGACGAAATCCTCGAGGATGAAGAAAAGGATAACAACACCGCGATCCAGACCTGCGTCTCGCGGGCGCTCCCTAATGAGCGGCTTGTTTTGGATCTGTAGACTGGTATGTCACACTCGGACCTTCGGAGCAGTTGAGAAACCGTCTCATGCTTGCGGCGATGCGAGCGCGCGATCAGTATCTGGAGAATCTGCGCGGGCCAGGGCCACGGTCTGGTCGTAACTGACAGCGATACGATCTGCCAGAACGCGCGTTCCGCCTGCAACCTGCCAAACATCTGCAATCTGAAATCGCGGGCGCCGCTAGAGCAGTTCATGTTTTGACGGAAGCGTATCCTGCGTTTACGAAGTAGTTGCTGCACTCGCCGGCCTCCATTGTGGCGAAGAGGCTTCCGATGTGCCGCCAAGCGTCGTCGACCGTGCGCTTCTGAGCGGTACGCGTCCAGTGTTGGTAGCGTGCAGATTCTTTCGCACATTGATCAGGCTACGGCTTCAGTTTGCAGGACTTGGGGTTGATAAAGCGGCCTCATGTTCATGTAGCACTTGGCTGACCATGCGGTGCCGGCGATGTAGCGCAGCCTCGCCGCCGCGAGGTTGAGGCACGACTGTCCATCGGGAAATGCACCAACAACACGCGTGCGCCGTCGAATCTCTCGCATGATCCGCTCAAGTGGGTTGTTCGTGCGGATCTTGTGCCAGTGGATGTCGGGAAAGGCGTAGTAGGTGAGCGTCTCGGCGACACTGCGCTCGACCAGATCGGCTGCCGTCTGCATCCTGGCTGCCCGCAGGTCGTCGACAATTGCTCGTGCCATTCGGTCGGCCGCCTCACGGCTCTCCTCGCGGACCTTGGTGGCCGGCACGTGGCTGAAGACGTTGCGGTAAAAATGAACCATGCAGCGCTGCCATCGGGCGTCGGGCAGATACTCCGCGGCACTCTCCATCAACCCGCGGCAGGCGTCAGAGATGATAAGCTGCACGCCCTTGAAGCCACGATCGACCAGGTGGCGAAGGAACGCCGACCAGCCGGACTTGTCCCCCTTGGCACCTTCGCAGATGCCCAGAATCTCCCGAAAACCTTCGGAATTGACGGCGCTTGCCACCAGCAGCGAGACGTTGCGCACCTCGCCGGCCCAGGTCCGCTTCATCACGATGCCGTCGAGATAAAGGTACGGATGTTCGCCCTCGATGCGTCGGTTCCGCCAGGCCTCGATCTTGGCGTAGATCCTCTTGTTCAGGTTGGACACCGTGCTGGGGCTCACCCGCGTACCCCACAGGGCTTCAGTAATGTCTTCCACGCGGCGGACCGAAATCCCCGCCAGATACATCTCGATCAGCGCTTCCTCGACCGAGCTCTCCCGGCGCCGATAGCGCTCGATAATCGCCGTCTCGAAGGTTTGGCGCCGGAGCTTTGGGCTCTTGAGATTGACGTCGCCGGCGCTGGTCTGCAGCGTACGCTCGTAACTGCCGGCGCGAGTGTCTTGCCGAGTCTGGCTGCGCTCGTAACGTCCAGCCCAGCAGAGCTGGTCGGCCTCGGCATCCAGCATGGCGTTCAGCGTCTCTTCCACCGTGCCGCGCACCATCTCGCCAAGATGATCACGAATCCGGGCCTCGTCGATCTGGACCACCTGAATCATCGGCTTATCGTCACTCATCCGTTGCTCCTCCATTCTATGAAGAAGACGTCAGTCCCGAAAGAGCGAAAGATTCCGCACGTTATCCCAGTGTTTGATCTTGGTAAATGCCTGCTCGATCGGATCGATGTCGGGGGAGTAAGGCGCAGGTACCAAAGCCTTGTGCCAGCAGCTTTGATCATGCGGCACAGTTGAGCCGACTTGTGGCTGCCGGAATTGTCGAGGATGACGACATCCCCGGGGCTGAGAACCGGCACCAGTTGCTGTTCGTTGCTGTTCGAAGTGAGCTCAGAAGCGCGCATGGTCCTGTATGCGGGGCAGGACGAAACTTGGGTTGAATTGCGCATGCGCGGCCGAGTTGGCACATAGACGTCTGAAGCCCCTACGCCTAGGCTGACAAATGGATCGTTTCTTCGGCGCTTTCCCCCATGCTCTCGTCAGTGTCTTATCGCGCGAGACCTGTTGACCGAGCATCTCTGCGAAACTCGCCTGCGCCGGCGGTTCTGCAACCGACGGCAGCGCATATCCGCAAGGCAGATGCTACTTCGCGCGACACATCCGGGACAAGGGAGCAAGGATAAACTTGTCTCCAACAATGTAGAAAGCGACGATCATCAAGCAGGCCGCAAAAAGGACGTCGATGCGTGCGTTCGTCTGCGCTTCCATGATGAGAAAACCCAGTCCGGACCTGGCGCCGAAAAGTTCAGCCACCAAGCTGACCTTCCAAGCCACTCCATAAGAGATGCGTATGGCCGCGATGAGATACGGAAGTATCATCGGGAATATCAAGAGCCAAAACCCGCGCCACTGTGAGCGCGAAAAGCTGTGCGCCATTTCGCGATCTTCGACGCTTAACTCCTTCAGCCCCTCGGAAATATTGATAAGTATGAAAGGAATGAGAATGGCCGTTTGCACGAAGATCACTGCGCTGGAAGAAACGCCAAACCAAATAGACCCGAGCAGTGCCCATCCAATCGATGGGAACGAGTTCAGCAGCGGCTTGACGCGTTCGTGTATGAAAACGCCGAACGACGGCAGATAAAATGGGATCAGCGCCAAGATGCTGCCAATCAGCACTGCGAGGATCATCGACGTCAGAATCCGCGAAGCCGTCGCTCCTGTATTCGCAGCGAACGCCGGGTCGAACAAAAGGCTCCCCATCGCTCGGAAGACGCTGAAGGGAGTGGGGAGCAGATACGCGGGCAAGAGCAGCGATCCCAGCCACCAGCTCGACAATGCGACTACGATGAGCCCCTCGGCAAAGAATTCCTGAGCCAGCTGGAATTTCCATCGCGCTTGCATTACCGGCGCCATGCGACCCCATTTCTAAACGGCAGAATAGTTCTTGCGAAGATAACGGTGAACCGAGTCGATGACGAACTTGTCGAGGACATATACGAATATCACGATTATCGCGATGATCGCGAATATCCGTTCCGTGTCAAAATCGGCCCGAGCGCGATTGATGATGTAACCGAATCCTGAGGTGCCGCCAAACAGCTCGGCGGTAAGCACTACCTTCCATGCAACACCAAGGCATATTCTCAGAGTTGCGAAAAGATAAGGAACGGCGAGAGGAAGGATAATGAGAAACGTGGCCGACCTCTTCTCGCGCGAGAAGCTGCTCGCCATCTCTGTCATTTCGGAATCGATTTCATTCAACGCCGCGCTCATGTTTGACAGAGAAAACGGAAGTAGCGTTATTGATACGGCGAATATCACCGTAAGCTCGTTGAGGCCGAACCATATTATCGCGAGGAAGGTCCAACCGATCATCGAAAATGAGCTCAAAAATGGGTTCAGTCGGTGATGAATTGCGCGTTCGGTAACCGGCGCAAAATATGATAGGAGAGCGAGAGCGATCCCGACGATCGTCGCGATCGCGATGCTGCTGACGACATGCCACATCGTAAGACAAAAATTAATTATTACGTTCGCGTCTGTGAGGAGTTGCCCGACCGTACGGGCTACACTCAAGGGATTTGGCAGGAGATAATGTGGAAGAACATAGCCCAACAGCCACCAGATTAAGAAGAAGAGCGCCGTCAAGACATTCGCGTACCAATGCTCCAGCGATAGCGGTACCGAACGAGAGACGCTTTTTACGGTATCGATCTGCATGAGTAGGTGGCTACCTGGCTGCTACTGCGCCAAGGTCTTGGTCATCTTGCAAAAGAGCCTCGAGCCTCGTCCGGAGCGGCGATAACTCGGGGCCGTCGAGCTGTCGTGGCCTGGGCGTCGTGACCTCGATGATGTCTACGATCCTGCTGGGCTTCGCCGACAGCACGATCACTTTGTCTGCCAGAGCCAAAGCATCGTCTATGTCGTGCGTGACGAAGACTACTGTCTTCTTTGTGGCTTGCCAGATGTCTAGAACTTTCGCACGCAGCCGCCGGCGATTGTTGATATCGAGCGCGGACAGAGGCTCGTCCATCAGTATTATGTCGGGATCGACCATCAGAGCTCTGGCAATCGAGACGCGTTGACGCTCCCCGCCGGACAGCATCAAGGGAAACTTGCGTTCCTCACGCTCCAGGCCGACAAGGCTAAGAAATTCGCGGGCTTTTGCCACAAGCCGTGGATCAGAGGATTTTTCACCGAAACGAAGCTGTCGACCGAGCATCACGTTGCTTATGGCGGTTCGCCATGCAGCCAGTCGTGGACTTTGAAAAACGTAAGCGATTTGCTTCCAGGTCTGCGATGGAGGGAGGCCGTTGATCGATATCGTCCCGGAAGTCGGCGTAATCAGATCCCCCATCAGCCGCAACAGCGTCGACTTCCCGCATCCACTCGGCCCCACAATACAGACAAACTCTCGCTCCTTCACCGTAAAGGAAAGCGAATCATAGATTTCGTCTGCGCCGAGTCTCAGATTTACTGATGCGAATTCGATAATTGCCATTTCTGAAGGGCTATCGTCCATGCGCACGCGCTCGTCTGATTTCCGATCCGAATTGCTAGATCACATCAGCCCCTCATTTAAGAGGACAGTATCCGGTGGGACGCCACAATTCCACCTTAGCGTCGCTCACCAGAAGTTGCCCTTTGGCGCTATAAGCGCGTTGATCGGCCTCTTCCTTGAGGAGCGCGCGCCGCGCTTCGTAATCTGCCAGATCCCGATAGGCCCAGAGATGTCGCACTTGCGAAAGCGGTCCGACCTCGGTCGTGAAGGCTCCGATCATTCGTCCGAGTACGCGATTTTGCACAGGCGCGGCGGCTTCTTCGTATAGCGCCAAATATTCGCGGAGTTTCCCCATCGCGACGTTGTAAGTGCGGCACTCCACTATCATCGATCCCCCCCCCCCCAATGTTTTGGAAGGCACTCGGCCCTTATTGATATCATTATTTTCATCTAAGCAAGCTG
>CAZXJZ010000162.1:0-10968 GCA_964641065.1 uncultured Hyphomicrobiales bacterium | reverse complement strand
GGGCCGCGTTCGAGGCTTATGCCGCGCAGACGCGGTGAGGGCACATGCGGCTCCGTATCAACGATCCGCGCCTCCCGCGTCAGTGAATGGCGGGCGCTGAATCGCAGAAATGCGGGATTTGACAATATTCCTATTATGACTATAGTCCGATCACCTTGCTCGGTGAGGGGCGCCGTCCGGAGGCGTTCTTGATGGCGGAGCAGGGTGCGGCGCCTGCGGGCTGGATTCGCAATTCAGCACTCGGGCGGCGCCGGGGCTCCGCCCGGGGTCACTAGGGACCCCTGCCAGGAGCTGGCTGACGCCATGCGCAGATCAAGGCGCATGGAGGCAAAGCGCGGCC
This sequence comes from uncultured Hyphomicrobiales bacterium, assembly GCA_964641065.1. Classification (GTDB taxonomy): domain Bacteria; phylum Pseudomonadota; class Alphaproteobacteria; order Rhizobiales; family Xanthobacteraceae; genus Pseudorhodoplanes. The sequence continues at coordinate 10,628 of CAZXJZ010000162.1, read as the reverse complement.
CGGCGCCGGGATAAGAACGCCGCCAGGACGGTGCGCCGAGAGGCGGCTGCGTCTCAGCAATGGGGCGCGGCATTCAGGAACGGCCCTGCGTCTGTCGGCGCGCCGTCCGCCCCTCTCCATGCAAGCCGGGTGTTCCGGTTTGCGTCCACCCATCGCAACCCGGATGCTGCAAGCATCGCGGCGGCGATGATTCGCGCCCGGCCGCCAGAGGGCACCCCCGGCCGGACGAAGGAATGAATCTTTATCCACTGTTTCAATCAAGATATGGTGTGTCCGCCGCCGCCTCCTACTTTGGCCGGCGTCTGTTTTATTTTTTGCCCGAAGGGATGTTTGGCAACCGGTCTATGGCAGTATCGCAGGCCGAAGCAGTCGAGGGTGACATGCCGCTCCGCGCGCTCCTGTACCGGCGACCGGCCGAACCGAAGGCGATCCAGGTCGTCCACGACAAGAACATCTATCTGGTGCGCGTGCGCCGGCACAGGCAGGCGCGCCGCTACACGCTGCGCATCCAGGCCGCGACCCGCGAGGTCGTGCTGACCATGCCGCCGCGCGGCTGTCTCAAGGAAGCCAGGGAATTCGCCCAGAAGCACGGCGGTTGGATCGCGTCGCGGCTGCATCACCTGCCCGCGGCCGAACCGTTCGCGCATGGCGGCGTGGTGCCGTTGCGCGGGCAGCCGCACCGGATCGTCCATCGCAAAGGCGAGCGCGGCACGGCCTGGGTCGAGACTGGCGACGATGGCGAGCGACGGCTGTGCGTCGCCGGCGAGGTGCCGCATATCGACCGGCGGGTCGGCGATTTCCTGCGCAAGGAGGCGAGGCGGGATCTCGAACAGGCCAGCCGCGCGCTGGCTCAGAAGCTCGGCGTGTCGGTGAAGACGGTCTCGATCCGCGATCCGTCGAGCCGCTGGGGTTCGTGCTCCACCACCGGGGTGCTGTCCTATTCTTGGCGGCTCATTCTCGCGCCACCCTTTGTGCTCGATTATCTCGCCGCCCATGAAGTTGCCCATCTGGTCGAGATGAATCACTCACAGCGTTTCTGGCGTGTGGTGGACCGGCTGTGCCCGAATGTGAGGCGTGCAAAAGCGTGGCTTGACATGCACGGGCCCGAGCTTCACCGCTATGGTTCGCCGCGGGCAAGGATCGAGCCCGACGTTCCAGTCGATGGAAGACGCCAGCCGCGGCGTTGAGACGCCGTCACTCTTCGATGCTGAAGCCCGACACCTTCGCGCTGACTGCGCTGCTCGCAGCATTGACCGCGCTCGCGCCGCTGTCGACCGATCTGTATCTGCCGACCTTGCCGGATATCGGCCGCGCCTTCGGCGTGTCGCCGTCGCAGGTGCAACTGACCTTGTCGGGCTATCTCGTCGGCTTCGCGCTCGGCCAGATCAGCTATGGCCCGATCTCGGACTGGTACGGCCGGCGCTCCGGCCTGATGGTGGCTTTGTGCTGCTATTGCCTCGGCAGCCTGATCTGTCTGCTGTCGCCGTCGATCGACGTGCTGATCGGCGCGCGGGTGCTGCAGGCCTTCGGCGGCTCCGGTGCGATCGTGCTGGCGCGCGCCGTGGTGCGCGATTTCTACAGCGGCGCGCGCGCCGGCAAGGAATTGTCGATGATGGGCCTGGTCATGGCCTTCGGTCCGGTCTCGGCACCACTGATCGGCGGCGCCTTGCATGCGATGTTCGGCTGGCGTTCGGCTTTTGCCGCGCTGCTCGTGTTCGGGGTCGCGCTGACGGCGATGGTGGTGCGCAAGATGCCGGAGACGCTCACCGAAAAGCCGGACGTGGCGATGTCGCTGTCATCGATGCTGGCAGGCTACCGCGACCTGATCCGCATCCGCGACTTCAATCTGTATCTGATGATCGGAGCCGCATCCTATACCGGGCTGATCGCGTGGTTGGCGTCGATGCCGTTCCTCTATCAGAAGCGATACGGCCTGACGCCGTTCCTGATGTCGCTGTCGATTTCCGCGAGCGCCGTCGGCTATCTGATCGGCACCATGATCGCGACCCGGATCGTGGTCAGGACCGGTATCGTCCGCACAATGGGCATGGGCGCCGTGGTTATGCTGGCCGGCGCGCTGGCGATCTGCGCCGCGGTCGCGCTCGACCTGAATTCGGTGATCCCGGTCACCATCGCGGTCGGGATCAATCTGGTCGGGTTCGGTCTGTTGTTTCCGCAGACCATGGCGGGCGGGCTGTCCTGTGCGGCGGAGCGCGCCGGGGCTGCGTCGTCGCTGCTCGGCTTTGCGCCGCAGGTGAGTGCAGCCACCCTGAGCGCCTGGGTGGTGGCGTCGATCGCGTCGGGCGCCTGGCCGGCGGCGCTGGCCGTGCTGGCGATGGCGGCGGTGGTGCTGCTGCTGTGGCTCGTCCTGTGGCTCGCGCCGTCGAGGCGGGTCTAAAGCGTTTTCGAGCGAAGTGGGTACCGGTTCGCGTGAAGAAAACGCGTCAATGCAAAGAAACCTATCTGCGGCCGAACAGGCGGTCGAGCAGCCAGCTGTCCATGCCATCGTTGCGGCCGGCCGGTGCAGGTGCGCCGCGTCCGGGGATCGATCCCGGCGGCACCGGGCGAGAGTCCTGATACGAGCCCTGATACGAATCTTGCGAACCCTGGCCATAAGTTTGCGACGGCGCACCGGGGAAGGGCGTGGCGATGCCGCCATGCACGCCGGGCAGGCTGGCGACCGGCACGTTGCGATGCGCATTCTTCATGAAGCGCGCCCAGATTTCCGACGGCAATCCGCCGCCGGTCATCTTCTTGGTCGGCGAGGAATCGTCATTGCCGAGCCAGACCGCGGTGACGAGCTGCGCGGTGTAGCCGACGAACCAGCCGTCGCGGAAATCCTGGCTGGTGCCGGTCTTGCCGGCGGCGGGCCGCCCGCCGAGATCGGCCTTGCGGCCGGTGCCGGTCAGCAGCGTTTCCTGCATCATGGTATTCATCATCGCGACATAACGCGGCTCGACGATCTGGCCGAGGCTTTGCGGCCGTCGCTGGAAGCGGACCTTGCCGTCCTTGCCGCGAATGCTTTCGACCACATGCGGCGTGATCGCCATGCCGTTATTGGCGAAGGTTGCGAAAGCCGACGCCATTTCGAGGACGGAGACTTCCGAGGTGCCGAGCGCGATCGAGGCATTGGGCTCGAGCTTCGATGCGATGCCGAGCCGGTGCGCGGTGCGGGTCACGGCGGTCGCTCCGAACTCGAGCGTGAGGCGCACCGACACCGTATTCAGCGACATTGCCAGCGCCTGGGTCAGCGTCACCGGACCGTGATATTCGCGCGTGTAGTTTTCCGGGCGCCAGCCTCGCACCACGATCGGGCGATCCTCGCGCACCGTGTCCGGCGTCAGGCCCCGCTCAAGCGCCGTGAGATAGACGAACGGCTTGAATGCGGAGCCGGGCTGCCGCTTTGCCGCAACCGCGCGGTTGAACTGGCTTTCCGAATAATCCTTGCCACCGATCATCGCCCGCACTGCGCCATCGGGCGACATGGACAGCACCGCGCCCTGTTCCACGCCGAGTTTGCCGCCGCGCATGGCGAGTTCTTCCGACAGCGCCTGTTCGGCCAGCAATTGCAACGCCGGATCGATCGTGGTTTCGACCACGATGTCGTCCTCGACCCGGCCGATCAGGTCGTCAAGCACATCCATGATCCAGTCGGCGACGTAATTGATCGAGCCGGTGGTCTTCTGCTTGAGCGCATGCGCCGGCTGCAGGATCGCCATCTTGGCCGCCTGGTCGCCGATGAAGCCCGCGTCGGCCATCGCCGTGATCACCACCTGCGCGCGCCGCTCGGCCCCGTTCGGGTTGCGGGTCGGCGCAAGACGCGACGGCGAGCGGACCAGGCCCGCCAGCATCGCGGCTTCCGACAAGGTGGTGTGGCGCGCATGCTTGCCGAAATAGCGCTGCGCGGCAGCCTCCACCCCATAGGCGCCGGCGCCGAAATAAACCCGGTTCAGATACAGTTCGAGAATCTCATCCTTGGTGAATTTGCGCTCGAGCCACAGCGCCAGAGCGATTTCCTGCAGCTTGCGCGTCCAGGTCCGGTCCTGGGTCAGGAACAGGTTCTTGGCCAATTGCTGCGTGATCGTGGAGCCGCCTTGCGAAACGCCGCGGTGCATGACATTGGCGACGGCCGCTCGCAGGATGCCGATCGGGTCGATGCCGAAATGCGACTTGAATCTGCGGTCCTCGATCGCGATGAAGGCCTGCGGCACGTGGGCGGGCAGCTCCGTCAGCTTCGCCGAGACGCCGCTGTCGCCGCGCACGGCGAGAATGCGGCCGTCGGTGCCCGCGATCTGGATCGAGGGCGGGCGCTTGGGAACCTCGAGCGACTGGATCGACGGCAGATGCGCGCCAACCCACGCCACGAGGCCGATCAGGGCGATGGTGCCCCACAGCGCGAGCACGATGCTCCAATAGACGAGGCGCCCGAGTACCGAACGCCGCCGCCCCTTCTTCCCGGCGGGCTTTTGCTGTGGCTTCGACGATGCCGGCTTGGCGGCACGGCTGCGCGGGCGCGCGCTCTTCACGCGACGCTCCTGGTCTTCGCTGCCGGCAAGCCTGTCCTGCGGATCGGCGCGCAACTCGCGGTTGGGAACGCCGACATCGAACTTTGGCTCGCGGCGTACGGACTTGCTTCGCCGTCCCAAAGCCATCCCCCGCCGGACCCCGCGGCGGGGGCGCCGCGCGGTTCGGCAGCCAACGCTACGGGACCCAGTTTAAGGGCCGGTTAAGGCAGCGGGCTGGGCTTGGTGACGCGCATGCGACGCATTCAACACAGTGATGAGAATGGCTGTAAACAGGGGACTTTCGTGTTCTCAAGACCGCGGATTTATGCATGATCCCCGACCGCACCGGACCTGCCGGTGGGTTCAAACTCTGGGGGATTGAAACCATGCGCAAAGGCGCTCTACTGCTCGCTCTCGTTGTGCTCGCTGCTGCACCGACCGCTGCTTTCGCGGCGAAGAAGGCCAAGGCACCGTCCGACCCGAATGCTGCCGGCCAGAAGCTGGTCTATGCCGCGATGATGCAGCCGTATTACGCTTGGCAGAGCATCTGGGTCGTCAAGCCGGCCCCCAAGAAGAAATAATCGGCCAAGCGGCTGGAATTTTGCGGCGCCGGAGCAATGCTTCGGCGCCTTTTTCTCGCTCGTCGGGAAAGCCGGGATCGGCCTACCGGGACGCGGTCTCCGATGCAGGCCGGGCGAACAGGGCGAGCAGCGCGCGCTTGATCGCGGCCTGCCGCGTCGGCGAGGCGACTTTCGCGCCGAGCAGGTCGGTGACATAGAACACGTCGACCACACGTTCGCCAAACGTCGCGACATGCGCCGACGTGATGTTGAGCGAAAGCTTGGAGATGGTCGCAGTCAGTTCATAAAGCAGCCCCGGCCGGTCGAGGCCGGTGACTTCCACGACCGTATAGCGGTTCGACCATTCGTTGTTGATATTGACCTCCGGCTCGAGCACGAAGGCCTTGAGCCGCCCTTTCGGGAGGGCCCGCCGCGCCACGACATCGGGCATCTTGATTTCGCCCCGCAGGGCCTTCTCGATGGTATCGGCGATCCTGCCGGCACGGCGGCCTTCGTCCTCGTCATGCTCGAATTCGCGCGTCAGTGAGATGGTGTCGAGCGCCAGTCCGTCGGTTGTGGTGTAGATCTGCGCATCCACGATGTTGCCACCCGCCGCAGCGCAGGCGCCTGCAATGATCGATAGCAGACGGGGGTGATCGGGTGCGATGACGGTCAGCTCGGTCACGCCGCGGGCGGCGTCGAACGAGACCTGGGTCGCGAGCGTCTTTCCCGAATTCCACGCCTCGCGCAGGAAATGCGCATGCGCAACTTTGCGCGGCAGATCGACCTTGAGCCAATAGGCCGGGTAGTGACGTGCGATATAGCCGTCCACTTCCTGGGTCGGCCAATTCTTCATCGCGTCGCGGAATTCGGCCTGGGCCATCGCAACACGCCGCTCGCGATTGACCTCCGAGAAGCCGCCGGTCAGCGCCGGTTCGGTTTCATAATAAAGGGTCCGCAGCAGCTGCGCCTTCCATCCGTTCCAGACGCCCGGTCCGACCGCGCGGATGTCCGCCGTCGTCAGCACCAGCAGCAGCTTCAGCCGATCGAGCGATTGGGCGATCGCCGCGAAATTCTCGACGGTCTTGCGGTCGGACAGATCGCGCGATTGCGCCACCGTGGACATCACCAGATGGTTTTCGATCAGCCATGCGACGGTTTCGGTCTCGGCATTGGTGAGACCAAGGCGCGGGCAGAAACGCCGCGCCACGCGAGCGCCGGCAATGGAGTGATCCTCCACCCGTCCTTTCGCAATATCGTGCAAGAATAAAGTGATGCGCAGCAGCGCGCGCTGCCTCGGCGGCAGTTTTTTTACCAGCTCGTTGGCGAGCCCGTATTCTTCGTTGGTGCCGGCCTCGATTTCGGAGATCACGCCCATGCAGCGGATCAGGTGCTCGTCGACCGTATAGTGATGATACATGTTGAACTGCATCATCGCCACGACCCGGCCGAACGCGCGCACGAAAGCACCCAGCACGCCGGCCTCGTTCATGCGGCGCAAAACTGTCTCGACATCGTTGCGCGACGTCAGGATTTCAAAGAACAGCCGGTTGGCCTCGGCGTTCTCGCGCACCTCCTTGTTGATCAGCGACAGCGACCGTGTGGCGGTCCGCATCGCATCGGGATGGAACGCGAGATTGTGCTTCTGCGCGAGATAGAATATCCGGATGAGATTGACCGGATCGCGTTCGAAGACATCGGGCCTGACGATATTGATCCGGTTATTGTCGACGATGAAATCGTCGGATTCGGAAAGCGCCCGGCGTCCGGTATTGGGCCGCAGACGCGCCATCATCCGACCGAGCATCGGTGCGGATTTGGTGTGATTGGCCTCAAGGGCCGCGCACAGGATGGCGGTCAGATCGCCGACATTCTTGGCGGTCAGGAAGTAGTGCTTCATGAACCGCTCGACGTCGCGCATGCCGGGATGTTCGGTATAGCCGAGCCGGACTGCGATCTCGCGCTGGATGTCGAAGGACAGCCGCTCCTCCGGACGGTCGGTGACGAAATGCAGGTGGCATCGCACCGACCACAGGAATTCTTCGCAGCGCCGGAACAGTTTCAGTTCGTCCTTGTCGAACACGCCGTGATCGACGAGCTCTTCGACATTGCGCACGCGGTAAACATACTTTCCGATCCAGAACAGCGTGTGCAAATCACGCAGGCCGCCTTTGCCGTCCTTGACATTGGGCTCGACCAAGTAGCGCGATTGGCCGGTGCGGCGCAGTCGCTCTTCACGTTCGGCGAGTTTGGCCGCGACGAATTCCGGACCGGTGCCGCGCACCACGTCGTGGTCGAAGCGGGTCACGAGTTCGTCGAACAGAGTGCGATCGCCGTTCAGGAATCGGGATTCCAGAACGGCCGTGCGAATGGTCATGTCGGCCTTTGCCTGGCGAACGCATTCATCCACCGAACGCGTTGCGTGCCCGACCTTGAGGCCCATGTCCCAGAGGCAATAGAGGATCGCTTCGGCGATGGATTCGCCCCAGGCGGTCTGCTTGTAAGGCAGCAGGAACAGTAGATCGATGTCGGATCCGGGAGCCAGCAACCCGCGTCCATAGCCGCCGGTCGCGACGATGGCCATGCGCTCGGCTTCCGACGGATTCTCGGACGGGTAAAGATGCTTGCCGGCGAATTCGAACAGGACGCGAATGATCTCGTCCTGCATCGCACAAAGCCGCTCGGCGCAACGGCGCCCCTGACGTTCCTTCAGCAGGAGTTGCTCAGCTTTCTCCCGGCCGCGGATCAGTTCGCCTTTCATGAACTGGGCAACAGCCGTGCGCAGTTCGCGGTCGCGCCCCGAATAGGTCGCGGCCAGCGCCTCGATCTCGAGCGCGGCGGCGGTGGAGTCAAAAACCTCCCCTGCGGCGCGGGATGTCTGGTCCGGTGACAGCATGCCGAAGGGGATACCGGAGCGCTTGGCGGCTGTCACGGGCTTAAGCGCGCCGGTTGACGAAGTTTAATGTGCCTCGTCGGTTGGAGGTGCTATGAAAAGCCCAGCAGTATCAGTGGTTAACGGCAACAAAAGAAGCGGGCGCCCGGGAGCGGGCAAGCCTTTCGCCGAAACGGGGGAGCGAACATGCGATCCTACGAAGTGTGCGAATGTGGCGCGCCGCTGCAACTGCGCGAGCAGCCAACGCCGGTACCGGTGGGCACCGAAGTTCTGCTACAGGTGACCGCTGCCGGGATTTGCCATAGCGACATCCATTTCTGGGAGGGCGTCTACGACATCGGCGGCGGCAAGGTGATGCGGCTGACCGACCGCGGGCTCAAGCTTCCCCTGACGCTTGGACACGAGAATGTCGGACGGGTGGTTGCGGTCGGTCCTGAAGTCAGCGGCGTCGCGATCGGCGATGAACGTCTGGTCTATCCTTGGATCGGGTGCGGTGCCTGCGCGGTCTGCCGGCGCGGCGACGAACAGCTTTGTCTCAAGCCGCAGTTCGTCGGCGCATTCCGGCCCGGCGGCTTCAGCGATCATCTCCTGGTGCCTCATCCGCGGTGCCTCGTCGATTACGGCGATCTGGCGCCCGAGCAGGCCGCGCCACTCGCTTGTTCCGGCCTGACGGCCTACGGCGCCCTGAAGAAATTCGGCGATCTGCTGAAGACCGAACCGGTCGTGGTGATCGGGGCCGGCGGCGTGGGGCTGATGGCGCTTGCCATTCTGCGGGCTATGGGCGCGCGCGGCGCGATCGTCGTGGATATCGACCCGGCAAAGCGCGAGGCCGCGATGCGGGCCGGGGCGCTTGCGGTGGTTGACGGGCGGGCCGCCGATGCTGCGGCGCAGGTTCAGGCGCTCGTCAATGACAGGATCTGGGCTGTGGTCGATTTCGTCGGCTCGGGTTCCTCCGTAACAATGGGAATCGATCTGCTGACCAAGGGCGGCCACCTGGTCGTGGTCGGTCTGTATGGCGGCGAAATCACATTGCCGACGCCGTATGTTCCGATGCGGGCGATGACATTGCAGGGCTCCTATACCGGTAGCCTGCCCGAGCTGAAGGAACTCATCGCGCTTCTCGGGAAGGCATCATTGCCATGGATGCCGGTTGAGGTCCGCCCGCTCGATAGCGTCAATGCAAGCCTGAGCGACCTGAAGGACGGGAAGGTGATAGGCCGCCTCGTGCTCGCGCCGAATTGAGTTTTCGAAATGACCAGTCCTGCTCATAAACACGCTTCGCTGGCTGGCGAGGGCTGGCATACGCGGCTTGGCTCCGATACATAACAACAACCTCCGGTTTCAAACGTCCGCATGTCCCCGTCCGATTATTTCTGGCTCTCGCTGCTGCTCAAGGCAGCGCTGACGTCGACCATCATCGTCACCGCCTCGTTGATCGTCGAGCGCGGCGGCGCCTTTCTGGGCGCGATGATTGCGTCGCTGCCGACATCGGTCGGCGCGGCCTATATCGTGATGTCGGTCGAGCATTCGCCCGACTTCATCTCGAAATCGGCACTCGGCAGTTTGACGGCGAACGCTGCCGGCGTGACCTTTGCAGCGATATATGCGCTGCTGGCTCGCAAGTCGTCGCTGATCGTCAGCCTCGGTGGCGCGCTTGTTATTTGGTTCGCGAGCGCGCTGACATTGAGCCGCGTTGATTTCACGATGTGGCAGGCGATCGCATTGAATTTGGCGGTCGGCGCAGTCGCGATCTGGGCGACGGCGCAGGCGCGGGCAGCCTCGTTCCCGAAAGCTGCCGTGGTGCGGCGTCGCTATGATATCCCGCTGCGCGCCGCCGCCGTTTCGGTCTTTGTGATCATCGTGACCACGCTGAGCCATTCGATCGGTGCGACTGCGTCCGGCATTTTCGCCGTATTCCCGATTGCGATGTCGAGTTTCATCGTCATCCTGCACAACCGCATCGGCGGGCCTGCGACCTCGAATGTGATCGCCCATGCCCAGATCCCGATGCTGGGACTGATCCCGGCCTTCCTCGCGGTCCATTTGCTCGCGGTGCCGCTGGGTGAGTGGTGGGCGCTGCTGGTCGCGCTGATGGCGTCGCTGCTGTGGAATGCGCTGCTCTGGGCCTGGCGCACGCAGCTCAGCGCGCGCCTGCCGATGGATTAATCTTTCGCCGAGGACAGCTTGGCCTTCAGGGCGTACAGCGCCTCCATCGCCTCGCGCGGCGACATCTCGTCGGGATGCAAAGCCTGCAGTGCCGCGATCACCGTGTCGAGCGGCGCCGGTTGGGCCGATGATGCGGGGCGCGCCGCCTGAAACAGCGGCAGATCCTCGAAGCCTCGCACCGGCCGGCCGCGATCCTCGGCCTCGAGCTCGGCCAGCACCACCTTGGCGCGCTCGATGACGCTCGCCGGCAAGCCTGCGAGCTTGGCGACCTGAATGCCATAGGACCGGTCCGCGGCGCCCGGCACGACTTCATGCAGGAACACGACTTCGCCCTGCCATTCCTTGACCCGCATGGTGGCGTTATGAATGCGCGGCAGTTTCGCGGCCAGCGCGGTCAGTTCGTGAAAATGCGTGGCGAACAGCGCGCGGCAGCGATTGACCTCGTGCAGATGTTCGACGCTGGCCCAGGCGATCGACAGGCCGTCGAACGTCGCGGTGCCCCGC
>CAZXJZ010000161.1:0-10973 GCA_964641065.1 uncultured Hyphomicrobiales bacterium | reverse complement strand
CCGATCCCGACAAGATCGTCGACATCGTCGCGGCGCTGGAGCCGACCTTCGGCGGCATCAACCTGGAGGACATCAAGGCGCCGGAATGCTTTGACGTTGAAGCGCAGCTGAAAGAGCGGATGAAGATCCCGGTCTTTCACGACGACCAGCACGGCACCGCCATCATCGTCGCGGCCGCCGTGACGAACGCGCTCTATCTGGCGAAAAAGAAAATCGGCGACGTGAAGATCGTTGCGTCCGGCGCCGGAGCCGCGGCGCTGGCCTGTCTCAATCTTCTGGTCGAGCTGGGCGCCAGACGCGAGAACATCTTCATCTCCGACATCGAGGGCGTCGTCTACAAGGGCCGTCCCAAGTTGATGGATCGCTGGAAAGACGTGTACGCGCAGGACACCGATGCGCGGACGCTCGGCGACATCATTGGCGGCGCCGATATCTTCCTCGGCGTATCGGCGGGCGGTGTGCTGAAGCCAGACATGGTCAAGCGCATGGCCGACCGGCCTCTCATCATGGCGCTCGCCAATCCGACCCCGGAAATCATGCCGGACGAGGCGAGGGCGGTTCGGCCCGATGCGATGATCTGCACCGGACGCTCGGACTATCCGAACCAGGTCAACAACGTCCTGTGTTTCCCCTACATCTTCCGTGGCGCACTCGACGTCGGCGCCACCACCATCAACGAGCCGATGAAGCGCGCTGCGGTGGAAGCGATCGCCGCGCTCGCACGCGAGGCGCCGTCCGAAGTGGCGGCGCGCGCCTATGGCGGCGAGGCGCCGACATTCGGAACAGGATCGCTGATCCCCAATCCGTTCGATCCCCGGCTGATCCTGCGGATCGCGCCGGCGGTGGCGCGTGCGGCGATCGAATCCGGCGCGGCAACGCGTCCGTTCGGCGACTTTGACGCCTATCACGAGCGGCTGAATCGCTTCGTGTTCCGCTCCGGCTTCATCATGAAGCCGGTCTTCACGCGCGCCAAGGAAGACCGCAAGCGGGTCATCTATGCCGAGGGTGAGGACGAGCGCGTGCTGCGCGCAACTCAGGTCGTGGTGGAAGAGGGGCTGGCGCAGCCTCTCCTGATCGGTCGTCCGGGCGTGATCGAAACGCGACTGGAGCGTTACGGCCTGTCGATCCGGCCGGGCCGCGACTTCACGCTGATCAATCCGGACGACGACCCGCGCTATCGCGAATACGTGCAGGCCTATGTCGAGGCCGCCGGCCGGCGCGGCATTACGCCGGATGCCGCGCGCACCATCGTGCGGACCAACGCGACGGTGATCGCTGCGCTCGCGGTGCGGCTGAAACTTGCGGACGCCATGATCTGCGGGCTGGAAGGCCGCTACATGGCGCACCTGAAGAATATCCGCGACGTGATCGGGCTTGCGCCGGGGGTCAACGAGTTCTCCGCGCTGTCGCTGGTCATCACCAACAAGGGCGCCTACTTCATGGCCGATACCCAGGTGACGCCGGAGCCCAGCGTTGAAGCGGTGGCGGAGATGGCAGTGCTGGCCGCGGCGCATGTGCGGCGTTTCGGGCTGGAGCCGAAGATCGCGCTGCTGTCGCATTCCGATTTTGGATCGTTCGACAGCGCGTCAGCGGCCAAGATGCGCGCGGCGATGCGGCTGTTGCAGGAGCGGCATCCCGAGCTTGAAGCCGAAGGCGAGATGAACGGCGACACCGCGCTCAATCCCGCGATCCGCGAACGGGTCTTCCCGCATTCGCGGCTGAAGGGCGAGGCCAATGTGCTGATCATGCCGAATCTCGACGCGGCCAACATCGCCTACCAGATGACCAAGGTGCTGGCCGATGCGCTCGCCGTCGGACCGATCCTGATCGGGGCGGCGATGCCGGCGCATATCCTGACGCCGTCGGTGACGGCACGCGGCGTCATCAACATGACGGCGCTTGCCGCAGTCGAGGCGCAGGGAGCGCGGAGCTAGAACTGGTTTGCCAGAAACGTCTCGAGCGTGACCGGATCGGCCTTCAGCAACGGCTCGGCCGGCGTCACGCCTTCGAAAAGAGTTGCCTCGAAGAACCAGGCGCGCGTGGCCGGCAGTCCCCACAATTGCGACCGGCTGGTATTGGTGAGGTCCCAGCGGATCGGCGGGACGTCCGGGTCGATCGCCTGGTAATGCGTGTTGAACAGTTCGATCCGGTGCCCGTCGGGATCGCGGAAATACACGAACAATGCGTTGCCGATACCGTGCCGTCCGGGCCCGCGCTCCATCCGGCTCGCATAGCCCATGCTGGCCGCGACATCGCAGGCATGAATCAGGTCGCGCACTTCGGGAACGGTATAGGCGAAATGATGCAGCCTCGGTCCGCGCCCGTTGCTGAACACGATGTCGTGCGGATTGCCTTTTCGTGCGAGCCAGATGCCCCACAATTCGTCGGTGCCGTCGCGTGCCGTGTATTCGGTCAGCCTGAAACCCAGCGCGGCATAGAAATCGAACGCGCTCTGGATGTCGGAGGCCGCCACCTGCACATGATCGAGATGCTGCGGCGAGCCGCCGTGAAACTTGTCGAAGGATTGCATCAGCCGCGGAACGATTTCCATCTTGGCGCAGAGTTCGATCGGCGTGCCCGACCCATCCGCATAACGCAGCGTGCGGCCCTGATAGGGAGCCTCGACCCATGTGCTCATGACACCACGGCGGTCGAGCCAGTCCTTCGCCTTGTCGAGATCGGCGTCGGTCAGCACGCGAAAGCCGATGGCCTGGCACACCGGTTCATCGCTCGATTTGCGGATCACCAGGGAATGGTGGCCGGCCTCTTCCAGACCGCGCAGATAGAGCGCATCGCGGTCCACGTCGCTCACCACGAGGCCAAGCACATCGCTGTAGAACTTGCGGCTGGCGTCGAGGTCGCGGCTGGTCAGGATCACATGGCTGATGCGTGTGATGTTGAAAGGCGGGTCCAGAACGGGCGCGGGCAGTGCCATGATGGAGACTTCGGGTGGGAGCGTTGACTGGTCCGGCGGACGAGGGGCGCACCTTATTTGCCGCTACAATCCGTTTCAATCGCCGCGGCAGTCAATCGTCGCATTGCCGTCATGGTTGGGTATAGATTGTGCGATCCCCAAGATGAGTTGGGCATGAACAGTGGGATCGAGCGCGCATGAGCTTTTTTCCAGGTGAGGATCCGGCACCGGGTGACCGCAAGTCCTGCGATGCGCTGGAACGTGTAATCGTGCCGCGGACCACTGATCTCGGCGATTTCGAGGTGCGTCGCGCATTGCCTTCGGCGCAGCGGCGCATGGTCGGTCCGTTCGTATTTCTCGACGAAATGGGGCCCGCGACCTTCAACGCTGGCACCGGTGTCGACGTGCGGCCGCATCCGCATATCGGGCTCGCCACTGTGACCTATCTGTTCGACGGTGAGATCACCCATCGCGACAGTCTCGGCACCTTCGTTGCGATCCGGCCCGGCGAGGTGAACTGGATGACCGCCGGCCGCGGCATCGTGCATTCGGAGCGCACCGCACCGGAGCGGCGGGTCAACGGCGACGCCCTGCACGGCCTGCAATGCTGGGTGGCGCTGCCGGCCGACAAGGAGGAGATCGACCCATCCTTCTTCCATCGGAGCGCGGATGATCTGCCGCTGGTGAACGACACTGGCTTCACCGCACGCGTGGTGGCCGGTCAGGCCTTCGGCGCGCGCTCACCGGTCGTCACCGCGTCGGACACCGTATTCGCCGACATCAAAATGGCAGCAGGTGCCACGATCCCGCTCGACCCGGATTACGAAGAGCGCGCGATCTATATCGTCACCGGCGAGATCGAAATCGCGGGCGACCGTTTCACCGGGCCACGCCTTCTGGTGTTCCGGCCGGGTGACCGGATCGCGGTGCGGGCGCTGTCGGAGAGCCGGATTGCGATCCTCGGCGGTGCGGCGCTCGAAGGCCCGCGGCACATCTGGTGGAATTTCGTGTCGTCGCGCAAGGAGCGCATCGAACAGGCCAAGGAAGACTGGAAGTCCGCGCGCTTTGACATCGTGCCGGGCGACGAGACCGAGGTCATCCCGCTGCCCCCGCGGTGACTGGCGCCGCTGGCTCGGCCCGCGGCCATTTTCATTCTTGCTTAACCATACGGGCCATCCGCCCGCGCGCAGGTCTGCGGGTCGGCAAGCCGAGCCTCTATGCTTAATCCCGCCTTTACGGGAACCGGTCAGTTTGACGGGCGGTATATTGTGGGGGCGTCCTTCCTTGTCGTCGAAATTCGGAAAACTGATCGCGATCGCGGTCGGCATCCTGCTTGCGGGTGCGCCCATTGTGGGCCTGAATTTCTGGGTCGATGGGCTGATGGTCCGTCAAAGCGCGAGCGATGCCGAGACCTTTGCCCGTCGCTCGATCCACGTCGCCGATGCCCGGCTCAGTGCGATCCTGACCTCGCTTCAGAGCCTGGCGGCGCGCGGGGTCGACGGCTGCCGTCCGGATCAGGTCGAGGCGCTGAAAAGCGCGAGCCTGCCGGTTGCATGGGTCAAGCAGATTGCAGTGCTGGGAGCTGCCGGACAGCCGCTTTGCAGCGATCTCGTCCTGCCCGGACTGGTCAAGGTGGTTGCGCAGCGCGAAGTCCGGGGAAGCAATGCCGAGATCGAGGTGGTGCAACTCGGCGATCGACCCGGGCGGATGGTGCGGCTGCGTCTGCCGGTGGGACCGGGAGGCACCACAAGCCTTGCCGCTCTCATACTTCCGGATGTTCTGATCACAAGCCTCGGTATCAGCAGCGCATCGGCATCCGAATACGCGCAGCTTGCGCTTGTCGACGGGACCGTCATCACCGAGTTGGGCGCTCGTCCCGCCGACAGCGAGGCGCTGTCCGCGGTGAGCCGCAACGCGCGCGTCAACGATCGCTTCGGTTTGCGGGTCGCGACCTCGCACCCGCAAATCGAAGGCGAGGTCTCGCTCGACGAATTGCGCAAGATCGCAATCGCTATGACCGGCATCCTGGCGCTGGCACTGGTCGCATTCGCGCTTATTCTGCGTTTGCGTCAGCGTGACAACCCGGTGACCGAGCTCGAGCGCGCGCTGCGCCGCGGCGACTTCGTGCCCTATTATCAGCCGATCGTCGACATCACCAACGGCCGCCTGCGCGGAGCCGAGGTGCTGATGCGTTGGAGAAAAAGCGATGGCACCGTGGTGCCGCCCGCAGCGTTCATTCCGCTGGCGGAATCCAGCGGTTTGATCGTGGCGATGACGCGGAGCATGATGCGCCATGTAGTCGCGGAGATGGGTCCGGCCTTTGCAGTCCGTCCGAAGCTGAAGCTCGGGTTCAACATGACCGCCGAGCATTTTGCGAACGACACCATCGTGCGCGACATCCGCAACATCTTCGAACGTTCACCCATTCGCTATTCGCAAATCTTTCTCGAAGTAACCGAACGGCAGCCGCTCGAAAACCTGGGCCGGACCCGCCGCGTGATCGCGACGCTGCAGGATCTCGGGGTGCGTATTGCCATCGACGACGTCGGCGCCGGCCATGGCGGTCTTTCCTATATCCTCAAGCTCGGTGCCGACGTCATCAAGATCGACAAGATGTTTGTCGACGCGCTCGGCAGCGACAACCATTCGAGTATCATCGTCGAAACCCTGGTCGACCTCGCGGAGTCCATGCGCATGGACGTCATTGCCGAAGGCGTCGAGACCTTCGAACAGGTGGTCGCCCTGCGCGAGCGCGGCGTTCGCACCGCCCAGGGCTATGTGTTCGCGCCGCCGCTTCCCGGTTCCTCGTATCTGAAACTGGTCGAGGCGATCGAGCCGTCCTCGGCTGCCGAACCCAATGCAGCCAGGGGCAGGCTCTACGGCGCCGGCATGTTCGAGACGTCGTCGGCTGCCTGACGCCGTTTGAAGGCCTGCGGTGTCAGGTGGTAGGATGGTTCCGATCTCGAACGAGGGAGGACGACCATGATTCGCAGGATGACCGGTACGACCTGTCTGACGCTCGCGCTCGCCATCCCCCTGGTTCTCGCCACACCCGTAAAGCCGGCGGGGGCGCAGGACGGGCTCATCGGCGGAGCCATTTTCGGTGGCGCCGCAGGCGCCATCATTGGCGGAGCGGCCGGCGGTCGGGGCGGTGCCGCAACCGGTGCGATTATCGGAGCGGCGACTGGCGCAGCACTTGGCGCGGAGATGGAGCGGCGGCGAACCGGCTATTACTGGTACAATGGCCGTTGCTGGCGCCGCGACGCGCGCGCCAATTATCATCTGGTGTCGCGCAACTTCTGCGGTTGAACCGCCGGATTTTCAGGGGAGGCGGCCAGGCGCGCGCGTTTGTGCCTCAGGATTGCCATCGCGCCCGCGCAGGACGTAGATTGCATTCCACCCTGGCATCCCACATTCCCATGAAAATCGTCTGTCTTGCCCTCGCGCTAACGATCCTGCCGTTGTCATCGGGGGTCGCGCAGAATGCTGCACCCAGGTCGCTGCTTGAAAATGAGCAGATCAAGGTCCGCGAGATCAAGCTCGCGCCCGGAGAAAAACAGCCCGCGGTTCAGCGCCCCAACACCTTCCTGTATGCGCTGACCGACGGGTCGATCGTATTCACGCCTCCGGGACGCAAGGGCTATGAGTTGACGTTCAGGGCAGGCGAGGCGCTCTGGCTGCCGTCGCAGGAGACCGCCACGTCGAATGAGAGCGACAAGGAGGTCCGGGTCCTGGTTGTCGAGATCAGGGCGCGCCCGCCTGCCGCCGCGAAAGGCAAGACGTCCAAGGGGAGCAAGGGAGCGAAGGGTTCGAAGAAGGGCGCGAAGAAATAGGTGCCGCATCGCGGAAGCATTTAGGATTGGCGGTTCCGATCGGCGGCGGTGTCGGACCTTTAGGAGATTTCGCCATGCAGGTGATGTTGGTTCTCGGACGCATCCTTTTCGTTCTGGTTTTCATTCTCTCCGGCGCGCAGAAACTGATGGATATTCCGGGAACCGCGGGCACGATCGGTGCCAAGGTGGCGTTGCCCGATGTGCTGGCTGCTTATACGCCCCAGCTCGAAGCGATGTCCGGGATGACCACGCCGACGATGCTTGCTATCCTGGTCGGTGTGGTGGAGATCGGGGCGGCGCTGATGATCGCGGCGAATATCGGCGCGCGCGCAGGCGCCGTGCTGTTGATTCTGTTTACAATCGCGGCGACCTGGTACTTCCATCCATTCTGGGCCATGTCCGGTGCGGAACGCGAGGCGAACATGATCCAGGCCTTGAAGAACCTGTCACTGATCGGTGGCCTTCTGGTGATATTCGTGATCGGATCCTGGCGTCCGGGATATGATCGCTATTCCGAATCCGCCGCTGAGCGTATGTGAGGCACCGGGGAGTTTGAAGACATGCGGCTTATGACGACTGGTTTGGCGCTCGCAGCGACCGCTCTGTTCGCGCTTTTTGTAACGGCGACCACCGCTTCGGCGAGGAGCTACGTTTACAGCACGGAGTATTGCGCCCGGGACTATGACGGTGCGATGGATTGCTCCTATTTCACGCTGCGGCAATGCCGCGAGGCTGTCTCGGCGACCGGCGGCGATTGTGCTGTGAACCCGCGCTATTCCGGTGAGCCTGCGCCGCGATACCGGCGGGCGCCGCGCCCGCGCTGAATTCCGCAGCGGGCCTGATTGTCCGGACAGTCCGTACTGAAAATTCCGACCTGGAAATAAAGAGGGCGGCCAAGTGAGCCGCCCCAAGGTTGTTACGCCACGCGGGAGGAACCTCTGCGGGATCGGCCCCCTCAACCGCCGGTCCCGCGTGACTGAAGAATCGAATCAATGCTCGATTGCAAGTCTGCCTGAATATTCAGCGCCGTCACCCGTATTCTTCTACCGCGGCGCAAAATTGCCCAAACCGTTGTCACGGAAGCACATGCGCATCGCTCGGGGAGGGCATCTGCGCCCGCTCTCAACATCAGGCGGCGCCGTGTCAAAAAAAATCGCCGGGCAGAGCCCGGCGATCTTAACCGAAACCTAAATAACGCGCCGCCTAGTCGACGGTCCGAACAACGCTCGCAGTCGGACGCTGGTCGACGGTCGGAAGCTTGGCCTCCTTCTTCATCATCTCGTCGTACTTCGCCATCGACTGAACCGTGCCCTTGGCCCGCATGTGCACGACCTTGTAGCCGCCGTCCTTGAGCTGCTTGAGCAGTTCCGGCAGCGCGTCGGCTGTCTGGGTCTGGAAATCGTGCATCAGAACGATCCCCTTGCCGTGCTTCTTGAGTTTATTCATCACCGCATTCACGACTTGCTCCGGACGGCGCGCCTTGAAGTCGAAGGAGTCCAGGTCGGTCGAGAAAATCGCGATGTTGCGCTCGCCAAGATAGGTCACGAGTTCCGGCGGATGGCGGAGCGCGACGAAGCGAAAGAAGGGCGCGGACTGGGCGCCAAGCGACATGTTGACCGCGCTGATGCCTTTCTCGATTTCTTCCTTGGCCTGTTCCGGGTTGATGTTCTTGCGGCCGAGATCGGCGTGGCTCCAGGTGTGGGAGCCGATCGTGTGACCGCCTTCAGCCACCTGCTTCAAGATTTCCGGGTAGTAGGTCGCGTGCTTGCCGATGATGAAGAATGTCGCCTTCACGCATTGATCGGCAAGTGCCGCCAGCACTTTCGGGGTGGTCGGCCAGGGGCCGTCGTCGAAGGTGAGCAGAACCTCCTTGTCGCGCAGGAAGTCGTGCTGCTTGAAATGTTCGAAGCCGAAACCGGGACCGCCGGTGGTATCGATTTCAACCGTGCGGGAGACCCCGAGGGCACCCGGATTGGCACACTTGGCCGCACCGGCGGCTCCGGCACCCGGAGCCTGCGCGAAAGCCGCACCGCTCGCCAGCGATGCGGAAACCAGGATAGCGCACGCGAACGAGTGGCGCATGGTGGACCCCCTCATGAGAGCGGACCCAGGCGGCCCGCATGGCAAAGCTATGGCATGAAAAACGTGACATGCCACAAGAGTCAACGAATCCCCCCGTCGATACCGGTGAGGAACGGGGATTATAGTTATTTGTGATGGGTTCGACACGGCCAATGGCCGTGTCGTTAACGATTGCGTCGGGAAATGGACAAATTCCAGACCAAACGCCACGCTCCCGGAAAGGCCTTAGCCGGTCAGGCGGGCCCGAGCTCGCGCTCGAGCGCCGCGATCAGGTGAGGGGCGGTCGGCTCAATCGCGGAGCCGAAAGAGGCGGCAAGCGTGCCGTTCCGCGCAACCAGGTACTTGTGAAAGTTCCAGCGGGGTGTCTCGTTCGGCCGCTGGATCGCCGCCCAGCGATAAAACGGGTGCGCCGCCTCGCCCTTCACCGCGACCTTTTCGGTCAATGGGAAGGTCACGCCGTGACGATGGGCGGTGCCGTGAATTTCCGATTGCCCACCGGGTTCCTGCCCGCCGAAGTCGTTTGAGGGCACGCCGAGAACCAGCAGCCCGCGATCGCGGTACCGGCTCCATAACGTCTCCAGGCCCGAATATTGCGGCGTGTAGCCACACAGCGATGCGGTATTGACGATCAGAACCGGGCGTCCGGTCTGTTCCGACAGAAGAAGCTCTTTCCCGTCCAGCGCCCTGAAAGAGAAGGCGAAGGCCGTGGCGCGACTCATGGCGGTTTGCGCGCTCCCGCGCCGGGACATCAATGGCAGCACGGCAGCGCCGCCGATCGCGCTGAGGATGGTTCGCCGCGAGATCATGTCAGTTGCTCCACCGCGCCAGTCTACAGCAGCCGGATCGCATGCGAACCCACATGCGCGTGAAGATCCGTTTTGCTTAGCCGGTGGGAACCAAGGCCCATGCGTGTCGTTCACAATCGACAGCATTTGGGGCCGATATGAAAAGCTTCAATCCGTTTCGTATGTCGTTCGACCGTCCGCTGAGGCCGGTGGAACGGACGCGCGCGCGCGTGACCGCGACAATCGTTGGCGGGGCCGCCATTTTTCTGGGGATTTCGAGTGTCGGCGTACTCCTAAACGCCAGTTCCGAGGCGATCGGCAGCTGGACGAATGCCGAGCCGCCACCTGAAGCCAGGATCCTCGCGACAGCGGCCGAAGACCCCACCGGCAAGAGCTGCGAGGAGCAGACTTGGCCCTATCTGGAAGCGCGGTGCCTGAAATCCGCCGATACGGAGGCGTCGCCGCGCTCCACGCCGAAACACGGCCTCGGATCGCAACAGGTCTCGCTACCCGACGCGCCAGCCACCAATGCAGCGTCGCCAACCAGCCCGGCCGTGGAACGGGGTACGACCGGCTCCGCGGCGTATGACGACAAGCCAGCACCGACGCCGCGTGGCGCATCCGGCGCGACAGGCGAAGCTGCCGTTCCTCTCCCGGTTCCGGCACCCGCGCCTTCTGTTGTTGCACCGGCCGCGTCCGAGTTGGGACGCGTCTCGAAACAGGACGCTACGCAAAATCGGAGCAAGGCTGAACGGCAATTGTCCCGACGCGATCAGCGCCGATTGGAACGGCAAGAGCGGAGAATGTTGCAGCGTGAGCGCCGTGAGGAAGTGCGCAGGCTGCGTCACGAGCGGTGGCGGGCGCGGCAGGAAGCACGCCGCGACGAATTCTTCATCTTTCGCTGACCGTCGCCGGCTTGAGCCGGCTCCGTGAAACTGAAACAGAAAAAACCGGCCGCATCGCTGCGGCCGGCTTTTTGTCTGGAGGCCGGTTAGTGGCAGTTGCGCTTGCCGTAACCGCCATATCCACCATGGCCGTAGGACACCTTGCGGACCGGAGGCGCAAACTTCGGCTCAACGAATTTCGGTTCGGCGACGATGACCTTGGGCGCGAATTTCGGCGCGGCCAGTCTGGGCGCGGGTTCGGGGGCAGCGTCCTCGGCCGGAGCGGCTTCGGCACCCTGGGCTTCGACCGCGGGGGCCTGGCCGTCGACCTTGGCCGGCGCCTGGTCGGCAACCGGGGTGGGCGCCAGAGCGACCTTGTTGGGGGCAGGAAGGATCTGGATTTGACGGGTCGGACCCTGCTGGGCCTGGGCGGACACGGCCATAACGGCCAGGATCGCGGCGGCGAGGGCGGTTT
>CAZXJZ010000160.1:0-11225 GCA_964641065.1 uncultured Hyphomicrobiales bacterium | reverse complement strand
CTACATGGCCATCGTGGTGCTATGCATGGTCATTCTGTATGTGTGGCCGGGCATGGCGCTGTGGCTCCCCGAATATCTGTACGGGCGCTGAGCCGGTCCGCGTTGCAAGCAGGGTGGAAGTCGTGTCTGACGCCAATTTGCTCATGTTGTCCGCCACTGAGGCGGCAGCTCAGATCGCCAGCGGGGCCGTATCGGCGGAAGACTATGTCCGTGCATGCCTCGAACGCATCGAAGAGGTCGAGCCGGAAATTCAGGCCTTTGCGACTATCGTTCCGGACTATGCGATCGAGCAAGCCCGCAGCCTCGACATGCTTCGGCTTCAGGGCAAGCCGCTCGGGCCGCTGCACGGCATCCCGGTTGCGATAAAGGACATCATCGATACGGAAGATTATCCGACCGAATTTGGCTCGCCATTGTTTGCCGGCCGAAGACCCAGGACGGACGCCGCGATCGTGTCGAAACTGCGCGCCGCAGGCGCCGTGATCGTCGGAAAAACCGTCACCACTGAGTTCGCATACTTCCATCCCGGCAAGACCCGTAATCCGCACGATACGTCGCGCACGCCGGGCGGTTCGTCGTCGGGGTCAGCCGCTGCGGTCGCGGCCGGAATGGTGCCGCTCGCCATCGGCACGCAAACCAACGGCTCCATCATACGTCCGGCGTCTTTCTGCGGCGTCTATGGTGCAAAACCCTCCAAGGGGCTGGTTCCTCGGACGGGCATCCTGCCGATGTCGAAAACCGTTGACGTGGCCGGTCCGTTCGCGCGCTCGTTGTCTGACCTTGCTTTGTTGCTTGGGGTGATCGCCGGCTACGACGCGGGCGACTCGGACATGCGGCCTTTTGCGGTGCCGGATTTCCGCGCTTTCGCGGAGGAGGATTTCCCGATTGAGCCGCGCTTCGGATTCGTCCGGACGCCCGTTTGGGACAAGGCCGAGCCCGATGCACACCGGGCATTCGAACAACTTGCCGATATGCTTGGAGACAATTGCATCCGCATCGATCTGCCGCCGGAATATGCGGACGCGTGGGATATTCACCGCACCATCATGATTGCCGAGATGGCGCATAATCTCGGTGAAATCGTCGATCGCGGCGGTGTGGGGGTGAGCGAGGTCCTGCGCAAGCTGGTCGGCGAGGGGCGGCAAGTCAGCGCGGTTGCGTATCAGCGCGCCCTGGATGAGGCTCGGCAACTCACGGACTCGCTGGCCGGCTATTTCCAGCACTGCAATGCGTTCATCACGCCCGCGACGACGGGTGTGGCGCCGCAGGGGCTCGACGCGACCGGAAATCCGGTCTTCTGCTCGATGTGGACGCTGTCGGGCCTTCCGTCCCTCTCGCTGCCGCTGCTCACCGGAGAAAGCGGCCTGCCGATCGGCGTGCAAGTCGTCGGTGCGCCGCTCGACGATGCGCGGCTGATCCGGTCGGCGAACTGGCTGGTCGGCAAGCTGGAGCCGAAGGGGAAGCGCAGGAAGGCCTAGGCGAGGGTCCTACGCTCCCTTCGGCGGCGCGCCGAGCTTCTCGGTAAAGAACGCAATGGTGCGCTGCCAGGCGAGATCGGCAGCGGCCTTGTTGTAGCGCGCGGCACCGGTGTCGTTGTTGAAGGCGTGCTGCGTGCCCGGATAGGTGTGGATCACGTAGCTCTTGTTGTTGGCTTTCAGCGCGGCCTCGTAATCGGCAATGCCGGCATTCACGCCTGCGTCGTTCTCCGCATAATGCAGCAACAATGACGCCCTGATGTTCGGCACCTGCGCCGCCGGCACCTGCCGGCCGTAATAGGCGACACCGGCATCGAGTTCGGGACTCGCCGCCGCGAGGCGATTCACCATCAACCCGCCGAAACAGAAGCCTACGGCGCCGACCTTGCCGGTGGATTCCGGATACTTCTTCAGGAAGTCGACCGCCGCCACCAGCGCCACCAGCGCGTCATCCTGGTTGAGCTTCGGATGCAGGTCCCGCGCCTCGTCCTCGTTGGCGGGCGTGCCGCCGACCAGCGACAGCAGGTCGATCGCATAGGCCAGAAATCCATCGAGTGCCAGACGCCGGGCGACGTCTTCCAGATGCGGATTCAGCCCGCGGTTCTCATGGATCACCAGCACCGCCGGGCGCTTCGCATTGCCCTTCAGCCGCGTCAGATAGCCGTTGATCTTTCCCTTCGGCGATTCAAAGGACACCCGCTCGGAGACCAGCCGGGCATCGTCTGCCGGGATGATCGCGGCCTTGGCGTAATCGTTCTGCAGCATCGGCAGCAGTGCCACGGCTGCGGCGCTTGAGCCCGCGAGATGGGCCAGCTTGTCCAGGAAGCTGCGGCGATTCATTTCACCATGTGTAAAGCGGTCGTACAGATCGATGATGCGCTGGTCCATGAAGTCCTCCCCGCGTTTAAAGATGCGAACACCGGCGGAGCGCAATGCATCCGCTGCGCGAATCTGATTGCGCAGCGATCAAGATTGCGCCTAGGATTTAGGCAGTTTCCGCCTGTGACATGCAGCCACGGCTGTGTGCCGACAAAGCGGGCTGGCCTGCTATTTGCTTAAAAATAAAGCTCAAAAATCGTACAGCGGGAGAGTGTCTATGCGACGTCGGGATTTCACGAAAATTGCCTTGGCCGGTGCGGCCGCGACGGTGGCGGCGCCTGCGGTCGTGCGCGCGCAGACCACCTTCAACTGGAAAATGACCAGCTTCTACGGCCCGAACGCGGCCTTCTACTCGACCGGCCCGGGCGGCGCCAAGGACCTCGCCAAGCGCATCGAGGAGATGTCGAACGGCCGCATGAAGATCCAGTTCTTCGGCGCCGGCGAACTGATCCCGGCGGCGGAAGGCTTCGACGCGGTTTCGTCCGGCACCGTCGAGATGAACTACGCCAATTCGTACTTCTGGACCGGCAAGAGCTTCGCGGCGCAATACTTCACCGCGGTCCCCTTCGGCCTCAACTTCCAGGGCTATAACGGCTGGATGTTCGACGGCGGCGGCCTCCAGCTCTGGCGCGAGGTTTATGACCGCTTCAATCTCGTGCCATTCGTCTGCGGCAATACCGGCGTGCAGATGACCGGCTGGTTCAAGAAGCCGATCGAGAAGCCGGAAGACCTGCAGGGCCTGAAGATGCGCATCCCGGGACTTGCCGGCCGCGTCTACAAGGAATTGGGCGTCGACTCGCGCCTGATCGCGCCGGGCGAAATCTTCCCGTCTCTCGAGCGCGGCGTGATCGATGCCGCCGAATTCGTCGGTCCGTATCTCGATCGCCAGCTCGGCCTGCAGAAGGTCGCTAAATATTACTACACCACCGGCTGGCACGAGATGGCGACGGCGAGCGAGCTCACCATCAACAAGGCGAAGTGGAATTCGCTGCCACCGGACCTGAAGGCGATCGTCGAAAATGCCTGCCTCGCCTGCAACACCATCAGCGAGGCCTGGTGCCAGAAGAACAACGCCGAGGCGATGGAAGACCTGGTCAAGAACCAGGGCGTGATCGCGGGCCCGTTGCCCGACTCCGTCGTGGCGGCATTGCGTGCGGCCAACGACAAGATCCTCGCCGAAGCCGTGGCGAAGGACCCGGTCACCAAGAAGGTCCACGACTCCTACATGGCCTACAAGGCGAAATACGATGCCTGGGCCGATCTGAGCGAGACCGTCTATCACACCAAGATCAGGAAGGCCTGATTGCACGCTGCCGAAAAGCTGGCCGGCGGGATCGATGCTTTCACCGATCTCGTCGGCCGCGCCACGTCATGGCTGGCGCTGGGCATCGCGCTCGTCATGGGCGCGAATGTGTTGATGCGCTATATGTTCTCGATCGGGTTCATCTGGGCGCAGGAACTGGAATGGCACATCTTCGTGCCGATCTGCCTGTTCGGCATGTCCTATGCGCTGCTTCACAAGGAGCATGTGCGCGTCGACGTGCTGTTCCAGTATTTCTCCGAGCGCAACAAGCATCGCGTCGATATCGTCGCGGCAATCATTTCGATGGCGTTCTGCATCATCGTGATCCGGCTCTCGATCCCCTATGTGTACCAGTCATGGTCGATCGGGGAGGGCACCGCCAATCCCGGCGGCATTGAATATCGCTACATCGTCAAATCCCTGATCCCGATCGGCTTCGCCATCATGTTCCTGCAATCGCTCTCCGAAGCGATCAAGAGCTATCTCGCGATGCGGAGAGCGTGATGCCGTATCTCGAGATTCTCGCCATCTGTATGCTGGCGTCGTTCTTCGTCTTGCTGATGGCCGGCATTCCGGTCGCGCTGACCCTCGCCACCACCGGACTTTTCTTCGGCTATCTCGGCTTCGGCAGCCTGCTGTTCAACCTGCTGCCGGGCCGGATTTTCGGCGTGGTGACCAATCAGACTCTGCTGGCGATTCCGCTGTTCGTCTTCATGGGCATGATGCTGGAGAAATCCAGGCTCGCCGAAGACCTGATGGACGTCATCGGTCATCTCTCTGGCTCGCTGCGCGGCGGGCTTGGCATCGGCATCGTGGTCGTCGGCGTGTTGCTCGGCGCGACCACGGGTATTGTCGGCGCAACCGTCGTGACCCTCGGCCTGCTCACGCTGCCGGGCATGATCCGGCGCGGCTACGACAAGGGGTTGGCCTGCGGTGTGATCTGCGCGTCCGGCACGCTCGGCCAGATCATTCCGCCCAGCCTGATCCTGATCCTGCTGGCCGATATTCTGAACCTGTCGGTCGGAACCCTTTTCGCCGCCGCGATGATCCCGGGCCTGATGCTGGCGGGAATCTATGTCGTCTACATTCTCGTGCTCGGCATGGTGCGGCCGGAAAGCGTCCCGGCCTTTTCCGCCGAGGAGCGAGCATCGGTTTCACGCTCCGACCTGACAAGGAAGCTGTTCAAGGTGGTGGCGCCGCCCGTCGGGCTCGTCGCCGCGGTTCTTGGTTCTATCATCGCCGGGATTGCGGCGCCGTCGGAAGCGGCTTCGATGGGCGCGCTCGGCTCGATCGCGGTGGCCGCCATCGGCCGCCGGTTGTCCTGGCAAGTCCTGCGCGACACTGCGCAGGCTACCACCAAAATCACCGCGATGATGATGTTCATCCTCATCTGCGCGCAGGCCTTCGCGCTCGCCTTCCGCGGGCTGCAGGGTGAGAAGATCGTCGAAGACCTTTTTGCGTTCCTGCCGGGCGGCATCAACTCGGACATCTGGTTCCTGATGTTGATCATCTTCATCCTCGGCTTCTTCATCGAATGGATCGAGATTTCCTACATTGCGGTGCCGCTGTTCCTGCCGGTGTTCCTGCAGGCCAATGTCGACATGGTGTGGCTGGCGATCCTGATCTGCGTGAACCTGCAGACCTCGTTCCTGACGCCGCCCTTCGGATGGGCGCTGTTCTTCCTGCGCGGGGTTGCGCCGCCTGAGGTGACGACCGGCGATATCTATCGCGGGGTCATCCCCTTCATCGGAATGCAGCTTGTGGCGCTGGCGCTGGTGTTTCTGTATCCGGCCCTTGCAACCTGGTTGCCCAAGGCGATCGGCTGGTGAATCGTCATGAAGGTGCTGTAGTCTCCGCCCGGTCATGAACGGAGACTGCGGGTAATGCGCGACATTACACGCCGCGATTTTCTCGACGGATGCGCGCTGACGATCGCGGCGGGCCTGACGCCGGGAGCGCAATTCGCCGCCGCCGCGCAGCCTGCGCCGGGACCGGCCGCATCGACCGGTTTGCGCGGCCATCATCAGGGTTCGTTCGAGGTCGCGCATGCAATGCGCGACGGCGAGGTGCCCGATTTCGCCGGACGTCCGATCGAGGAGGATTACGACCTCGTTGTCGTCGGTGCCGGGATCAGCGGGCTCGCGGCGGCGTATTTCTACCGCAAGCAGCGCCCACGCGCCCGCATCCTGATCCTCGACAATCACGACGATTTCGGCGGTCACGCCAAACGCAACGAATTCTCCGTCGATGGCCGGATGATCCTCGGCTACGGCGGCAGTGAATCGTTGCAATCGCCCAAAGCCCTGTGGAGCCCTGTGGCGATGGGTCTGCTGAAGGATCTCGGCGTCGATATCGCGCGCTTCGACACTGCGTTCGAGCGCGAGTTCTATCCGTCGCTTGGGCTGTCACGCGGCGTGTTCTTTCCGCGCGAAGGGTTCGGCCGCGATGTGCTTGTGACCGGCGATCCGACCCACACCGCCGCGGACGAACTCGGACCGGGCTTGCTCAACGCCAAGCCGGTCGCCGAATTCGTCGCGGCTTTCCCGCTCGATGCCGCCGACCGGGCCAAGGTGCTGTCCCTGTATGATCGCCGGCGCGATCCGCTGCGCGGCAAGAGCCGCGGCGAGAAGGAGCACATTCTCGAAAAGACCAGCTACCGCGACTATCTCGTTAAAATCTGCGGGCTGAGCGAACAGGCCGCCAATTGCTTCCATGGCCGCTCGCTCGATTTCATGGCGCTTGCCAGCGACATGATCTCTGCGGAGGAAGCGCGCGACATGGGGCTCCCGGGTTTCGATGGCCTCGGCCTGTCACAACAGGCCAGCGCCGAACGCGATGAGCCTTACATCCATCATTTCCCGGATGGCAATGCATCGATTGCGCGCCTGCTTGTGCGCGCGCTTATTCCCGGTATCGCGCCGGGCAAGACCATGGACGATATCGTGCTGGCGCCGTTCCGCTATGACCGGCTCGACCTGCGCGACAACGCGGTGCGCATCCGCCTTCAGTCGACCTGCGTCCACGTGAAGGATCGCAAGGGCGGCGTCGAGATTGCTTATGTCCGCAACGGCGAGGTGCATCGCGTCGGCGCCAGCCGTGCGATCCTCGCCGGCTTCAACTCGGCCATCCCCTATATGATGCCGGACCTGCCGGAGGAACAGCGCAATGCGCTGCTGCGCAACGTCAAGGCGCCACTGGTTTACAGCAAGGTGATCGTGCGCAACTGGGAACCCTGGGTGAAGCTCGGCGTGCACGAAATCTCCGGGCCGATGTCGTTTCACTGCCGGGTCAAGCTCGATTATCCGGTCAGCATGGGTGGCTATCGCCACCCGCGCGCGCCGTCTGAACCGATCGGGCTGCATCTCGTGCATGTACCGAACGAGAGCAATCCCGGGATGGAAGCGCGCGACATGTTCCGCATCGGCCGCATGAAGCTGCTGGAGATGACCTTCGCCGATTTCGAGGCGCGGATCCGCGATGAGCTCGATCGCATGCTGGGCCCCGGCGGTTTCTCGTCCGGCCGCGACATCGCCGCGATCACCGTCAATCGCTGGGCGCATGGCTATTCCTACGTGGAAAATTCGCTGTTCGATGGCGATGACATCGACGACACCAAGGAGCAGGCGCGCCAGCCGCATGGCCGCGTCGCCATCGCCAACTCGGATGCCGACTGGAGTGCCTATGCGCATAGCGCAATCGACCAGGCCAAGCGCGCGGTCGACGAGGTATTGTGAGCGACGGATGAGAATTTCGTTCGTCCCGCGAAAGCGGGGACCCAGAGTTAGTTCGCTTGCGCGGGAATGAACGGAGGTCGGAGCGGCAGAGGGCGCGCCGCTACTTCTCCTTATAAGCGCTCACCAGCGCATTCACATTGGCATCGAACAGCGCGATGTAATCGTCGGTGTTGGGCAGCATCCCGACGCTGCCGGCCAGTTGCACAACTTTGGCGCCGGTGCGTTCCGCGAGCATGTTCGAATGCCGCTCCGGCTGGTTGGCCTCGGCCAGGATGAAACGGATATTCTTGTCCTTCATCAGCTTCGCGAGTTGTCCGATGCGGCCGAGCTTCGGCGGCGCGCCATCGCGCTCGGTGATGAAATCGACGATGTCCAGGTTGAACCGGCGGGCGAAGTAATCCCAGTCGTCGTGGAAGGCGATCAGGGGCTCGCCCTTCAGCGGCTCGAGCCGCGATTTCCATTCTCCGATCTTCTGGTTCAGCCGGGAGAGGAAGGCGACGCGGTTCTGTTCGTAATATTTCTTGTTGTCGGGATCGACTTCGGAGAATGTCTTGACGATCGCCGCGGTGATTGAGTCCGCGGTCTGCGGGTCGAGCCAGAAATGCAGCGTCGCCAGGCCGCGTTGCGAGCGGCGGTTCCGCGCAGCGAAACCCGCTCTCACCAGCGTCGGGTCGGTTGCGGCAACGGCGGCGGACGCATCGACATGCCCTTTCTCGCCGCGCTCTATTCCGGTGCGGCCGTTCTTCTCGGCCGAGCGGGCGAGCAGCTTGTCGAACCAGCCGTCGATGCCCGGTCCCGCGCGCACCACAACCCGCGCGCCCTTCAGGATTGAGGTCTCCTGCAGCCGCGGCGCGTAGCGCTCAGGACGCTCGCCCGGCGGCACAAGGCTGGTGACGATGACGCGTTCGGCACCGACCGCCTTGGCCAGCACCCGCAGGTCACCGGTCGTGGTCACCACCCGCAACCGGTCCTGCGCCGAGGCTGTGGATACGAGTGCGGCGAAGCAGGCGAGAGCCAGAATCAGTCGTGTCATGTCGTTGTCCGTTTCCGTGCGGCACTATAAATTGCCGGCGGCCTCTAATCCACGCCTGTCCAAAATTTCATCCTGCAGGCCGAACGGCCGCCCAATCAGACATCGGGGTTCTGCATGTATCCAGCGCCTTTTCGCGCGATGACCATCGCTTTGGCCGCCTGCGCTGCATCGGCGATCCTAGCCCTGAGCGCTCCTGCGGCGGCGCAAAAGGCGTTTCCCTACGGCGCCGAATTGCGGCTTGAAGCAAATCCGATGAAGGGTTCGAAGCGGCTGCCCTGGCTGCAATTCTCCGAAAACGGCGCTGTCGACATCGACCTGTGGTGCGCGACCGGCCGCGGCCGCGCCACCGTGGTGGATCGGACCATCACAATCGTACCCACGGCCCTGCGTGACAACCAGTGTTCCCCGGAACAGCTCGAGCAGGACAAGGACTTCCTCAGCAAGCTGATGCAGGTCACCAGTTGGCGGTGGGAGGGCGTTCTGCTGGTGCTCGAGGGGCCCGAAGCCTTGCGCTGGCGGCCGGCGTCGAACTGATTTTGATGCCCGTCCCGGACGCGGCGACGGCCTGAGACGGAAACCGGTTTCTCAGGACCAGGAACGCGACCTTGCCGGGCCGCGGACAGTCGCGCTGTTGTGCGGCTTCCGAACGAACGGCCCAGACCTACTTCGCCCAGTCTTCTTTGTCAGTATCCCAGGTCTGACCTTTCAGCGCCTTGGCGAGGGCACTTTGCAGGTCATCGGTGCCGCTGGGTTCCGAGGTCTCCTCGTCGCTTCGGCTCGCCGCAATGGTCAGGCGGGGCGGCGCACCGTCATCCTGGATTTCGCTTTCGGTCTGACCGATGCGGATGACCAGCGTGTCTTTCGCACCGGGTTTTTCGCCGCTGACGATGAAGGGAATGCCGATCACCTGGGTCAGCCCAAGCCCCGGAACGGTGGTGTCCGGCCGCTTCACGGTGACGGCGAGTTCACCGGTGACATCGTCCCACTCCACCGTGCCGGGTTGCGCCGAGAACACCTTGGCGGCGACGGCGGCGAGGGCGTCGCCGAGCTTCTGCCGGTCGAGCTTGCCGGCGCCGTCGCGGAAGCTGCCTGCCGGGATGCGGACGGCGCGGCTGAGATCGATCCCGCCCCCGGTCCATCCGGCGCGGCTGACTCCGGGCATCGCCTTGGCCTTGGCGATCAGGTCCGCCGCGCGCTCCGGGTCGACATCGATCTGCACGTCCAGCGTGCCGCGCCGCAGCGCCTCACAACTCGGCGCGATGCTGTAGCCCTGAACCTTCACGTTGTCCGCACGCAAGGCTTTCAGGAAATCGATCGCTGCCGTGCGTGCGACGCGGATTGCGAGCGTGCCGGGCGTGGTTTCGCGGAAATCGGCAGGGTTCTCGACGATCGTCTCCTCGACCGCGGTCTGCTCCTCGAACTCCTTGGGGCTTATGTCGGCAAGGTCCTCGGACGAGGCCTCGAGGGTCTGGTCGCCGAGTTTCACCGTGCCGTCTAAAGAAAAGCTGTTGCCGGTTCCGGACCGCCTGAGATCGACCGTGACCGGACGCTTGCCTTCCTGGGTCTGACCGGAGCCGACCAGCCGGTTGCCCTGGGGCTTCAGGGTCACCACGAAGCGGTCGCGCAAGGGCGAGCCGGGCGAGGGGGCGTGGCAGACGTCGAGTTCGGCGGACACCACCTTGCCGCCCTGACGCGTTTCTTTCAGGAACGCGTCGGTTTCGATGTCGCCCATCAGGCCGTAAACGTTGTTGAAGTAGCGGACCGTCTGCGCCGAAGCGGAAAATCCGCTGCACGCCAAAGCCAGAACAGCGACCGTCAGCACGCGCATCTGATGCCCTCCGCAGAAACCGTGACCGAATCTATCATGGCCACAAACAGGGCGCAGAAAAAAGGCGCGGCTTGCGCCACGCCTTTTCGTAACCTTTGCGAGAGTGACGGGTATCGGGTCAGAAACCCATGCCGCCCATGCCGCCCATGCCACCGCCGCCGCCCGGCATCGGGGCCGGAGCGTCCTTCGGCAGTTCGGCGACCATCGCCTCGGTGGTGATCAGCAGGCCCGCGACCGACGCCGCATCCTGCAGCGCAGTGCGCACCACCTTCACCGGATCGATGATGCCCTTCTCGACAAGATCGACATACTCTTCGTTCTGCGCGTCGAAGCCGAAGGTCTCGGACTTGTTGTCCAGGATCTTGCCGACCACGATCGAGCCTTCCACGCCGGCATTCTCGGCGATCTGACGGATCGGGGCTTCCAGCGCTTTCAGCACGATATTGATGCCGGCCTGGATGTCCGAATTCTCGTTGTGGAGCTTGCCGATCGCCTTCTTGGCACGAAGCAGGGCGGTGCCGCCGCCGGTGACGATGCCTTCCTCGACCGCAGCGCGGGTGGCGTTGAGGGCGTCCTCGACGCGGTCCTTCTTTTCCTTCACCTCGATCTCGGTGGAGCCACCGACGCGGATGATGGCAACGCCGCCGGCGAGCTTCGCCAGCCGCTCCTGCAGCTTTTCCTTGTCGTAGTCGGAGGTGGTTTCCTCGATCTGCGCCTTGATCTGGTTAACCCGGGCTTCGATGTCGGGCTTCTTGCCGGCGCCTTTGACGATCGTGGTCTTTTCCTTCTCCATGATCACCTTCTTGGCGCGGCCCAGCATGTTGAGCGTGACGGTCTCGAGCTTCATGCCGAGATCGTCGGAGATCAGCTGGCCGCCGGTGAGGATGGCAATATCCTCGAGCATCGCCTTGCGGCGATCGCCGAAGCCGGGCGCCTTCACGGCCGCAACCTTCAGGCCGCCGCGCAGGCGGTT